>NZ_JBITWL010000015.1:0-113035 GCF_044543825.1 Gordonia sp. NPDC062954 | reverse complement strand
AGCCCACACCCCACCCGGCCGCTACTCGGGCCCTTTGTGCGTGGGGGGGGGGGGGGCCCGCGCCCCCCCCCCCCCCCCCCCCCCCCCCGCGGCACTGCTTCGCCGAATACGGTTATGACGGCGCGACCGTCAAACGCATCGAAGAGTCCACCGGGCTGTCCCGGGGCGCGATCTTCCACCATTTCCGCGACAAGGAAGCGCTGTTCCTCGCCCTTGCCCAGGAGGACGCCGAGCGGATGGCCGATGTCGCGGCCGAACAGGGTCTGGTACAGGTCATGCGCGACATGCTCGCGCGTCCGCAGGATTTCGACTGGCTCGGCACGCGACTGGAGATCGCCCGTAAACTGCGCACCGACTCGTCGTTTCGTTCCACCTGGCTTGCGTTCTCGGGTGACGTGGAGGCCGCGACGCTGCGGCGTCTCGAACGGGGACGACAAGCAGGCAGACTCCGCGATGATGTCGACACCGACGTCCTGGTGAAGTATCTCGACCTCGTTCTCGACGGTCTGATCACCAGACTGGCCACCGGGCAGCCGACCGACGATCTGCACGCTGTGCTCGACCTCGTCGAGGAATCGGTGCGCACGAAACGCTGACGCTCCGGGCCCGGAGGCGAGCGCGCGATTTCGGCGTCGAAGGTCCGGCCCGGCCCGTAGAATTGCCCGGGTGGACCGTGCGGCGGCCGGGCGCACACCGATCACACGCAGAGCGCTGATTCGGGGCTCTGCGGGTTTCGGCGCGCTCGGTGCCCTCGCTGCCGTCACATCCCGCACCTCGGCTGCCCAGCCGGCCTCGGCCATCGTGATCGGCAGCGGCTTCGGCGGTGCGGTCGCCGCATTGCGACTCGGCCGTGCCGGCATCCGCACAACCGTCCTCGAACGCGGCAGGCGCTGGCCGATTCGCGCAGACGGCAACACTTTCGCCACCTTCACCAGTCCGGACAAGCGGGCCGCGTGGTTCAGCCCGACCGCCGGGATCTCCGGCCTCCTGCAGATACCCGTCGAGCCGTATCCCGGTGTGCTTGAGAAGATCCAGGGCAACGGGATCGAGGCGGTGTACGGTGCCGGTGTCGGCGGCGGTTCGCTGGTGTTCGGCGCGTTCGCGGCGCAGCCCGACAAGCCCGATTTCGACATGGTCTTTCCCGGTGGCACGGACTACGACGAACTGGCACGGACGTACTATCCGCGGGCGCGGCAGATGATTCGGGCCGCGCCGCTACCTCCGGACATCCTGGCTCATCCGAATTACGTGGGTGCTCGATCCTGGATCCGGACGGTTGCCCGATATGGCGTGGCGCCGAGCTTCATCGACTATTCGGTGAACTGGGACATCGTCCGCAGGGAACTCGCCGGAACGGCCCCGCCCGGGATCAGCAACGGCGATCTGTCCTATGGCGTCAACAGCGGCGCGAAGACATCCGTGGATCACAACTATCTGCCCGCCGCCGAGGCGACCGGGCACGTCACCATCAAACCCATGCACGAGGTCTTCGAGATCCGACCTCGCAGTCGGCGGCCCGGCTTCGTCGTGCGGGCCCGACTCATCGACGAGCGCCGCACCACGCTGCGGATCGTGACGATGGAGTCCGACTATCTGTTCATGGCGGCCGGCTCATTCCACACGACATCGCTGCTCGTGCGGGCACGTGCGCTCGGACACCTGCCGCGTCTGTCCCCACACATCGGCGACGGCTTCGGCGCCAACGGAGACTTCGTGATCCTGCGCACCGCCTTGCGTGACCCCTACGGGCCCATCCAGGGCGGGCCCGGTTACGGGCGAATTCGCGACGATCAGCTCTCGGGCGGACCGGCCGCAATCGTCTATCAGGCCAGTCCCTTCCCGTCGCCGCTGGGCGGGGTCGCGACCACCCACCTGATCCAGGTCCACACCGATGAGCGCGGGAGCATCGATTTCGACCACGCGACCGGCCAGACACGTCTGACGTATCCCTTCGCCGAGGGGACCAGCGTCCTCGACCGACGCGCGTCCGCGTTCGCCGGGCATTTCCATCGCATGACCGAGACGCGACACGGACACCCGCGCAATGGCATCCCGGTGTACAGCCGCGCATCCGGGTTCGGCTCGGGAAGCACCTATCACGGCCTCGGTGGGGTCGTGATCGACCGTGCCGCACGGTCAGACGGATCGGTGATCGGCTATGACAACCTCTATGTCGTGGACGGATCCTTCGCGCCGGGCGCCGTGGGTCTGGTCAACCCGTCGCTGACCATTCTGGCCCTGGCCGAACGCACGATGGACAGGTTCGTCGCCACCCTCTGACAATCGAGGTTCGATCGGGTGGGGTACTGTGATGCACGACACCCCGATCGATCGTTCGGTAACAGTCGACACAGATGTGCAGAGTCGTCCCTTCGTCAGAGGAGTACCACGTGTTCCCCGGAGTCTTCGCCGCTTCCACCCCGGACAAGCCCGCCGTCATTCGCGCCTCCACCGGCGAACAACTCACCTATCGCCAACTCGACGACAACTCCACGCGCCTCGCCAATCACCTGGAATCGCTCGGCCTACGGCCTGGCGACACCGTCGCGATGATCTCGCAAAACGACCTGCACATGTTCGAGGTCTATTGGGCGGCGCTGCGTAGTGGCCTGTATGTGACCGCGATCAACCACCACCTGACCGCCGGGGAGACGAACTACATCCTCGGCGACTGCAACGCCAAGGTGGTTTTCGCCGGCGCGTCAGTGGCCGATACGGTCGCCGAGAGCGACCAGATCCCAGCCCTGGCCGAGCCCGGTCATCGTCTCGCCTGGGGCGGCGAGATCGCCGGATTCGAATCGTATGATGCCGCGCTCACCGCCGCTTCCGATGCCCCGCGCACCGATCAGCCCCGCGGCACCGACATGCTGTACTCGTCCGGGACCACAGGCCGTCCCAAGGGAATTCAGACTCCGTTGCCCCAAGGACAGGTCGACGAGATCCCCGATACCTACACGGCGATCTTCGCCCCGATGTACGGCTACGACGACAACGCCGTCTACCTCTCCCCTGCACCGCTGTATCACGCTGCGCCACTGCGCTACTGCGGAATGACGAACTCGGTCGGCGGGACGGTCGTGTTCCTCGACCGGTTCGACCCCGAGACCGCCCTGAGCGCCATCGAGAAGTTCCGGATCACGCACAGTCAATGGGTACCGACGATGTTCATCCGGATGCTCAAGCTGCCGGCGGATGTCCGCGAGAAGTACGACGTGAGCAGCATCAAGCTCGCCATCCACGCTGCCGCCCCGTGCCCGGTCGAGGTCAAGCGCGCGATGATCGAGTGGTGGGGTCCGGTCATCCACGAGTATTACGCCTCCACCGAGGCCGCCGGCGCCACCTTCATCGGACCGCAGGAGGCGCTTGATCATCCCGGCTCGGTCGGCAAGCCGCTGCTGGGTGTGGTGCACATCTGCGACGAGGCCGGCAACGACCTACCCACCGGCGAGGTCGGCCTCGTCTACTTCGAACGCGACGAACCCGCCTTCGAATACCACAACGACCCGGAGAAGACCCGCAGCGCACAACATCCCGAGCACGCGAACTGGGCGAACACTGGCGACATGGGATACGTCGACGACGAGGGCTACCTGTACCTCACCGACCGCAAGGCGTTCATGATCATCTCCGGCGGGGTCAACATCTATCCGCAGGAAGCGGAGAACGTTCTGGTCAATCACCCCGCCGTGTTCGACGTCGGAGTGATCGGGGTCCCCGACGAGGAGCTCGGCGAAGTCGCGAAGGCCTGTGTCCAACCCGCACCGGGCTACGCGCCATCGCCGGAGCTCGCCGATGAACTGCTCGACTACACCAAGGAGTCGATCGCGGCGTACAAGGCGCCTCGTTCGGTGGACTTCGTCGACGACCTGCCGCGCACACCCACCGGCAAACTGGTGAAAGGTGAACTGCGCAAGCAATATTGGCCCGAGAAGGTGCACTGACGGACAGCTGATCTGGTAGTACGAACCGTGCGGGAACCGCCGGTTCGTACTACGAGATCGCGTGGGTCAGGCGAGTTCGATGAGCTCCTGGTATTCGTCGGACCAGTGGTCCTCGGTGCCGTCCGGCAACAGGATCACGCGCTGCGGGTCCAGTGCGGCCGCGGCGCCGGGGTCGTGGGTCACCAGCACCACCGCACCGGTGTAGCTGCGCAGCGCATCGAGCACCTGTTCACGGGAGATCGGATCGAGGTTGTTGGTCGGTTCGTCGAGTAACAGGACATTCGCCGACGAGGAGACCAACCCGGCCAGGGTCAGTCGTGTCTTCTCGCCGCCGGACAGCGTGCCGGCCGGCTGGTCGAGTTGCGCGCCGCTGAACATGAAGGCGCCCAGTAGACCTCGAAGATCCTGCTCGCCCGCGTCCGGTGCGGCATGGCGGATGTTCTCCCAGACCGTCGCCATGTCGTCAAGAGTGTCGTGCTCCTGCGCGAAGTAGCCGATCTTGAGCCCGTAGCCGGGTTCGATCGAGCCGATGTCAGATTTCTCGACCCCCGCCAGGAGCTTGAGCAGGGTGGTCTTGCCCGCACCGTTGAGGCCGAGCACAACCACCCGGCTGCCCTTGTCGATCGCCAGGTCGACGCCGGTGAAGATCTCGAGCGACCCATAGGTTTTCGTCAAACCGCTGGCCATGAGCGGAGTCTTGCCGCAGGTGGCCGGTTCCGGGAACCGGATGCGTGCGGTGCGGTCGGACACGCGTTCCTCGTCGAGCGAGTCGAGCATGCGATCGGCGCGTTTGAGCATGTTCTGTGCGGCGGTGGCCTTGGTCGCCTTGGCGCCGAGTTTGGCCGCCTGCGCGCGCAACGCGCCGGCCTTCTTCTCCGCGTTGGCACGTTCGCGCTTGCGTCGTTGTTCGTCGGTGGCACGCGCGTCGAGGTAGCGTTTCCAGCCCATGTTGTAGACGTCTGCCTCACCGCGGACGGCGTCGAGGAACCACACTCGGTTCACGACGTCGGCCAACAGCTCCACGTCGTGGCTGATCACGACAAGGCCGCCCTCGTGGTTCTGCAGGAAGCCCCGTAACCAGGCGATCGAATCGGCGTCGAGGTGGTTGGTCGGCTCATCCAGCAACAGGGTGGTGTCAGACTTGCCGGCGTCATCGGAGGCGGCGAACAGGATGCGCGCCAGCTCGATACGACGTCGCTGACCTCCGGAGAGCGTGCCGAGCGGCTGACCCAGAACCCGGTCCGGCAAACCGAGGCTGTGGCAGATCCGGGCCGCATCCGATTCGGCCACGTAACCGCCCAGGGCGGCGAACCGCTCCTCGAGCTGCCCGTACTTATGCACCGCCTTGTCACGCACGCGGTCATCGGCCGCCTCGGCCATCAGCGCTTGCTGCTTCTCCATCTGACGCAGGATGGCGTCGAGTCCGCGGGCCGAGAGCACCCGGTCCTTGGCGAGGACGTCGAGATCGCCCTCCTTGGGGTCCTGCGGGAGATATCCGAGGTCGCCGCTGCGCAGCACGCTGCCCGCATACGGCTCGGTCTCACCGGCCAGGATGCGCAGGGTGGTCGTCTTGCCGGCCCCGTTTCGGCCGACGAGACCGATACGGTCGCCGGGCTGAATGCGCAGCGCATCGCCGGGCGCCGCCAACAGTGTCCGCGCGCCCGCTCGAACTTCCAGGTCAGTCGCGGTGATCACGGCGAACCAGTCTACCTGCGCAGCGGCTCAGACCTATCCGGCCGACTCTGCCCGAACGATCGATCGGCCCGATACGGTGAGTGCGTGAGTGAACCGCAACGCACCTCGACCATGATCAACGCCCCTGGCGACCTGACCGGAAAGTGCGCCGTGGTGACCGGCGCCAGCCGTGGTATCGGGCTGGCCATCGCCACCGAACTGGCACGATGCGGAGCTTCGGTGGTGATCACCGCACGCAAACCGGATCCGTTGGCCGCCGCCGCCGAGGATATCCGGGCCGCCGTGGCCGGTGCCACCATCGTCACGTCCCCCGGCAATGCCGGTGACGAATCTCACCGCGCCGAGGCGATCGCCGCTGCAGTCGAACTCGGTGGTGTGGACATTCTGGTGAACAACACCGGCATCAACCCGATCATGGGCCCCCTGATGGACGCCGATCTCAGCGCCGTCCGCAAGATCTTCGATGTCAACGTCGCCGGCACCCTCGGATTCATCCAGGAGGCCTATCGCGCCGGGATGCGCGAGCACGGCGGGTCCATCGTCAACATCTCCTCGGTGGCCGGACTGCGGTCGACCGGCGCGATCGCCGCCTACGGGGCGTCGAAGGCGGCGTTGATCCGGTTGACCGAAGAACTCGCGTGGGAACTGGGGCCCGGGATCCGGGTGAACGCGATCGCCCCATCGGTGGTGCGGACGACCTTCGCTTCCGGACTGATCGCCGGTGACAACGAGGCGCGCATCGCCGCCGGCTACCCGATGGCCCGTATCGGCGAACCCGTGGACGTGGCCCGCGCGGCCGCATTTCTCGCAGGCGACGCATCGGCCTGGATCACCGGAGAGACCATTCGCGTGGACGGCGGCATGATGGCCACCGGCGGCGCGTGAGGATGTGACAACGCACGTCGCAGTCCTCGGTGCAGGACCCTCGGGCCGCGGCCTCGCCCATCGACTCCTCGTGGCCGGCCTCGACGTCACGGTGGTGGAGGCCCACCCGAGCCGGCCGTGGTTGGCGACCTATGCCTGCTGGAGCGACGAACTCCCGGCCTGGCTGGACCCGTCCACGATCGCCGCCCAGGTGAGTGCTGTCGGAGTGATCGGCCACACCGCAACCGAACTCGCTCGCGGATACAGCGTGTTCCACACCGCCGCGCTGCAGCGCAAGCTCACGCTCGACGACGCGCGGGTGGTCGGCGGACGCGTCGCAGACGTCGATGGTGGGCGCATCCGCCTCACCGACGGAACAACTGTCACTGCCGACGTGGTGGTCGACTGTCGCGGATCGTCGGCGCGCCACGCGCCGCGCCAGACGGCTTTCGGCATCGTCGTCGACGCGGCCACCGCGCGCCGCCATCTCGACAGCGCCGACGCCGTTCTGATGGATTGGCGTGCCACCGAGCGTGATCCGGGTGCCCTGCCGTCATTCCTGTACGCCATCCCGCTCGGTGATGACGAGTTTCTCCTCGAGGAGACGTGCCTGGCCGGTCGGCCCGCACTGTCGCTCGACGTGCTCGAGCATCGTCTGCGCAGTCGTCTCCGGGGCACCCCAACCGGCGTCCGACGAACCGAGCGGGTGTCGTTTCCGTTGACGGCGACGTCCGGACGACCCTGGCGACCCCGGCCGTTGCGCCACGGAGCCGCCGGTGGCCTCCTGCATCCCACCACCGGATACAGCGTCGCGTCGGCACTGTGCGAGGCCGATCGGCTGGTCGGGGCGATCTCCGCCGGCCGCGACCCGGCGTCGACCCTGTGGCCTCGGAGCGCACGGGCGGTGTACCGCCTCCGCTTGCGGGGGCTCGCCGTGCTGCTCCGACTCGACGCCGAGGAGACCATCGGCTTCTTCGACGCCTTCTTCGCCATGCCGTTGACCGCCCAACGCAGCTATCTCAGCGACCGTGGCGACCTGTCCGGGACCCTGGCCGCCATGGCGCGAGTGTTCGCCGGTCTCGACATGTCCGTGCGAGCCGACGTCGCCCGAGGGTGTCTGGACCGGCCACCACCGTCCGGCGACGTCCCCGATTGAGCTGCTGCCCGACCATCGCCTACTCTAGGTTAGCCTTGCCTTGCCTAATTGAGGTTTCTCAAGGTGACCAAGGTTTCGTTGGACGTTCAGAGGAGACGGTCGGTGACCAGTTCTGCCACCGGTGTACACAGTCCCGCTCGATCCGGCCCGGTCTCGATCTGCGCGGTGATCTGCTGCTACACGACCGACCGGTGGTCGGTGGCCACTCGCGGCATTGACGCGGTGGCGCGACAGCTCGCGCCGACCGATCGGCTGCTCATCGTGGTCGACCACAATGCGGCTCTGCGCCGGCGATTCCTCGACCACGTCGACGAACAGCGGCCGGTAGGCGTTGCGACCGATCAGATCGTCGTGGTGGACAACGCAGGTGAGACTGGTTTGTCCGGCGCGCGCAACACCGGACTGGCCAACGCCACCGAGGACGTGCTCGTCTTCCTCGACGACGACGCGATCGTCCGACCGGGCGGGCTCGACGAGGTACGGATCGCGTTCACCGATGCCGCGACCGTGGCGATCGGCGGTGGCGTCCACCCCGCGTGGGACGGTCGGGCCCCGAGGTGGTTTCCCCGTGAGTTCGGCTGGGTGATCGGATGCGACTATCGCGGAATCGCGGCCGACGGCGGCGAGATCCGTAACCCGATCGGTGCCGCGATGGCGGTTCGACGTGCCGCACTCGAGACGATCGGGGGCTTCGCCACCGAACTGGGGCGAGTCGGCACGATCCCGGCCGGCTGCGAGGAGACGCTGATGGGAATCGAGTTGCGCCGGGCCTACCCCGACGGCCGGATACTGCGACGGGTCGCTTTCGCGGTCGACCATCACGTGCCTGCGCAGCGTGCCGACCTACGCTACTTCCTGTCCCGCTGTCGTCACGAAGGCCAGTCGAAGGCGCTGCTGAGTCGCATCGCCGGACCATCGCAGGCGCTGTCCGCCGAGATCAGGTTCGTGGCGGCGACGGTGACCACCGCAGTCGCCCGATACACCGCCCGGTTCTTCCACGGTGACCGCAGCGCCGCAGCGCGCCTGGCCGTTATGGTCCTCGGCGTGGCCGTGACCGCGATCGGCACACTGATCGGATCGCTTCGCGGCGCCCCGTCGGCTGCCCGGCCCTCGGTTCCCGGAAGGTCACACACCCCGGTGACCGCCGACGATCTGGTGTCGATCGTGATCCCGTCGGTCGGCCGAGACCTGTTGCCGCTCACGGTGCACGCGCTGCTGGCACAGGAGAGCCCGAACATCGAGGTGATCGTGGTGGACAATCGTCCCGCGCGGGGTGACGCCCGCGCGCTGGTCAGCGCGATCACCGACGGTCGGTTACGCGTCGTCGACCAGCCCCGCGCTGGTGTGTCCGCCGCCCGCAACGCCGGCATCGCGGCGGCGTCCGGGCGCATCATCGCCTTCACCGACGACGACGCGATCCCCGATCCCGACTGGGTGACACGGATTCTCGACACCTTCGCCGCCGACTCCACCGGCAGCCTGGGCGCGGTCAGTGGTCGCGTGTTCAGCACCGAACAGACGACCGAGATCCAGGGATGGTTCGAGGCCACCGGAATGTTCGACAAGGGCCCCACCGCCACCGTCTGGTCGATGGCGCCGCAGCCCGCCCACCGGGTGCTCGGCGAACAGGGGCCCACCGGGGTCTTCTTCCCTTACGTGGCGGGGCAATTCGGCTCCGGCAACAACATGGCGTTCACCGCGGAAGCGCTGTCACGCATCGGTGGGTTCGACGAACGACTGGGAACCGGGACGCCCTCGCGTGGGGGTGAGGATCTCGATGGCTTTCGCTCGGCGATCCTCGCCGGATGGACAGTCTGCTATCGCCCGGAGATGATCGTGCGTCATCATCATCGCGACACGATGGCGGATTTGCGTGCCCAGTGCTACGGCTACGGCACCGGCATGGCCGCGTCGTTGGCCAAGGTACTCGGCTCGCGTCATGCGCTCGGCGTGCTTCGGTGCCTACCGCTGGGGCTGTGGTTGTTGTTCGCACCGGGGTCGACGCGCAACGAGATCTTCCCGGACGCCTGGCCTCGGCACCTGCGCGCTCTCGAACAGCTCGGATACCTCACCGGTCCATGGCTGTTCGTGCGTACGCATCTGCAGCTGCGTCGACGCACCGTGGCCGGCCCGAGGAGGCGGCAGTCGTGACCACCACCGTCGCCGAGCCGGTCGGTACGCATACGAACGCCGAGTCGACCGCCTACGGGTGGTCTCCGCGCGTGGGGTTGTATTCCGCTGCTCTGCTGGGTCTCTCGCTGCTGCTGATCACGCTGTGGCAGTCGGTCATGCCCGATACCGCGCCGCCCACGGCAGTCCGGGTGGTGCTTGTCGTCGCCGGGGTGATGTTCCTGCCGGGTATTCCCGTGGTGATCGCGCTGCGGATCCCGGGGCGGGCCTTGAGCACGGTCTTGGCTGTGTCGGTGTCCGTGTCGATCAATGCGCTCGCCGCACAGGTGAGCATCGTCGCCGAGGCGTGGAACCCGCTGCGCACCCAGAGCATCGTCGTGATCCTGGGCCTTGTGGCGTGCGCCGTCGCCTTCCGTACGGTCCCGGCGCGTACCTCGAGCGGTCCGATCGGGTTCGCCCGTCACCGGTGGACGGGCCGACGAGGATGCGAACTGCTCGCACTCGCCGTCGCGGTGGTGATGTTCGTCGCCGCGGCGCGCAGCATCGATGTCCTCGACGCCGGCCACTACGGCGTCATCGCCCTGGTGGGCCCCTGGTACATCGTCGGCATAGCCATCGCCGCCGGCGTCCTCGTGTCGGCGTTGCGAGCCCGGCGTCTCGACACGGTCGTGCTCGGCGCGCTCACCACCGTGATCATCCTCTTCAACACCATGCTGGTGGGACTGGCCACCGGCCAGACCTCGATCCCGACGTCCTTCGTGCACCGTGGATTCATCTCGATCCTCGCCGAGTCGCATCACCTGCCCAGCCAGATCGACGCGCGGTTCAGTTGGGCCGGGTTCTTTGCGCTGAGCGCCGGAATCCAGGACCTCACCGGATTGTCCGACGTGACCGCGTTGATGATGTGGGCGTCTCTGGTCTCCGGGATCGTGTTGTCGTTCGGGCTCTATGCCATCGCCATCGCGATCACCGGTCGCGCACGCCTCGCGTGGCTGGCGGTGTTCCTGTACCACGCCACCAACTGGTACCAGCAGGACTACTTCGCCCCGCAGGCGATGGCGATGATCGGCTACACCGCGATCATCGCGACACTGTTCTGGCAGCTACGCCGCGCCCCACTGCCACCGCTGACCGGTGACACGCGCGGACAACGCATCCGACAGGCGATCTCCCGCACCCCCGGCCGCGTCCCCGGCTTCGGTCCCGGACGCACACTCGCCGTGGGCGCCGTCGTGCTGGTGATCATCACGGCGAACACCGTGACCCACCAGATCACACCGATGCTGACCGTGCTGGCACTCGCCGCCTTCGCGCTCACCGGGGCCACCCGGTACCGAACACTCTGGCTGGCAGCGGGTCTCATCTTCGCGGCGTGGTTCACCTACGGCGCGACGGACTACTGGTTCGGGCATCTGCCATCGGTGGTCAGCGAGATCGGTCAGGTCGGGCAATCGGTGAACGCGGGCGTCGGTGATCGCCTCAACGGAGATCCCACCTACCAGCGGATGCAGTACCTGCGGATGGCGGCCTCCGGCGGTTTCGTGCTGCTGGGGCTGGTGGGGTGGAGTCTGTGGCGTGGCAGACGGTCCTGGGCGGTGGGCGGCATGGTGTGCGCGTCGCCGTTCGTCCTCGTCTTCCTGCAGAGCTACGGCGGCGAGATGATCCTGCGTGCCTTCCTGCTCGCCTCCCCCACCGTGGCCCCGTTCGCCGCACTCGCGCTGGCCCTCCTCGCGCCCCGGCTGCGCCGGATGTTTGCACCCGCAGTCGTGGTCGGCGCGATGGTCCTCGTGACCCTGCTGGGTGTGCTGGAGACGACCAATCGCGGACTCAACACCGCTTTCGAGGCCACCACCCGCGACGAGGTGGCCGTGACAGACGCGTTCATCGCCGCCGCGCCACCCGATGCGCGGGTGTTGAGTTTCGGCTACGCACCGCAGAGCGTCGGGGTGCGCCGCACACTCGACCCGGCCGGCCCACAGTTGTTCACCGTCGACAGCTACGACTGTCTCGACGATCTGGCGAGGTGCGCCGACGAACACGGTCCCGACTACCTCTACATTCCCAATCAGGGACTGCAGATGATCGCCTTGCAGTACGGCGTGCCACTGGCCGAGGTACACGATGAGATCGACGCGATCCTGGCGTCCGGCACCTATGTCACCGACGTCGACACCGACTCGGTGACGATTCTGCGGCGCGTCACCGAACCGTCGATCGACTACTCCGGAGTACTCGGGCCCAACTATCGACGGGATCTGCCATGAACGTCTCGATCGTGTTCTTCATCACCTGCGGACTGCTCCTGTTGTGCGGGGACCTGCTGCGCGAGTTGACCGTCGCCTCGACCGGAACGATCGGGCGGCAGGCGTCGGCGCACCGCTTGACCGCGGTGCTGGCCATCTGCACGGTGGCCACCGCCTACGTCACGCTCATGCGGTTGGCCGAGGCCCTGTGAGGGTGGGCCCTGTGAGGGTGGGCGCGGTGAGGGTCGGCGCGGTGAGGGTGGGCGCGTCACGTCGCCTGCTCAGTACCGCACTGGTCCCGCTCGTCGCCATGGTGTCCGCCTGCACCGCGGCATCGGGGTCCGCCGATGAAGCAGCGACCACCGGTGGCGCAGCCTGTCCGCAGCCCGATGCGGTGAATGCAACGGCACCGGCACCATCGGCGGCGGGACCTGCGTGGGAACAGGTCTTCGTCGACGACTTCGATCGGTGTTCGCTCGGCGAACAGTGGGGTACCTATGCGGGCAGCCCGGGCGGCAATCCCGTGGGGACATGGGACGAGTCGATGGTCACGCTGGCCGACGGCACGCTTCGGCTCGCCGGCCAACGGACACCCACCGGATGGGTGACCGGCGGTGTCTCCAATTATCCGGTGACCCAGACCTATGGGCGGTGGGAGGTGCGCATGCGCGCCGATCCCAGCGCCGACCTGTCCTACCACCTACTACTGTGGCCGCAGAACGAGCAGTGGCCGCCGGAGATCGACTTCGCCGAATCGGTGTCGGCGATGCGCGACGAGATGTCGGCGTTCGTGCACTGGCAGAGCGCGGGCCAGAACCGAAAGGCCAACGCCGACATCGCGGGTCGCTTCATCGACTGGCACACGGTCGGGGTCGAGTGGCTGCCGGGCCTGATCCGCTACCTGCTCGACGGCCAGGTGTGGGCCGAGGTGCGTTCGGCCGACATGGTTCCGAACACGCCCATGTGGCTCGGCATGCAAGTCGAGGCAGGTGCCTGCGAGCGGCGCCTGGACTGGGGTATGACGCCGTGCGGCGATGACGAACCGAGGCCGCAGAGCGCGGATCTCGAGGTGGACTGGGTCAGTGTGTACCGGCCGAGCGCAGAGTTCGCCTCGGCCGCCGAGGGCTACTTCAGCCCCACCCCCGGTGCGATACAGATCGGCGAGTGAGTCACTCTGGATATCGCCGCGGTGGCCGATCGAGCAGGGCGCGGGCCACGGGAATGGCCACCAGCACGGTGGTGATCGCCTCGGCCACGATCATGGCCCATCCCGCGCCGGCCAGTCCGTCCCGGGAGATCCACAGCGCACAGAGGGTGAGCATCACGACGGCATTGAGCGACTGGACCAGCAGTGCGGGAAGCAGTCTGCGCCGCACCCGGCAGATCGCGGTGAACGCCAGTCCGGCCACGGCGCAGGGAATCGCGATCGCAGCCAACCGCATCAGCGGTGTCCCCGCATCACTGTAACCGGGCCCTGCGAGTCGCAGGAGCAGCGGCCCGACGGTCAGCAAACCGAGCGACGCGACCCCCGCCACCACCGCCAGGATCGCTACGAAACGTCTCGTCAACGACACCACGTCCTCGGGCGCCGCGCTGACCGCGGCAACATAGGGTCCCATCAGCATCGTCATCAGCACCAACACGGCACTCACCAGCGACCATACGATCGCGAAATAGGCGTTGGACTCGGCGCCGAGAAGTCCGATCACCACCGGCGGCAACAGCAGCGGCGTCAGCGAACTCGCGACGTAGATGCCGTAGTTGCCGGCGATGAAGCGCCACTGCTGCGACCACGGGGGCAGATCCACGTCGACGGCCGCGGGTGTGCGCGCCGCCTGCACCAACGCGCGGCGTGCCACCACCCACAGAGCACCGCTCAACAAGGCTGCGGTCACCACCCAACCGAGAATCATGCCCAGACGTCCGGCCACCGCCGCCACACCCGCCGCCACAAGGAGTTTCAGGACGGCGTGGGCGATGTTCTTGCGCGCCGCCCAATCGGCGCGTTGCATCGCGATCGAGATGTGGTCGAGCAGCGCGAACCCCGACAGCACCACCACCACAACCGGAAACAGTGCCATCTGCGCCGGCGAGGCGAACATCTCTGAAGTGGGGCCGACGAGCAGGAAGCCGAGTCCGAGCAGAGCTCCCACCGAGGCGCCGACGGCGAGTCCTCGGATGGGGAGCCGCACGCTGCGAGCGCCCGC
This sequence comes from Gordonia sp. NPDC062954, assembly GCF_044543825.1. NCBI lineage: Bacteria > Bacillati > Actinomycetota > Actinomycetes > Mycobacteriales > Gordoniaceae > Gordonia > Gordonia sp. NPDC062954. The sequence continues at coordinate 98,799 of NZ_JBITWL010000015.1, read as the reverse complement.
GATCGGCAGGAACCGCTCGAAATACGCGCCCAACCCGAGATTCCCGAAGGCCGACAACATCGTCGCGGTAGTGATGACCGCTGCCGCAGCGCCGACCTCGCCGGGCGGGTAGAGACGGCCCATCACGATCCAGTAGACGAGCCCGACCCCCGCGGTGACGACGCCGGAGATCGCGAGCGCCAGGGAGTTCCGCTCGATTCCGGGTGCCACCGACGTCCGCGACCCCATTGCTTCCCCATTTCGTGTAGGAGATCCCACAGCGCAGCTACCGAGCCGCCCCGCTCCGACAGGTAACAGTAGGCTAACCTAACCAATGTCTCGCACGTACCTCGCCGCGAGCACGAACAGGGGGTCCAGTCCGGTGACACCACAAGCAGTCCTGAGCGACAGGTTCGCTGCTGTGGTGTCCGCACACGCCGACCGCACGGCGGTGCACACCGGGCAGGCCTTGATCACCTACGCGGAACTGGGACGGCAGGTCGCACAGCGCAGCGACCGGATCGGCGGGGCCGACGACCCGCGGCCGCTGGCGGTGCGTCTCGACGGGTCCGGCGACGCGGTGGCCGCACTGATCGCCGCGCTGCTGTCGGGCCGTCCGGTGGTTCCCGTCGACGCCGCCCTGCCATCCGAGCGGGTGCGCGCCATGGTCGGCGCGGTGCACGCGCGTGCGTTCCCGGGCTGCGATCTCCCGGGCTGCGACCTCCCGGCTGCGGCGACCGCCGCCGGGCCACCGCCCCCGACCGTGCGGATACCGCCGTCGTGCCTGGTGATCGCGTTCACCTCGGGTAGCACGGGTCGGCCGAAGGCCGTCTTGCATCCGGCTGCATTGTGGCTCAACCAGATCGAGGAACTCGGTGAGGAACTCGGCCTGGGCCCCGACCACCGGGCCGCTCAGGCCCTGCCGGTCGGATACGGCGGCGGGCTCGACATCACCCTGGGCGCCCTCTTCAACGGTGCGACGCTGCACCTGGTGGAACCCCGCCTCGACGGCGTCGACGCGGCAGTGCGGGCGCTGCGGCACCACGCGCCGGACTCTCTGCACCTGAGTCCGGCCCTCCTCCGTGCGATCTGCGGCGCACCCGACGCCCATGCGGCACTACACGCTGTGGGTGTGGTCGCCACCTGCGGCGAAGCCGTCCACTCGGCGGATGTGCGGGCGCTACGCGCACTCGCCCCCTCGGCGACGTTCATCAATAGATCGGGTTCTTCGGAGACCGGGAACCTCACCTTCAACGTGGTTCCGCCCGCATGCCCGCTGCCGGACGGGATGCTCAGCGCCGGCCGACCGGCGCGGCACAAGCAGATCCGCATCGTCGACGACGCCGGAACCACGTTACCCGACGGCGAGATCGGGCACGTCCATGTCACTTCGGCCCACATCGCGTCGGGCTACGTCGTCGACGGCCGGGTAGAGCTCTTCGAATCCGCTGCTGGCGGGCGCCGCGACCACAGACTGGGTGACCGGGGTCGCTTCCACGATGGCGAGCTGCATCTCGTGGGCCGCACCGACGACACCATCAAGATCCGCGGCTACCGCGTGGACATCGCCGAGATCACCTCGGCCGCGATGGCCGTCGCGGGCATCGACGATGCGGTCGTCACGATCACCACGACGCGGGGACGTCCCGAGATCGTGGCCCATCTGGCCCCGACTCCGGGCAGGCGGCCTCCCGCGGTCGCCGACGTCCGTGCCGCGCTGGGCACGGTGCTGCCGACCTGGATGCAGCCGACCCATCTCATCATGGTTGCGGCACTGCCCCGCACCAGCAGCGGCAAGGTCGACCGCACCGCCCTGCCCGACCCGGTCGATCGTGCGCCGCGGGTGGCGCCGAGAAGTGTGACGGAGGGTCTGCTGGCGCCGATCTGGGCGGATCTGTTGTCGGTGAGCGATATCGGCGCCGACGACGACTTCACGTCTCTCGGCGGTGACTCGTTGACCGCTGTCGAACTGATCCGGCGGATCGAGGACACCTTCGGCGTCCGGATCTCCCCGTCGACCGTTGTCAGCGCCGGCACCCTGGCCGCGCTGGCCACGCGCATCGATGGACAAGCCGACCATGCCGGCGCCGGAGTTGTTGCCGAACTCCCGTCCGTGGACGACAACTTCATTCGATGGGCCGGGCGACCGCTGGTCTTCGCGTTCGCCGGCGCCGGCGAAGCTGCGCTCGCGTTCGCACCGCTGTCGCGTCGGATGCGGGGATACCGAGTGATCGGATTACAGGCGCATGCCCTGGAGCGCCGCGGACTGCCCGATTGGACCATCACTCGCGCGGCCCGTCGGTGCGTCGACCACATCACCGCGATCGACCCGACCGGACCGTATCAGTTCGTCGGACACTCCCTCGGCGGCGTGATCGCCATGGAGGCCGCGCGCATCCTGGCCCGATCCGGCCGAGAGGTCAGTCACATCGTCTGCCTCGACACCATTCTCACCGGTCCGCTGGGCACCCGCAGCAGTGTCGCGTTGACCGACTGCACCGCGTCGGCGGCGCACGCGGCGCAGTCGCGCGCCCCGGCCCGGCGTACCGAGTTGTGGCGCACCCGCATGGCTCTGTTGACCGCCGGGTGGTGGCGGCGACCAACCGAAGCACAGTGGGCGCTGTTCCACGAGCTCGGCCGCCGTTCGGCGATGCTGCATCGACTGCGGCCCTATCCCGGTGCCCTCACCGCCGTGCTGGCCGAGGACAATCCGGATCTCGCGGAGTGGTGGTATTCGGTGGCACCCGAGTGCCGCGCGGTCCACCGCGTCGGCGGCGATCACAACGGCATGCTGCGCTCACCGCATGTCGATCGCACCGCCGACCTCGTCCGATCCGCATTGTCGGGAGTGCCGGTGTGAGCGCACGATTCGCCGCGCACATCATGGCGCACGACAAACCTCAGCTGCTCGGCGCTCTCGTCGAGTCGTTGCACCACGCCCGCATCGACGTCTACATCCACATCGATGCAGGTGCGGCGCAACCGATGTTCGTCGATGCGCTACCCCGCGGGATCACCGCACACTTCGTGCCGCACCACCGACGGGTACGGGTCCGGTGGGGCGGGCTGAGTCAACTGCGCGCCACCTTCGCACTGCTCGACCAAGCCCGAGCCAACGGCGGCCGCTATCACCGGCATTCACTTCTGTCCGGGACCGACGTGCTGCTGCGCGACCTGCCCGAACTGATCGACCTGTGGTCCGGCGACGACGAACTGATCCGGGTCGACCGACGGATCGACAGCCCCGATCAGCCGATGGCGCAGAAGATCACCACGTACCACTTCCCCGACCATCCCCTGCTCGACCGGCTTCGGCTCTCCGGCCGGATACCACGCAGGACGGACATCACCCTGCCGATCTTCCAGGGATCGCAATGGTGGTCGCTCACCGATGACGCAGTCGCCGCAGCCCGCAAGGTGATCGACGATCACCCGAAGTGGCTGCGACGCCACCGCTTCTCGCACTGTCCCGACGAATTCGTGATCCACTCGGCGCTGATGGCGACCCGCTACCGGGAAATGATCGCGCAGGAGTACTCCGCGCTCACCGAGTGTCCTGATCACACGGTGCACGGTCAGCATTTCATCGACTGGTCGGATCCGACGGCACTGCGACCGCCCGAGCTGACCGCCGAATCGCTTGCGCGCGCACGCGCCGGTCCGGCCATGTTCGCCCGCAAGGCCGGCGCCGACTGGACCTGGCGGATGGCACCCACATGCTGAACCGTTCCACCAACACCGCCAACCGGGTCACCGCCAACCGATTGGTGGTCAACGCCGGTGCGCTGATGATCTCGTCGCTGGCGACCGGGCTGCTGGGCCTCGTCTACTGGGTTGTCGCGGGGCGATGTTTTCCCGCGGCGGCAGTCGGCCAGGCCTCTGCGGTGGTCAGCACCGCCACCGCGTTGGCATCGCTGTCATGTCTGTCGCTCGGTGGCGCCTTCCAGCGGTTCCTGCCCATCGCCGGCGACCGGTCGGCGAGGTTGGTGGCCGGCGGCTACGCGATCGTCTGCACCGCCGCGGTGGTCTTGGGCACCGGATTCGTGCTGACGGGATTCGGCGACCGCATCCTGCTGACCACCGTCGAGAGGGCCACGTTTCCTCTGGTGGTGATCGTGTTCGCCCTCTACGCGCTCACCGATCCGATCCTGACCGGCCTACGGCGCGCACCAGCCGTGGCCACCAAGAACATCACGTTGTCGGTGATCAAGATCGTCCCGTTGTTCCTACTGGCCGGCAGCGGTTCGGCACTGTCGATCACCGGATCGTGGACGGTGCTGGCCGCCGTCATCACCACCGCCTTCGTGTTCCACGCGGTGCGTCACGCAGCCGCCCGGCGCGGCGAGAGGGGCGACCAGCTCCCGCCCGCCCGCGAGATGCTCGCCTTTCAAGGCGCCTTCTTCACCATGACCCTGGTCAGTTCCACCACGCCGTTGGTGGTGCCGTTGATCGTCGTGCACGAGTTGGGCACCACCGCCAATGCCTACTTCAACCTCGCGTGGACGATGTGTACGGCTGCCGGGCTGCTGCGCAGCGCGGTCGGTTCCGCGTTCGTAGTGGAAGCGTCCCAACCCTCTGCGGATCGTCCGGCGCTGCTTCGTCATCTGCGACGCATGCTGACCGGCGTCACCGCGCTGACCGTTGTCGGCGTGGCCATCGGCGGACCCATCGTCCTGCTCCTCGCCGGCCGCGAGTACGTCGAGTCCGCCGGCTGGTTGATGGTGATCATGGCAGGCACCGCGGTCGTGGAGACGGTGGTGCTCACCTACTTCCTCATCGCGCAGTTGCAGCGGCGAATGCGGCTGATGCTGATCACGCAGATCGTGATGGTGATCGTCACCGTTGGCGGAGCATTCGTCCTGATCGGACCTCTCGGCCTGACCGGGGTCGGGCTTGCCTCGCTGTCATCGGCCACCGTGGCGTTGGCGCTCGTCGCACGGCCCCTCGCACGCGGCGTTCGGGAGATGGCGGGCGAACCGTCACCGGTCGCACCGGCCCGCCCGCTGGTGGGGTGAACAGGCTCAGCAAGCCGCGGTCAGTCCTTGACGGCGTTCAACGTTGCCTCGACCACCCGGCGCCCGCCGAACCGAGCCGTTTCCATGCCCGGCCGGCGACGAAGGGCGGCGGCCGCTGCAGCCGCCGTCGACATGGTGGTCCGGATCACCGGTGCGGGGGCCGGCCACATCAACTGGCGGATGGTGGCCTCCGACACCGGCCGCCTCCCCGTCCGCTCGGCGTATGCGGCGGCCACCCGGAGATGAGTCGCCCGCTGGATCTCGGCGTGCCGTGCACTGACCTGCGCGCTGTGTGTGCGATACCGGTAGCCGACCATCGGGAGGTTGCCGAGTTCACCATGCTCGGCCAGCCGGGAGAAGAACTCGTAATCCTCGGCGTGCGGATACTTGGGGTCGAAGCGTAAGCCGTTCCGGGCGAGTACTTTCCGACGCATCATCACCGACGCGCCGCAGTGACAACTCGCCAGCAGCAGCCGCTCCCGACAAGCCCGATCGCCACGGGGCATGCGCACCCGACCGGTCATCGTCCCGAACATCTCGTAGTCCGTACCGCACACGACCGCTGTCGGTCGTTCCTCGAGCCAGCGCACTTGTGCCGTCAGTCGTCCCGGGACGGACAGATCATCGGCATCCATCCGAGCCAGGTACGCGCCACGCGCCTCGTCCAACCCGGTGTTCAGGGCCGCGATCAGCCCGGAGTTCGGCTGACGCACCACCCTGATGCGCGGATCGCCCAGCGCTGCGAGTTCATCCATCCCGGCGTCGGTCGACCCGTCGTCGACGACCAACAGTTCGAGGTCGATGTGATCTCCGGCCATCACCGAACGAGCCGCATCAGCGATGTAGCCCGCCGCGTTGTACACCGGCATCAGGATGGTGATCAGCGGTATCCGTGTCGGCGCCATTGCCCATCCGCTCCATCCAACGACCCGTTGAGACAACCAACTTAGGTTAGCCTAATAGCCTCTGGCGGCGGCAGGCGGGAGCACCCCTGGGTCAGCCGAGGATGTCAGTGTCGTTGGCCCGGTGTCACCGGCGCGATGGCCTCGGTTTCGTCGCTGACGGTGTCGTGGCTGGTGGCCGGGTAGTCGTCATCGCCCTCATCGACCTCCATCGACTGCTCGATGAGATCGGCGTCATCGGCAGACGGGATCGGATCGTTGACGGTCATCGCGCACCTCTTTCGAAACTCGCGTTGGTCCGTACGTCTCCCAGCGTAGCAACGCCCACCGCGCCCATCGACCCGTCAACGGCGACGCAGGATGGCCGAGTACATGCCGGGGAGGTACTTGACCAGCCCGGCGAACACCATTTCCCGGTAGTGCCTGCCCTGCCACAGTATCGGGATGTCCCGGAGCGCGATCCGGGTGCGCACCTGGCTGATGGCGGTGTGCTGCAGACCCGATCGTGTCCCCTGGGCGTGCTGGTCACGCATGGCCAGATGTGCGACCGAGGTCAGGACCTCCCGATACCGGAATCCAGTGAACTCGCGGCGCCAATCGTGCTCGAGCGATGACTCGCACAACAGCTTGCGGATGTCGTCTTCGACGGTGAACAGGTCGAGGGTCGCCGGCGACAAGGTGGTCGAGATCGAACCCTCCCGATAGAGGTAGTGGTACAAGGGTCGATCGACCATCGCCACGCGTCGTGACGACAGCGCAATGCGCACACTGGTACCGATGTCTTCGTAGGCTTGGCCCTCCGCCCAAGGACGTGCACCGAGCACCGCCCGGCGAAACATCTTGGTGCATGCATATCCCTTGGCGCCGCCACTGATCAGCTCGCGTGCGTAGTGCGTTCCGGTGACCACGGGCGCCCGAACATGCTCCTCGTCGATCTGCAGCGTGTTCCCTGCTTCATCGACACGCCGCGTGCGGGTGACCGCGAAATCTGCGTCTGCGGCCTCGAGTGCGTCGACGAGTGTTTCGACGAACTCGGCGTCGACCTGGTCGTCGCTGTCGAGGAACCACACGAGGTCGGTGGTCAGCGCGGCCAGACCTGTGTTACGTGCGGCGCCGAGCCCTTTGTTGTGCGGCTGCGTGAGGAGGATGTAGGAACGCCCCTGTCCATCGAGGGTGGCGGTGGCGATGCCGACCGAGTCATCATCGCCACGATCGTCGACGAGAACAATCTCATCGATCGGCCGGGTCTGGGCGAGCACGGATTCCAGACACCCCCGAACGTAGGGCGCGCACCGATAGAGCGGGATCACGACGCCAACGGTCGGCATTCGACACCCCCATCACCGAAGACCGGACGATCTGGGATTAGGCTACCCTAATCTTGCGTTCAGTTTCCGGCCGGGCCCCCGTCAGCGCTCGCGTAGCGTACGCCAGCGCAACACCAGGGCATCGACGTCGACCGTGTGTGCGGTCACCAGCGTCGGAAGTCCGGCTCGACTGCTCAGATGGGCTTCGCGCACACGACGATTGAAATCGATCAGGATCTCCCGCACCGCGACCTCGTCGGCGATGTGGCGCAGCGACTCCGGAAAGCCCTGCGCCTCTTTTCTCAGTTGCAGTGGCATCGGGAGCAATGCCGAGGAGTCCAGATTCTCGTCCCGGATCTTGCGTTTGACCCACCAGTCGGGGTCGTCGGCGTCACTGAGATCGAGGGGCTTGCCCATACCGTCCAGGTTGTCGAACTCGCCACGTTCGGTCGCCTCCCGGATCATCTTCTCCACGCGTGACTCGTAGACGGGCGGTTTCCAGCGCCGCACGCGCCGAAACCGCCCGTCCGATGCCGCATGCTCATCCGACGGTTCACCCACGTGTGCAGTTCTACACCGCGCATCGACCCGGGGCGTCCCCACGACCGAGAATGCCCTCGTCGACGCGTGCATCTGCCGGTAGGTCACCGGCCACCCGCGCCACGAGCCCGTGTCGGTTCGGGCATCCCGTCTTCGCAAGAATCGCTTTCACGTGATCGTTGACGGTGTGCTCGGACACCGATAATTCCCGCGCGATCGCGTGAGTGTCCGCGCCACGCAGCACCGATTCGAGCACCTCGACTTCGCGGCGGGTGAGACCGTGTACCCGACCGAACACCTCACGCCGATCGGCGAATCCGGATGGTTCGATTGTGACGGCGATGTCGCGCTCGTCGACGGGTGCCGGGCCGGTCATCCGATCGGCCTGAAGCGTGAGCCAGCCCAACCCGGCGATGTGCACCCGCGCACGGGACGGCCGGGCGTCGACACCGCGCTCGCGCGCAACCAGTTGCGCAGCAACGTTGTAGGCAGCTGCAGGAATGGCCGGCACATCCGGCGGCGCACCGTCGGGACCGGGATCGGGAGGATTGAGCCGATACAACTGTCGCCCCGCTTCCGCGGTCTGCCCGCGGACCGACAAGTCCGGCGCCAGCACGAGTACCGACGGACCAGCACGTGCACCGTCGACGCGGTCCCCGAAGCATCGGGCCTGACACCCGCGCAGCGCGTGTGTCACGGCGGACCGGATCTGCGCGAGGAGCTCCAGATCGGCATCGTCGAACGCTCGGCGGCCGTTCGATCGCCAGAGATCGAGCCATCCCCAATACCCGTGTTTGTCGGCGAAGACCACCGAGGCGATGTCGACGACGCCGAGCTTCGCCAATTCCGTTCGCCACAGTTGCGACCCGGCGAGCTCGGATTCGGTTGCCGCAGAGAGCCTTCCGACCTGCCGGGGGGACGACGTCAACGCCGTCCAGCGGTTGGCGGTGGCGAGATAGCGTGCGGTGATGAGCGCCGGAAGCCGGTGCCACGGCAAACCGGGAATCGCGGCCAACGGTGATGTCCCGACGCTGGTCTGTGGATCGGTGAGCAGCCATACGTAGCCGTCGAAGGCGAACTCGTCACGCAGGTGCTCGAGGACTGCCAATCGCAGTCCTTTCGCGTCCTGGCGCCGGGAGCAGGTTCGTTCCACCCGCGCCACGAGATCGGCACGCATGATCTCACCCTATCCTGCCGGCGACCGGGCGAAGATCCCCAGAGTTGGGGATGGTGGCACCGCAGACCAGGGCTCTACGTTGAGGTCACACGGACACCACAACAACAGGGAGAGAGTCATGTTCGCACTGCATGTCGCCACCGTGACCGACGACTACGGCCGCTGGCACGACGCGTTCGCACAGGCCGAAGGGTTCCGCGCGGGCGCGGGAGTCACCGCATACCGAGTCACGCGGAACCTCGACGATCCGACAAAGGTCTACGTCGACCTCGACTTCTGCGCGAAAGAGCAGGCCGAGCACTTCATCGGCGTACTGCAGAACATCTGGGACAGCAATCGATCACGATGTGTGGCACGCGGCCATGACCGGCCACAGGTGCGCGAAATCCTCGACGTCCACCAGTATGCTTCGTCGCAGCATCGCTGACAGCTATACCGTGAAGCCGAGCGCCCGCAGTTGTTCGCGGCCGTCATCGGTGATCTTGTCCGGACCCCACGGCGGGATCCAGACCCAGTTGATCTCCAGGTCGGTGCACAACCCGCTGCTGACGAGTGCTCCGCGCGACTGATCCTCGATCACATCGGTCAGCGGGCACGCTGCCGAGGTGAGGGTCATGTCGATCTTGGCCACCGCCTCGTCGGTGACCTCGATGCCGTACACCAGACCGAGATCGACGACGTTGATACCGAGTTCCGGGTCGACGACGTCGCGCATCGCCTCTTCGACATCCTCGAGTTGAGGCAGCGACGTGTTCGGCGCCTCAGGCTGTGCTGTTTCGGGCGCCTCCGGCGCGGTGATTTCCTCGCTCATGCTGACTCCTTTGCGTCGACCGTTTGTGACAACGCGTCTTTGAACGCCATCCATCCCAACAGCGCACACTTCACCCGCGCTGGATACTTGCTGACACCAGCGAACGCGATGCCGTCGCCGATCAGATCTTCGTTTCCTTCATCGGCACCCCGCGAGGTCATCATCGAGTTGAACGACTCGACGGTGGCCAGTGCGTCGTCCACCGACTCCCCGACCAGCTGGTCGTAGAGCACCGAGGTGGAAGCCTGTGAAATCGAACAGCCCTGACCGTCGTAGGAGATGTCCTCGATCGTTGTGTTGTCCGCCGAGACCGCGACGCGCAGGGTCACCTCGTCGCCGCAGGTCGGGTTGACGTGGTGCACCTCGGCACCGAATGGCTCACGCAGGCCACGACCGTGCGGATGTTTGTAGTGATCCAGGATCACCTCCTGGTACATCTGCTCCATCCGCATCAGCGCACTCCGAAGAAGCTCTGGGCCTTGACGATCGCGTCGACCAGCGCGTCGACCTCGGCGGTGGTGTTGTACGCGGCGAACGATGCCCGAGCGGTCGCGGCCACACCGAAACGTCGATGCAACGGCCAGGCGCAATGATGTCCCACGCGAATCGCCACACCCTCGTCGTCGAGGATCTGCCCGAGATCGTGTGCATGCACACCCTCGGTCAAAAACGCGACAGCACCGCCGCGATCAGTGGCCGTCTGTGGGCCGATGATGCGTAGCCCATCGATTGTGCCGAGGCGTTCCAGGGCGTACACGGTGAGTCGATGCTCGTGGGCCGCGATCGCATCCATGCCGATCTGGTTCAGATACTTGACGGCTGCCCCCAGCCCCACCACCTGCGAGGTCATCGGCACGCCGGCCTCGAAGCGCTGCGGTGCCGGCGCATACGTCGAGGTCTCCATCGTGACCAACTCGATCATCGAACCGCCGGTGACGAAAGGTGGCAGGGACTCGAGCAGTTCCGGCTTGCCGTAGAGCACTCCCACGCCCGACGGGCCGAACATCTTGTGTCCGGAGAACGCAGCGAAATCGACGTCGAGCGCCGTGAAATCCACCGGTGCATGCGGCACCGACTGGCACGCGTCGAGCACCACCCGGGCGCCCACCGCCCGTGCGCGCCGGACGAGTTCGTCAACGTCGGACACTGCCCCGGTGACATTGGACTGGTGGGTGAAGGAGACGATCTTGACGGTCTCGTCGAGCTCCAGCGAGTCCAGGTCGATACGTCCGTCGTCGGTTACGCCGTACCACTTGAGGGTGGCTCCGGTCCTGCGGCACAGCTCTTGCCACGGGACGAGGTTGGCGTGATGCTCGAGCTCGGTGATGACCACGGTGTCCCCGGCACCCAGGCGCCGCCCGCCCAGCAGGGCGGCTGACCGGTCGTCGGAGAGTGTGTAGGCGACGAGGTTGATGGCCTCGGTCGCGTTCTTGGTGAACACGATCGTCTCCGAGGTCGCACCAACGAACTCGGCGATCGCGGCACGTGCATCCTCGTAGGCGTCGGTGGCCTCCTCAGCCAGCTGATGCGCCCCGCGATGAACAGCAGCGTTGTGTGTGGTGAGGAAGTCGCGTTCGGCGTCGAGCACCTGGACCGGGCGCTGCGATGTCGCGCCGGAATCCAGGTACACCAACCGTTTCCCGTCGCGAACCGTGCGCGCCAGGATAGGGAAGTCGGCCCTCAGACGGTCCACATCGATAGGCTGCGACGCCACCACATCCGGTGAGATCGTCACGTCTGCACCTCCTTCGACTGGGCTCAGCCCGCGGCAGCTGCCGAGGTGAACCGCACGTAGCCGTTCTCTTCGAGTTCGTCGGCGAGTTCGGGACCGGCCGACTCGACCACGCGACCGTTGACGAACACGTGGACGAAGTCCGGCTTGATGTAGCGCAGGATGCGCGTGTAGTGGGTGATCAGCAGGATGCCGCCGTGTTCGGTGGCCTTGTAACGGTTGACACCCTCGCTCACCACGCGCAACGCGTCGACGTCGAGTCCCGAGTCGGTCTCGTCGAGGATCGCGATCTTCGGCTTGAGCAGATCGAGCTGCAGGATCTCGTGACGCTTTTTCTCACCACCGGAGAAGCCCTCGTTGACGCTGCGCTCGCCGAACGACGGATCGATCTCCAGCGCGCTCATCGCCTCCTTGGTCTCCTTGACCCAGTGGCGCAGCTTCGGGGCCTCACCTCGTACCGAGGTGGCCGCCGTGCGCAGGAAGTTCGACATCGACACGCCGGGCACCTCGACCGGGTACTGCATGGCCAGGAAGAGACCGGCGCGGGCCCGCTCGTCGACGCTCATCTCTAGGACGTCCTCGCCGTCGAGGGTGATCGACCCCTGGGTCACCTGATACTTCGGGTGTCCGGCGATGGCGTAGGACAGCGTCGACTTCCCCGAACCATTGGGTCCCATGATCGCGTGCGTCTGATCGGACGACACGGTGAGGTCGACACCCTTGAGGATGTGGATGGGTTCGGCGTCGGTGTCGCTCTGCGCGACGTCGACGTGCAGGTCACGAATTTCCAGTGTGGTCATGTGGTGTGTTTCTTTCTAGGGCTGGTGATCTCGATCTCGATACGTCCTCGGCTAGCGCCTCGGACTACTCGATCAGCGGGTGGTGTCTCGGGTGGTGCCTCGGACTACTCGATCAGCGGGTGGCGTCTCGGGCTACTCGATCAGCGGAGGTACGGGTCAGGCGCCGGCGAGTTCGAGTTCTTCTTCGATCGCGGCTTCGAGCCGTTCGCGCAGGTCCGGGACGCCGATCTTGGCGATGACCTCGCGGAAGAAGCCCCGGATCACCAGGCGACGCGCCTGATCCTCGGGGATGCCGCGGGCCTGCAGATAGAACAGCTGTTCGTCGTCGAAACGTCCGGTGGCGCTGGCATGTCCGGCGCCGACGATCTCTCCGGTCTCGATCTCGAGGTTCGGCACCGAGTCGGCGCGGGCGTTATCTGTCAGCACCAGGTTGCGGTTGAGCTCGAAGGTGTCGGTGCCCTCGGCTTCCGCACGGATCAGGACGTCACCGATCCACACGGTGTGGGCTTCGCGGGTGCGATCGCCGGTCGTATCACCTTGCAGCGCACCCTTGTACACCACATTCGAGCGGCAGTGCGGCTGACTGTGGTCGACGAGTAGACGCTGCTCGAGGTGCTGGCCGGCGTCGGCGAAGTAGAGCCCCCACAGTTCGACGTCGCCACCTGGTGCGTCGTAGTGCACCACCGGCGAGAGCCGGACCAGGTTGCCACCGAGGCTGACGGCGAAATGACGAATCGTCGAGTCACGACCCGCACGCACATGGTGGGCGGCGACGTGCACGGCATCGTCGGCCCAGTCGTGCACGTTCACCACGGTCAACGATGCCTGGTCGCCAACGACGAACTCGACGTTCTCCGCGTAGGTGCCGCTGCCCTTCTGGTCGAGGACCACCACGGCGCGGGCGAACGGTTCGAGCCGGATCTGGATGTGACCGAAGGCCACCTCGTCGACGCCCGGCCCGGTCACGGTCAGCGTGATCGGGTCGGTGTGATCGACCTCTTTGCCGACGGTGACCACGGTGGCCTGAGTGAACGACGTGTACGCCTGCGCTGCGATGCGATCGAACGGGACGCCGCCGTCGCCGAGCCGCGCGTCGTCGCGCCCTACGGTCTGCACCGAGGCGCCGTCACCGGCGCCCTCGACCGTGACCTGCGCTTCGGCGGTGCGGGTGGCCTTGCCGTCGTGCAGTCCGCGCAGGCGGCGGAACGGCGTGAACCGCCAGACCTCTTCGCGCGGGCTCGGGATCTCGAAAGCGTCGACGTCGAACGAGGTGAACATCTCACCTTTGTTGACGGCCGTCGTGGTCAGTCCGGGGGTGCCGGCAGTGCTGTTGGTTGCCGGGCTGCCGGTCGTCGGAATAGTCGGATCGGCCATCAGCCGACGGCTCCTTCCATCTGCAGTTCGATGAGGCGGTTGAGTTCGAGGGCGTACTCCATCGGGAGTTCCTTGGCGATCGGCTCGACGAATCCGCGCACCACCATGGCCATCGCCTCGTCCTCGGTGAGGCCACGGCTCATGAGGTAGAAGAGCTGATCGTCGCTCACCTTGGAGACGGTGGCCTCGTGACCCATGGTCACGTCGTCCTCACGGATGTCGACGTACGGGTAGGTGTCGCTGCGGGAGATCGTGTCGACCAGCAGCGCATCGCATTTCACCGTGGACCGACTGCCGTGTGCACCGTTGTTGACCTTGATCAGGCCGCGGTACGAGGCTCGCCCGCCGCCGCGCGCAACGGACTTGGAAACGATGTTGCTCGACGTGTTCGGGGCCAGATGCACCATCTTGGAGCCGGTGTCCTGATGCTGCCCCTCACCGGCGAACGCGACCGAGAGGACCTCGCCCTTGGCGTGCTCACCGGTCAGCCACACGGCCGGGTACTTCATGGTGACCTTGGACCCGATGTTGCCGTCGATCCACTCCATGGTGGCGCCGGCCTCGGCCTTGGCACGCTTGGTGACCAGGTTGTAGACATTGTTCGACCAGTTCTGGATGGTCGTGTAGCGGCAGCGTCCGCCCTTCTTCACAATGATTTCGACGACCGCCGAGTGCAGCGAGTCGGTCTTGTAGATCGGCGCGGTGCAACCCTCGACGTAGTGCACGTAGGCACCCTCGTCGACGATGATCAGCGTCCGCTCGAACTGCCCCATGTTCTCGGTGTTGATGCGGAAGTACGCCTGCAGCGGGATGTCGACGTGCACGCCCGGCGGCACATAGATGAACGAACCACCCGACCACACCGCGGTGTTGAGCGCGGAGAACTTGTTGTCCCCGGCCGGGATGACCGAGCCGAAGTACTCCTGGAAGATCTCCGGATGCTCACGCAGCCCGGTGTCGGTGTCCATGAAGATGACGCCCTGCTCCTCGAGGTCCTCGCGGATCTGGTGGTAGACCACCTCCGACTCGTACTGGGCGGCGACGCCAGCGACCAGACGCTGCTTCTCGGCCTCCGGGATGCCCAGCTTGTCGTAGGTGTTCTTGATGTCCTCGGGCAGGTCGTCCCAGCTCGCCGCCTGCTTCTCCGTGGAGCGGACGAAGTACTTGATGTTGTCGAAGTCGATCCCGTCGAGGTCGCCACCCCAGTGCGGCATCGGCTTGCGATCGAAGATGCGCAGCGCCTTGAGTCGCTGCTCGAGCATCCACTCCGGCTCGTTCTTCTTGCCGGAGATGTCGGCGACGACGGCATCGGACAAGCCGCGCTGCGCGCTGGCGCCGGCGACATCCGAGTCGGCCCAGCCGTAGCCGTAGTTGCCGAGCGACGCGATGGTCTCCTCTTGGGTCAGCGGAGCAGGCTTCGTCGGTGTTCCGGTATCGGTTGCGGTCGGGTCGGTCACTGTCATCGCGAGGCCTTTCGACTCGTCTTCTGTGTTCGAGCGGATGCGGGCTGTGCATCACTCGCTTGCGTCGTGGTGGTCCCGGATGGGACCTGGGCACTCTCCGGCGGAGGGTGCAGCGGCACGTGGGTGGTGCACGCGCAGTCGCCGTTGGCGATGGTCGCCAGACGTTGCACGTGCGTGCCGAGGAGTTCGGTGAACACCGCGGTCTCGGCTTCACACAGTTCGGGGAACTCGGTGGCGACATGTGCGACCGGGCAGTGATGCTGGCAGATCTGCATCCCGGTACCCACCTGACGCGTGTTGGCCGAGAACCCGGCGCTGGTGAGCGCGTCGGCGATCTCGTTGACCGTGTCCGCGACCGAACCGGATTCCTGCGCGGGCACGACGTCGGCCACGATCTCCTCCACACGATCGCGCGCGAACTCCTCGACCGCGGCCTCGCCGCCGACGGCGCGCAGTCGGCGCATCGCCGCACCCGCGAGATCGTCGTAGGCGTGCCGCAACTTGCCCCGGCCGGTGGCCGTGAGCTGGAACCACTTGGCCGGTCTTCCCCGGCCGCGGTGAGCTCGGCCGAAGCCCGACGACGAGGTCTCGACGTCACCGGCGTCGGCGAGCGCCTCCAGATGGCGGCGCACACCGGCAGCGCTTATCCCCAACCGATCGGCGATCTCCGAAGCGGTCAAGGGTCCGTCTTCGACCAGCAGTGACACCACCGCAGCACGGGTCTGGCCATCGGGATGACCGAGGCCGGCCGCTCCCCCGTCCACGGGGGCGGCATGCGCTGCTGATCGCAGCGTCGTATCGCTCCGCATGGTTTTCACAACACAAGTGTGACGTAATTGCTTCCCCGGTGCCAGCAAGGGTCGCCTTAGTGTGGTGAATCCGACCGGTTCGCGCCCCGTCTGTCTGTGGCGGATCCGCCGCGACCACCCGGGGCATTAGAGTCGTCGGCGTGCCAGACACCACAGTGACGGGTGGTCGGGCCCGTTCGCTGGGTCCGCGCCTGCGGGGGGCAGTGGACTACCTCGGCCTGCGCCGGTCCCGCCCCCGCCGAGACAACGGCGCCGCCGATGACGCCACCGAACGGCGCGGCGACTACGGCAGGACGGTCGCCCGGCTCCACGACGACGAGCGCGAAGTCGGCCCGCTCAACGAAGCGGAGAACCGTCGGCTGCTGCGCATCAAGCTGTTCGGCGCCACCGGGTCGGTTCTGCTGCTGATCGGTTCGCTCGGCACGGGCGCGATTCCCGTGCTGCAGAACCCGGTGGCCGGTATGCGGGTGCTCTCGCTGCCCTCCCGCATGTGGAGCACGGCGCTGACCTTGTCGATCGGCGGCACCATCATGCTCGTGGTGGCATGGCTGCTGATCGGCCGATTCGCCGTCGGACGCTTCGGTGTGGAGGTCCTGCACGGACGCAGCCCCGACCGTCGGATGACCCGCCGACAAGCCGACCGCACCCTGATGCTGTGGATCGCGCCGATCATCGTCGCACCGCCACTGCTGTCCAAGGACATCTACTCGTATCTGGCACAGAGCGCGATCGCGTTCCGAGGGATGGACCCCTACGTGATCAGCCCGGTGCGCGGCCTCGGGGTCGACCACGTACTGACGCGGTCGGTGCCCAACCTGTGGCGCGACACCCCGGCCCCCTATGGCCCCCTGTTCCTCTGGCTCGGCAAGGGCATCACCGCTGTGACCGGGGAGAACATCACGGCTGCGATCT
Source organism: Gordonia sp. NPDC062954 (assembly GCF_044543825.1). Taxonomy (NCBI): domain Bacteria; kingdom Bacillati; phylum Actinomycetota; class Actinomycetes; order Mycobacteriales; family Gordoniaceae; genus Gordonia; species Gordonia sp. NPDC062954. The sequence continues at coordinate 81,978 of NZ_JBITWL010000015.1, read as the reverse complement.
TTTTGCATCGGCTGCTGGCGTTGGTGGGCATCGCGCTGATCGTGTGGGCACTGCCTCGGCTGGCCCGCCGCTGCGGGGTGTCCTCGGTGGCCGCGCTGTGGCTCGGTGCGATGAACCCGTTGCTGATCCTGCATCTCGTCGGCGGCATCCACAACGAAGCCCTGATGCTCGGCATGATGCTGGTGGGTCTCGAACTGTGCTTCCGCGCCATCTACGGCAGCGATCGATTACGCAGACCCGGGTCGATCTGGCCATCGTCGGCGGGTTGGATCCTGATCGCCGGCACCGCGGTGATCTCCGCGTCGGCCATGGTGAAGGTGACGTCGATGCTGGCGCTCGGGTTCGTCGGCATCGCGCTCGCCCAACGCTGGGGCGCGTACCTGCCCGCGCTGCGTCACGCACCGGTGCGCCAGTGGTGGGATCGATCGCGTCGATCCATCGCCGCGCTCGCTGCTTCGGCGGCCACCCTGGCCGGTGTGCTGGTGACGGTGATGGTGGGCATCTGCGTCGGTACCGGCCTCGGGTTCGGCTGGACCAGCACCCTGTCCACCGGCGACGTGGTGCGTTCCTGGATGTCGATGCCGACCTTGCTGTCGGTCACCACCGGCCGGCTCGGCGTCGCATTGGGTCTCGGCGATCAGACGCAGGCGATCCTGGAGGTCGGTCGACCGTTGGGCCAACTGATCGCCGCGGTGTTCATCGTCCGATGGATGCTCGCCTGCCTCGGCGGACGGCTGCATCCACTCGGCGCACTCGGTGTGTCAATGGCCACAGTGGTCGTCTTCTTCCCGTTCGTGCAGGCCTGGTATCTCCTGTGGGCGGTCATCCCACTGGCAGCGTGGGCGACCCGCCCGTGGTTCCGCATCTCCACCATCGCGGTATCGGCGATCATCGCCATCGTGGTGATGCCCACCAGCTCCAACACCAGCGGAGTGGTTCTGGCACAAGGACTTCTCGCCGGCGTGATCATGGTCGCGGTGATGACCGCCTTGTTCTTCGAGGATCTGCCGATCCAGCGCTGGTGGCGGGCGCGGCGCGGCGCCCACCGCGACCGGGAGTCGGCACGAGACGATGCGCACACCGGCTGAACCGACGCGATTCCTCGGTTCGATGCAATTTTTGGCCGACGGCCCCCTCCGCATACTCTGGCGGGTGTGCACGGCACGACGATGCGGGAGCGGTACCACGGCGATGACCGGCGAGATGAGCAACGGTCGGCCGACGGTCGCCCGATGAACACCGATCGCGCCGCGAGGACCACACCGGCTCTGCACGTCACCGGCCTGGTCAAGAGATACGGCACGCACACCGCGGTCGACGGCCTCGACCTCCACCTCGCGCCCGGCTCGATCCTCGCGCTGCTCGGGCCGAACGGTGCCGGGAAAACCACCACCGTCGAGGTCTGCGAGGGCTTTCTGACCGCCGACGCCGGCTCCGTCCGAGTGCTGGGCCTCGACCCCATCGAGAACAACGATGAACTGCGGCGGCGCATCGGCGTCATGTTGCAGGGCGGTGGCGCGTACCCGGGCGCGCGGGCCGAGGAGATGCTCCGACTCTGCGCGTCCTACAGCGCCGACCCCGTCGATCCCGGCTGGTTGCTGGACGTGCTGGGTCTCGCCGATTGCGCGCGGACACCATTTCGTCGACTCTCCGGTGGCCAGCAACAACGGCTGTCACTGGCGTGCGCGATCGTCGGACGACCGGAGTTGGTCTTCCTGGACGAACCGACCGCGGGCCTCGACGCCCACGCCCGGATCCTGGTGTGGGAACTGATCGATCGCCTGCGCAGCGATGGGGTGGCGGTGCTGTTGACCACACATCTGATGGATGAGGCCGAGGAGCTCGCCGACGACGTGGTGATCATCGACCACGGTCGGGTGGTCGCCGCCGGGACACCTGCCGACCTCACCAGCCGCGGCGCCGAGAACGAATTGCGATTCTCCGCACCCCGCGGCCTCGACGTCTCACTTCTGCTGCTGGCATTGCCCGAGGGCTATCGCTGTACGGAGACGGCGCCGGGCAGCTATCTGGTCCGGGGGCCGGTGAGTCCGCAGGTCCTGGCGACCGTCACCGCGTGGTTCGCGAAGATCGATGTGCTCGCCACCGATCTGCGGGTGGAGACCCGCAGCCTGTCGGACGTGTTCCTCGACCTGACCGGGCGGGCGCTGCGCTCATGACCACCGCCGCCAATCGGTTCGCCCCCGGCACGTTCGCACCTCGCCCACGCGCGTCATCGCTGCCGACGATCCTCGTCGCGCAGTCGCGGATGGAACTGAAGCTGCTGCTGCGTAACGGCGAGCAATTGCTGCTCACCATGTTCATCCCGATCACGCTGCTGGTCGGTCTGTGCCTGCTGCCGTTGGACACTGACCTCGGCGCGTCGACGGCCGAACGGGCGACCACGTTCGTCCCGGCCATCATGACGGTCGCGGTGATGTCGACGGCCTTCACCGGCCAGGCGATCGCACTGGGCTTCGACCGGCGGTACGGCGCACTCAAACGACTGGGCGCCACACCGATCCCCCGCTGGGGCATCATCGCGGGCAAGTCGATCGCGGTCGTGCTCGTGGTCGCCCTGCAGGCCGTCATCCTCGGGGCCATCGGTCTCGCGTTCGGCTGGCGACCATCGGCGCTCGGCATCGTCCTCGGAGCGTTTGTCATCGCGGTCGGGACCATCACCTTCTCGGCGCTCGGCCTGCTGCTGGGCGGCACACTGAAGGCCGAGGTCGTGCTGGCGCTGGGCAACCTGCTGTGGTTCGCGATGGTCGGTGTCGGCAGCTTGGTGGTGATGGGTGATCGGGTTCCCGACGCGATGCAGTGGATCGCCCGCGCCGTCCCATCCGGCGCGCTGACCGAAGCCCTCGGCCAGGCGACCGCGGGTTCGATCGATTTCTTCGGCATAGGTGTATTGCTCGCATGGGCGGCGGTGGCCGCTGTGCTCGCGGTGAGGTGGTTCCGGTTCGAATGACAACGTCCAACACGCGGTCGGCCGGATCGGCCGCCGATCCTTCGACAACCGAGACATCGGCGACCGAGACGTCGGCATCGACATCCGACCGGCCCGGCAGGTTCACGCGGGTTCCGGGCTTCGGGCGCCCGACCGCTCGTTTCGTGTGGCTGTGGAGCATCGCACTGCTGGTCGCGAACGTCGGGATCGTCGCGACCGGCGGCGCCGTCCGACTGACCGGTTCCGGACTCGGATGTCCCACCTGGCCGCGCTGTACCGACGATTCGTTCGTACCCCACGGCGCATTGGGCATGCACGGGGTGATCGAGTTCGGCAATCGCATGCTCACCTGGGTACTGGTGGTGATCGCGATCGCCACCTTCACCGCTGTGTACCGATACGCCCGCTCCGAGCGCCGCGACCGCTGGCTCGCCGCACTCCTCGCCCTCGGCATCCCTTTTCAGGGCGTCATCGGCGGGATCACCGTGCTGACCCAGCTGAACCCCTGGGTCGTCTCGCTGCACTTCGTGTTGTCGATGGTGCTGGTGTCCGGTGCGACAGTGCTCGTGTACCGGATGCGTCCGCGGACCGCTGCAACACCGGTCGCCGACCTCGCGTCACGTCTGGGGCATCGGCTCGCGTGGCTGCACTATCTCGTGGTGTGGGTGGTCATCTATCTCGGCACCGTGGTCACCGGTTCCGGTCCGCATGCAGGTGATGCCGACGCCCCCCGTAACGGGTTGGCACCCGACAACGCCACCCAGCTACACGCCGACGGGGTCTTCGTACTCATCGGTCTTGCCGTGGCGCTCGCGGTGGTCACCCACCTGATGCGCCAACCCGAACGCCGAACGGCCGATGTGGTGCTCGGATTGATCACCCTCCAGGGTGTGCTGGGTGTCGTCCAGTACAACACCGGTCTGCCGATCGCCCTGGTGATCGCGCACATGACGGTGAGCGCGTTGCTGCTCATCGCCGCCACGTGGATGATCCTGCGGTTCGGCGACCGTCCACGGCCGGTGGACCGGGAATCGGTGCACGACGACGGGGAGGTGTCGGCCACCGCCGGCACCCTGCGGGCCGAGCGTCGCCGCTAGAGCGCCCGCAAGGCCCGCGCCGGAACGCAGACCGCGAACCTCACAGAATCGCCCGATTACGCGGCTTCGGGAAGCGCTTCTGGTTGGCCACCCAACCCGCCATCTTCGTGTAGTGCGACGGTGAGACATTCGCCGCCGACGTGAGGTCACGGTCCCACTCTGCGGTCTCGAGACCGTCCACCGCCGCAACCACGGCGTGGGCCACGGCCATGTCGGACACCACGCGGTCGCCGAGGATGCCTCCGCTCTCACCGACCAGCGTGATGCGTACCCCGGCTGCTCCGATCGGCTGCAAAACCACCTTCGCCGAACCCCCCTCGCGTTCGACGAAGCCCTTGATGGACGCGACGACGTCGTTCGGCACCTCGACGGCGGGGGCGGAGGCGTCGACGGAATCGGTTGCGGGCTGATCGCTCATGGTGCTTGAGCATACCGGTGCCCACCCGCCGTGATGTCGACCCACCGGTGGCCGGCACGCTGCGCATGGCACGCGCGATCACCTCTCGGCCGATGGGGTACAACGGTGCCATGCGTGCAATCCAGGTGGTCCGCCACGGCGGCCCCGACGTCCTCGATTTCGGCACCGTCGATGACCCCATACCCGCACCGGGAGAGGTCATCGTGCGCACCGCCGCGGTCGGGGTCAACTTCATCGACACCTACCTGCGCCGCGGCCTCTACCCGTCGGTGCCGCCGTATGTGCCCGGCACGGAGGGCGCCGGCGAGGTGACCGCGGTCGGCGCCGACGTCGACGATGTGGTCGTCGGACAACGGGTGTGCTGGGTCGACGCGCCGGGCAGCTATGCCGAACTGGTCGCGGTGCCCGCCGCCCGCGCTGTGCCGATCCCGGACGGGGTGGCCGACGATGTCGCCGGATCGGCCATGCTCCGCGGACTCACCGCGCACTACCTACTCGACGGGAGTGCTCGACCGGCCACGGGTGAGACCGTGCTGATCCATGCCGGCGCCGGCGGAGTCGGTCTGATCCTGACGCAGATGGCCAAGCGTCGTGGCCTGCGGGTGATCACGACAGTGTCCTCGGACGACAAGGAGACCCTCTCCCGAGCGGCAGGCGCCGATCACGTGGTGCGATACGGCGACGCGCTGGCCGAGGAAGTTCGGTCACTCACCGACGGCCGCGGGGTGTCGGTGGCCTATGACGGTGTGGGGGCCGACACCTTCGAACAATCGCTGGCATCGACCGCGGTACGCGGCATCATCGTGCTCTTCGGCGCGGCGTCCGGACCGGTTCCTCCGTTTGATCTGCAGCGTCTGAATCCGGCCGGTTCGCTGTCGGTCACCCGGCCGACCCTGGGGCATTTCATAGCCGACACCGAAGAACTGCGTTGGCGCGCCGGCGAGTTCCTGGGTGCTGTCGCAGACGGTGACATCGACATCAGGGTGGGACAGCGCCATCGCCTCGCCGACGCCGCCGAGGCACACCGGGCGCTGGAGTCACGCCTGACCACGGGAACGACCGTGCTGATCCCGGGCTGACCACGGTCTGGGCGTCACCGCACGGCGACTGATGCCGACCGGCGAGGATGCGGAGGAGTCAGAAGTAGCTGGTGATCAGCGGCAGGTTCACCACCGCATCGATGGCGAGACCGCAGAACAGGATGGCGAGATACTCGTTGGATTGCAGGAAGATCTTCAATGGCGCCACTTCGGCACCGGCCCGGGTCTCCTTGTAGAGCTTGTGCACACGGCTGGCAAACCAGCCGCCGGAGAGCACCGCGACCGCAGCGTAGATCCAACTCGTGCCGGCGATCAGCACAAGCGAACTGAGCACCGTCGCCCAGGTGTAGAGGACCATCTGGCGGGTGACGCGCTCCTCGGTGGCGATCACCGGCAGCATCGGCACGCCGGCCGCCCGGTAATCCTCCTTGTAGCGCATCGCCAGCGCCCAGGTGTGTGGCGGTGTCCAGAAGAAGATCACCAAGAACAGCACGATCGGCTGCCAGCCGATGGATCCGGTCACCGCTGCCCAGCCGACCAGGGTCGGCATACATCCGGCGGCCCCGCCCCACACCACGTTCTGCCAGGTGCGACGCTTGAGGATCATCGTGTAGACGCCTACGTAGAACGCGATGGTCGCGGTGACCAGCAGCGCACTGAGCAGATTCGCCGCCGACCACAGCACCGCAAACGACGCGATCCACAGCACGATGCCGAAGATCAGCGCGTTGCGCGTGGTCACGGCGTGACGCGCCAGCGGCCGGCGCGCGGTGCGCTTCATCTTCTGGTCGATGTCGGCGTCAGCCACCATGTTCAGGGTGTTGGCACTGCCCGCGCCGAGCCAGCCGCCCAAGAGGGTCGCGGCGATCAACGCGATGTCGACGTGGCCACGGTCGGCCTGCAGCATCACCGGGATCGTGGCCACCAACAGAAGCTCGATGACCCGCGGTTTGGTGAGCGCGACGTAGGCGAGCACCGTCGCCTTCGACCGGGCCAAGAACGAGTCACCCGCGGCGGCTGGAGCCGGCGCGACCGACCCATGGGACCCGCGGGATGCAGCGGACAGATCTCCGCTCACACGTTCCCCAATCCTCACGGCCTCTCCTCGTCTGCCCCGACGACGTCGGAGCACGGCGGATTCGGATACTTCGGCGCGGAACTCGACGAGGGGCTACTACAGAGCATGGTAGACGGTGGGTCTGGCGATCGAAGAATCGCCTCCCGGGTCCATTCGGGTCACTCGACGCGCAGTCGCACAGCGAGGGCGACTACGCTTGACGACGTGGCTGCCGTACTCGCGGCCGGTGTGGTTGCACCCCGCCATCGTGGCGCCGTCGCCGGCATGGCGATGGTCGTGCGGATCACACCGTCGAGCACCTTGTGGACTTGTACATACTGTTGATTGCGGGACCAGACAACCTGCGATCGGATCGCACCGACTAGGCACAGGAGACACCACGACCGTGGCGCTGACAGATGACATTCGCGCGTTGACCCAGCCGGCTTACCCAGACGATTGGACCGACGTGGACACCCGCGCGGTCGACACCGTGCGGGTACTGGCCGCCGACGCCGTCCAGAAATGCGGAAGCGGCCATCCCGGCACCGCGATGAGTCTCGCTCCCCTGGCCTACACGCTCTTCCAGCGTGTGATGCGCCACGACCCCGCCGACACCGCGTGGGTCGGGCGCGACCGTTTCGTGCTGTCGTGCGGGCACTCGAGCCTCACCCTCTACATCCAGCTCTACCTCGGTGGCTTCGGCCTCGAACTCGCCGACCTCGAGGCGCTGCGCACCTTCAAGTCCAAGACCCCGGGACACCCGGAGTTCCGGCACACCCGTGGCGTGGAGATCACCACCGGACCGCTCGGACAGGGCTTGGCGTCGGCGGTGGGCATGGCGATGGCCGCCCGCCGCGAACGGGGCCTGTTCGATCCGGAGCCGGCGTGGGGTGAGAGCCCGTTCGATCACTACATCTATGTGCTGGCCTCCGACGGCGACATCGAGGAGGGCGTCACTTCCGAGGCGTCGTCGCTGGCGGGTACCCAACAACTGGGGAACCTGATCCTGTTCTACGACGACAACGAGATCTCGATCGAACACGGCACCAGCATCGCGCTCTCCGAGGACACCGCCAAGCGCTACGAGGCATACGGCTGGCACGTCCAGGTCGTCGAGGGCGGCGAGGACGTGGTCGCCATCGAGGCCGCGGTAGCCGAGGCCAAATCGGTCACCGATCGACCGTCGATCATCCTGCTGCGCACCATCATCGGCTACCCGGCACCCACCAAGATGAACACCGGTGGCGTGCACGGCTCGGCATTGGGCGCCGATGAGGTTGCGGCGACCAAGAAGATCCTGGGTTTCGACCCCGACAAGTCCTTCGAGGTGAGCGACGAGGTCATCTCGCACACCCGCGGTCTCGTCGACCGCGGTCGGACGGCGCACCAGGAATGGGAGTCGTCGTTCAACGCGTGGGTCGAACGCGAACCGGCGCGCAAGGAGCTGTTCGATCGGGTCAGCCAGGACCGGCTACCCGCCGGCTGGTCCGACGTGCTGCCCAGCTGGGAGCCCGGCGGCTCGGTCGCCACCCGATCCGCATCCGGTGACGTGCTCAACGCCGTGGCCCCCGTACTGCCCGAGCTGTGGGGCGGTTCGGCCGACCTCGCCGGCAGCAACAACACGACCATGAAGGGCGCGAAGTCCTTCGGTCCCGAATCGATCTCCAACGCCGACTGGGACGCCGAGCCCTACGGGCGGACGCTGCATTTCGGCATCCGCGAGCACGCCATGGGTTCGATCCTGTCCGGCATCGTGCTGCATGGACCGACCCGCGCCTACGGTGGCACCTTCCTGCAGTTCAGTGACTACATGCGTCCGGCGGTCCGGTTGGCCTCGCTGATGGACATCGATCCGATCTATGTGTGGACCCACGATTCCATCGGGCTCGGCGAGGACGGACCCACCCACCAGCCGATCGAACACCTGTCGGCCCTGCGCGCCATCCCGAATCTCAGCGTGGTCCGTCCGGCCGATGCGAACGAGACCGCGTTCGCGTGGAAGACGGTGCTGGAAAAGTCCAGCAGCAGCGGACCGGTCGGTCTGTGCCTGACCCGCCAGAAGGTCGGGGTGTTGGAGAACACCTCGGCCCAGGGCGTGGAGAAGGGCGGCTACGTCCTCGTCGAGGCATCCACACCCGTCCCCGACGTGATCCTCATCGCCACCGGCTCGGAGGTCGAGATCGCCGTCGCCGCCGGCCAGAAGCTGGAGGCGCAGGGCATCGGCGCACGGGTCGTGTCCATGCCATGCGTCGAGTGGTTCGAAAGCCAGGACCAGAACTACCGCGATCAGGTACTGCCGCCGACAGTGAAAGCCCGCGTCTCCGTCGAGGCGGGTATCGCCATGTCGTGGCACAAGATCGTCGGCGGCTTCGGCGAATGCGTTTCACTCGAGCACTACGGGGAATCCGCCGACTACCAGACGCTGTACACCGAGTTCGGCATCACACCCGACGCCACCGTCGCCGCCGCACAACGCTCGATCGCCAACGTGAAGGGATAGCAGCATGACGCAGAACGCAAAGCTGGCAGAACTGTCCGAGGCCGGCGTCTCGGTCTGGCTCGACGACCTGTCGCGAGAACTGATCTCCTCCGGTGGCCTCAAGGAACTGGTCGAGACCAAATCCGTCGTCGGAGTCACCACGAATCCATCCATCTTCCAGGCGGCCCTGTCGAAGGGAACCGCCTACGACGGCCAGGTCAACGAGCTGGCCGCGCGCGGAGCCGACGTCGACGCGACGATCCGGACCGTCACCACCGACGACGTACGCAACGCCTGCGACGTGCTCGCACCGGTGTTCGAGGAGTCCGACGGCGTCGACGGGCGCGTGTCGATCGAAGTGGATCCGCGACTGGCCCACGAAACCGACGCCACCGTCGCACAGGCCGTCGAACTGTGGAAGATCGTCGACCGGCCCAACCTGCTGATCAAGATCCCCGCCACCAAGGCCGGACTGCCCGCGATCACCCGCACCCTGGCCGAGGGCATCAGCGTGAACGTGACGCTGATCTTCTCGGTGGAGCGGTACAAGGAGGTGATGGACGCCTACCTGGACGGCCTCGACGCGGCCGCCGCTGCGGGCCATGACCTCTCGACCATCCATTCGGTCGCCTCGTTCTTCGTCTCGCGGGTCGACACCGAGGTCGACAAGCGTCTCGATGCCATCGGTACCCCGGCCGCGACCGACCTCAAGGGCAAAGCCGCACTGGCCAACGCACGACTCGCCTATCAGGCCTATCAGGAGGTCTTCGAGGTCGAGTCCCGCTTCCCCGACCTTCTCGCGCAGGGCGCCCGCCCACAGCGTGCCCTGTGGGCGTCGACCGGGGTGAAGAATCCCGACTACCCCGACACCCTGTATGTCAGCGAACTCGTCGCCCCCAACACGGTGAACACCATGCCGGGCAAGACGATGGATGCGTTCGCCGATCACGGCTGGGTCAACACCGGATCCATCGTCGGCCTGGCGAACGAGTCGCAAGAGGTCTTCGACAGTCTCGCCGCTGTCGGCATCGACGTCGCCGACGTCTTCAAGGTCCTCGAGGACGAGGGCGTGGAGAAGTTCGAGGTGTCGTGGAACGAATTGCTCGACGCCACCGCCGAGCAGCTCACGGCCGCGAAGGGCTGACCCCGAGTGCCCGGCGGCGGTACCACCTGGAACAACCCGCTCCGCGATCCCCGGGACAAGCGGCTGCCACGGATCGCGGGCCCGTGCAGCCTGATCATCTTTGGCGTGACGGGCGACCTCGCCCGCAAGAAGTTGATGCCGGCGGTCTACGACCTGGCCAATCGCGGTCTGCTACCGCCGTCGTTCGCGCTCGTCGGTTTCGCTCGTCGCGACTGGGACGACGAGGACTTCGCCAAGGTCGTCCACGATGCGGTGCGCGACCACGCACGCACGGGGTTCCGCGAGGAGGTGTGGGAGCGACTCGCCGAAGGCTTCCGGTTCGTCCAGGGCGCCTTCGACGACGACAGCGCGTTCGACCGGCTCAAGGAAACCCTGGAGGGGCTCGACAAGGAACGCGGCACCGACGGCAACCACGCCTTCTATCTGTCGATCCCGCCCAAGGCGTTCCCCACCGTCTGCGAGCAGCTGGACCGCAGCGGTCTGGCCAAGGAAGACGGCGACCACTGGCGCCGCGTCGTGATCGAGAAGCCGTTCGGGCACAACCTGGAATCGGCCAAGGAACTCAACGCGATCGTCAACGGGGTGTTCCCCGAGTCGTCGGTCTTCCGGATCGACCACTATCTCGGCAAGGAGACGGTGCAGAACATCTTGGCGTTGCGCTTCGCCAACCAGATGTTCGATCCGCTGTGGAGTTCGCATTACGTCGATCACGTGCAGATCACCATGGCCGAGGACATCGGACTCGGCGGCCGGGCCGGCTACTACGACGGTATCGGCGCAGCACGTGATGTGATCCAGAATCATCTGCTGCAACTGATGGCGCTGGTCGCCATGGAGGAACCGATCTCCTTCGAACCCAAACAGCTGCAGGACGAGAAGATCAAGGTGCTCGCGGCGACCCGCAACATCGAACCGCTCGACGAAAACACCGCGCGAGGGCAGTACGGCGGTGGCTGGCAGGGCAGCCAGAAGGTGCCGGGACTGCTCGATGAGGAGGGCTTCGCGAAGGACTCGACCACCGAGACCTTCGCCGCGATCGCCCTCGAGGTGGACTCCCGACGCTGGGCCGGTGTCCCGTTCTACCTGCGCACCGGCAAACGCCTCGGACGCCGCGTCACCGAGATCGCACTCGTGTTCAAACGGGCTCCCCATCTGCCGTTCGACAAGACCATGACCGAGGAACTCAGCCAGAACGCGCTGGTCATCCGAGTACAGCCGGACGAAGGGATCACCCTTCGGTTCGGGTCCAAGGTGCCGGCGTCGAGCATGGAGGTCCGCGACGTCAACATGGACTTCAGCTACGGCACCGCGTTCACCGAGGCGTCGCCGGAGGCCTACGAGCGACTGATCTTGGACGTGTTGCTCGGTGAGCCGTCGCTCTTCCCGGTCAACGAAGAAGTCGAACTCTCCTGGAAAATACTCGACCCGGTCATAGAACACTGGGCCGAGTCCGGCACGCCCGACACCTACGAGTCGGGGACCTGGGGCCCGGCGTCCGCCGACGAGATGATGTCGCGCGTCGGCCGAACCTGGCGCCGACCATGACCGCGACGCCCGTGCATCCGCCGGTAAACCAACGACAGAATGGCTGACGATGATCGTCGAGTTGCCCAACACCTCCACCACCGATGTCGCGAAGAAAATCGTCGAAGTCCGGGAGGCCGGCGGCGCCATCAGTCTCGGTCGCGTGCTCACGCTGGTCGTGTGTGCCGAACACGGCGAACCCACCGAAGGTGCCATCGAGGCCGCGATCGGTGCCAGCAGTGAGCATCCGAGCCGAGTGATCGTGGTGACCCGCGGCGATCGCTCTGCCGACTCCCGGCTCGATGCCGAGATTCGGGTGGGTGGCGACGCCGGGGCGTCGGAAGTGGTGCTGCTCTCGCTACAGGGTGAACTCGCCGATCACCCGCGCTCGGTGGTCACCCCGTTCCTGTTGCCCGACACACCGGTTGTCGTGTGGTGGCCCGGCGAGGCGCCCACTGCGCCGGCATCCGATCCGATGGGTTCACTCGGGCGCCGTCGCATCCTCGACGCCAACCGGTGTGCCAATCCCAAGACGGTGCTTGCCCGGCGGTTGGCCACGTACTCGCCGGGTGACACCGATCTCGCCTGGACGCAGATCACGCATTGGCGGGCCCTGCTGGCCTCGGCAGCGGATCGACCGCCGCACACGCCGCTCACCGAGGTCGTGGTGGCAGGCCCCGCCGACTCCCCCGGCATCGACCTGCTCGCGGGCTGGCTACGGTCGGCGCTGTCGGTGCCGACCCGGCGGAGCGTGGGAAGCTTCGAGGTCCGTCTGATGCGCGAAGACGGCCCGACCGTCCTCTCGCTCGACATGAACAACAACGCTGTGCTGAGCATGCCGGGCAAACCCGACGGGCGCGTCGCGATGACCCGCCGCGAACTGCCTCTTCTGCTGGCCGAGGAACTACGTCGCCTCGACACCGACGACGTCTACGCACTGGCACTGCAGGGTGTGGTGGACGTGGAGTTCGAAGGACAGGCGGTCGCCTGATGATTCCGGAAACCCTGGTGTTCGACGACAAGAGCGACCTGGTCGCGACCGCGTCCAGTCGATTCGTGGATCTGGTCACCAAGGCCCAGGCCGACCACGGTGTGGCCTCGGTCGTGTTGACCGGCGGCAGCAACGGGATAGCGATCCTGCGTGCGTTGGCGGCCGACAGCGGTGACGTCGACTGGTCACGGATCGAGTTGTTCTGGGGCGACGACCGATTCGTGCCCGCCGACGACCCGGAGCGCAACTACGGACAGGCGCGCGAGGCGTTGCTCGATCATGTTCCGGTCGACCCGGCGCGAGTGCACGCCATGGCACCGTCGGATGGCGAGTTCGGCGATGACATCGAGGCCGCCGCCGCCTCGTATGCATCGGTGTTGACGCGGACCAGTGCCGGCCGTGTGCCGCATTTCGATCTGCACCTGCTCGGGATGGGCGGTGAGGGTCACATCAACTCGCTGTTCCCGCACACCGCGGCCACCGCCGAGACCGAGAAGACCGTTGTCGCCGTGGAAGACTCGCCCAAGCCGCCACCCCGACGCATCACCCTGACGCTCCCCGTGGTCAACCGCAGCAAGGCGGTGTGGTTTCTGGTTGCCGGCGAGGACAAGGCCGAGGCGGTCGCGGCAGCCCACACCGGCGCGCACGCAGCCGACTGGCCCTGCGCCGGTGCGCACGGAACCGACGAGACGGTCTGGTTCCTGGATCGTCCCGCCGCGTCGCGCCTCTGAGGCGGTCGTCGTCGGGCCATGCTCTTCGCATGGACCAACTGGGCGGCCGGCGGGTACACGTCGTCAGGCCCCGGTCACGTCACGAAGCGATGAGCGGCGTTGCCGGTGAGCCCAGGTGAGACACCCTCGCACAATCGAATCGAGTGATCGTAGAACTCCTCGTCGAGGGGTAGGAATCCGATCGGTTCCTCGTCGGCAACACTGCGAAGTCTGTCGGCCAGCTCGCGTTCGACCCCTTCGATGGTGGACGCATTCACGTCGCGCGCCTGGGTGATGAGATGCGGACGGAGTGCGGACATCCCGGTGTACCAGAGGGTTCCGTGCAGCGTAGGCCACAGCACGTCCTCGATGTCGCCGCTGATCCCGCGCGGGCCGAGGCTACCGGGACGGTCGCCGGCGGTGACGATCGTCAGCGCACGTCGTCCGACCAACCCGCCGTCGCCGTACTTTCGGGCTCTCCCCGTGGCCGGATCCATCACGTCGTAGGCGAAACCGCGCTCGAAGACCCGGTCGATCCATCCCTTCATGATCGCCGGCATGCCGTACCACCAGAGCGGGAACTGCAGCACGACGAGGTCGGCATCGGCCAGTTTGCGCTGTTCGGTTTCGACGTCGGCCCCGCCCTCCTCGCGCAGAACCGGGTCCCAGTCCATCGCGTAGAGATCGGATTCGGTCACCTGCCACCCCTCGGCGTGCAGAGCCCGCACACCGAATTGATGGAGATGGCAGTTGAGGGACCCGCGATCGGGATGTGCACTCACCCACAAAGCCTTCATGCCGGGTGCAACACAGACAACCGACTCCCGCATTCCGCGCGAGGGAACCGCCGCCTGCGCCGGTCGGGGCGCCCAGTCACCAAGAATCAGTGCCCAGTCGACGGGCCGGGGACTAGCCCGAGTTGCGTAGGGCGGTGGCGAGGCCGTTCATCGTCAGCTGGATCCCGCGGCGTATCCGTGGCTCGTCGTCACCGGCACGGAACCGGCGCAGCAGCTCGATCTGCAACAAGTTGAGCGGCTCCAGATACGGGAACCGGTTGTAGACCGAGCGTTTCAGCGCCGAGTTGTCCGACAGCAGGTCCTCGGTACCGGTGATCTTCGCGCACATCGCGATGGTGCGTTCGTGTTCGTCGACGATCATTCCGAACACCGTGTCGCGTAGGTCCTCGTCCTCGACGAGCTGGGCGTAGCGGTGCGCCAGTCCCATATCGGACTTCGCGAGCACCTGCGCCATATTGGACATGACGGTGCGGAAAAACGGCCAGGTCTCGTAGTAGCGGCGCAAGGTTTCCAGGCGCTTCTCGTCGTCGCCCACCCATTGTTCGAAGGCAGAACCGGTGCCGTACCACCCGGGCAGCATCACCCGCGATTGCGTCCAGGACAGCACCCACGGGATGGCCCGCAGATCGGAGATCTTTTCGGTCTGCTTACGCGACGCCGGCCGGCTGCCGATGTTCAGCGCGCCGATCTCCGACAACGGTGTCGACGTGGTGAAGTACTCCACGAAGCCGGGCGTCTCGTGAACCAACTTGCTGTAGGCGGAACGTGCGAGGGCCGCGATCTCGTCCATGTTGCTGTAGACGTCCTCGGATTCGTCACCGAGTCCTTCCACATCGAGCAGCGACGACTCTATGGTCGCTGCCAGCAGGGTCTCCAGATTTCGTTCGGCCAGGACGGGTTCGGCGTACTTGGCCGCGATGATCTCGCCCTGCTCGGTGATTCGCAGAGAACCCTGCACGGCTCCCGGCGGTTGCGCGAGGATGGCGTCGTAACTCGGGCCACCACCGCGCCCGACGGTGCCACCACGTCCGTGGAACAGTCGCAGTCGGATTCCGGCCTTCTCGGCCGCCTCCACCAGGTCGAGTTCGCCGCGGTACAACGCCCAGTTCGCGGCCATGTACCCGCCGTCCTTGTTCGAGTCGGAGTAGCCGAGCATCACCTCCTGCATACCGGCCTGACCTTCGACGAGGTCGCGATAGAGGGGGATGTCGAGTGCCGCCAGCAGTGTCTCGGCCCCTTGCTGCAGATCCTCGATCGTCTCGAACAGCGGCACGATACGCACCGACGACGACAGCTTTCCGGTCTCCGGATCCAGATCGATCAATCCGGCTTCCTTCAGCAGGATCATCGGCTCGAGCATGTCGCTCACCGACGTACACATGCTGATGACGTAGTTCGGCACCGACTCGGGGCCGAACATATTGACGGCCTTGGCGGCTGCCCGCACGATGTCGAGTTCCTTGGTCGCGAGCTCGCTGAGCTCCGCGTCCAGTCGGGTGAGCGGACGTCGTGCGGTGAGCTCGCGTGTCAGGATCTCCACCCGTTGCGCCTCGTCGAGTGAGGCATAGTCCGGGTGCACGCCGGCCCATGCGAGCAACTCGGCAACGACCTCTTCGTGCATGTCGGAGTTCTGCCGCATGTCCAGGCCGGATAGGTTGAAACCGAAGGTACGGACCGCTTCTCGCAGCATGAGCAGGCGGTCGTCGGCGATGATGTCGTCGTGGGTGGATCGCAGCGCGGCGTCCACGATGTCCAGCTCGGCGAGCAGCTCGTCTGCGTCGGAATACGGCTCGGCCCCGTCGAGCTCGAAGAGATCCGATGCCTTCATGACCTCCTCACCGAACATGTGGACCGCGGTGGCCACGAGACGAGATCGGATCTTGCCCAAGGCGAGTCGGAACGGCTCGTCGGCAGCGGGATCGGCCCGGTCGACTCCCCCGAGTTCATAAATCCGGTCGTCGGGCGACATGAGGCGCGTCGACATGCTCAGTTCTTCGGCCAACAGGCGCAGTTCCGACAAGTGGTGACCGATGGCCGTACGCGCCGCGAGGGTGGTGGCCATCTCCACGATCTCCCCGGTGACGAAGGGATTGCCGTCGCGGTCGCCACCGATCCAGGAACCCATCCGCAGCATCGGATCGTCGTCGAGCCCGGCGTCGGGGTACGCGCTGCGCAGCGCCGCACGGACACCTGTGTTGATCTTGGGTACCACCTCGAAGAAGGAGGCGTCGTAATACCGCAGGCCGGAGCGGATCTCGTCCTTGATGTTGAGTCGCTCGAGACGGATCAGCGCCGTCTGCCACAGGGTCAGGATCTGCCGGCGGAGGCCTTCGAGCACCTCGGCCTCTTCGGCCGGCGTCAGTTCGGTCCGGCTGCGGAAACGCATGAGTTCGGTGATGCGGTTCTGAGCTTCGAACACGGTGCGGCGGCGCGTCTCGGTCGGATGAGCGGTGATGACCGGCACCACCGTCGCGTCCGCCAGCGCCTTGCCCACCTGAGCATCGGTCAGCCCGGCTTCGGCCAGCTTTGCGTAGGTTGCCGCCAGGGTGCTGTCCTGGGGCGGATCGCCCGCTCGCACATGGATGGCGCGCCGCCGTTCGCGGTGGATGTCCTCGGCGAGATTGGCCAGCAGGGCGAAGTTGCAGAACGCACGGATCACGGGCATGGCAACCGACAGGTCGACATCGGCGAACATGTCGGCGAGGGTGTCGCGATCGATCTCCGCGCGACGGATGCGGAATGCGGCGATCCGCGCGTTCTCGACCAGATCGAAGACCTCGTCGCCCGAGTGTTCGCGAACCATGTCACCCAGCAGGCCGCCGAGCAGGCGGATGTCCTCACGCAGTGGCTCGGTGAGAGCGCGGCCCTCGTCGTCGATGATGATGTGGTCGGCGATTGTCATCGTGGGACGCCACGCAGGCGCTCCGGCGGACCGAGTGGACTCAGACGAGATCGATTCGCTCATGAGGTCAGTATCCCGGTATTCACACGGTGCGTCATCTCGGGGCGCGTCGGGGCGCGTCGGCCCGGCGGCCGGTATCGGGCACCGTGGCGGGCGCGGTCAGCGCGAAAACGGCGACCCATACCTCCGCACTGATGCGGAAAGGCAGGGTCGCCGAATGTTTCGACGTCTGATCGTCAGGAAAGTTTGATGTCGACTCCGATGCCGATGATGAAGATGAACCAGATGATGCCGACGAAGACGGTCAGCCGATCCAGGTTGCGCTCGACGACGCTCGAACCGGACAGACTCGACTGCACACCGCCACCGAACAGCGACGACAAGCCACCGCCCTTACCGCGGTGCAGCAACACCAGCACCACCATCAACACGCTGGTGATGACCAATCCGATGTCGAGTGCGAGCTTCACGTGTAGTCAGTCCTGTTCGGTCGGTGCAAAGCAACTGTGGCAGGTCGCGCGGAGCGTCGAACTCCGCACAACCTGCCACAGTCTACGCGCTCGTCGCCGGTGCTCAGAGAATGGGGTGACGGGGGTCAGCGGAACCAAACCCCTGCCGCCCTCAGGAGGCCCGGAGCTTGCGAGCAGGAGCCGTCACGGCAGTGGCCCGCCGGCCGCGATGGCCGACAATGTCGCGAACTCGTCGGATTTCAGCGACGCACCGCCGACGAGGGCTCCGTCGACATCGGTCTGGCCGACGATGTCGCCGACGTTCTTCGCGTTCACCGAGCCGCCGTACAGCACCCGAACCGAATCTGCGGTCGCATCGTCCGAGATTTCGGCGAGTGCACCCCGCACGGCCGAACACACCTCCTGGGCGTCCTGCGCGCTGGCCACTCGCCCCGTGCCGATGGCCCACACCGGCTCGTACGCGATGACCACCTTGCCGACCTCCTCGGCCGACAAACCCGCCAACGACCCCTTGAGTTGGGTGACGTTGTATGCGACGTGTTCGCCCGCCTCCCGGATGTCGAGACCCTCACCGATGCACACGATCGGCGTCAGGCCGTGCTTGAGCGCCGCCTTGGTCTTGGCCAGGACGACCTCGTCGGTCTCGGCATGCATGGTGCGACGCTCGGAGTGTCCGACGACGACATAGGTGCACCCCAGCTTGGCCAGGAAGGCACCGCTGATCTCACCGGTAAACGCCCCCGAATCGTGTGCCGACAGATCCTGCGCACCATAGGTGAGCAGCAACTTGTCGCCGTCCACGACGGTCTGGACGCTCCGGATGTCGGTGAACGGCGGGATGACCGTCACATCGACCTTGTCGAAGTACTTCGCGGGCAAGGCGAACGCGATCTTCTGGACGAGCGCGATGGCCTCCAGATGATTCAGGTTCATCTTCCAGTTGCCCGCAATGAGCGGTGTACGCGCCATCAGCTCTCCAGCACTTTCAGTCCGGGCAGCTCCTTGCCCTCGAGATACTCCAGGGATGCCCCGCCACCGGTCGAGATGTGCGAGAAATCGCTGTCGGGCAGACCCAGGGTGCGCACGGCGGCCGCCGAGTCGCCGCCGCCGACGACCGTGAACGCGCCGCCCTTGGTGGTCGCCGCGATCGCTTCGGCGACCCCGCGGGTACCCGATGCGAACTTCTCGAACTCGAACACGCCCGAAGGCCCGTTCCAGAACACCGTCTCGGCTCCGGAGAGCACCGCGGTGAAACGTTTGACCGATTCGGGCCCGATGTCCAGACCCATCCACCCCTCTGGGATCTCCGTTACGGAGACCGTCTTCGCCTCGGCGTCGGCGGCGAACTTGTCGGCCACCACCACGTCGACCGGCAGCCGGATCACGTCACCGAACTGCTCGAGCAGGCCCTTGCAGGTGTCGATCTGATCTTCCTGCAGCAGCGAGTTGCCCACCGAGTGTCCCTGCGCGGCAAGGAAGGTGAACGCCATGCCGCCACCGATGACCAGGGTGTCGACCTTCGGGGCCAGCGCTTCGATGACGCCGAGCTTGTCCGACACCTTCGACCCGCCCAGGACGACCGCATACGGCCGCGCCACCTCGTGGGTCAGCTTCGACAACACGTCTACCTCGGCCGCCACGAGTTTGCCGGCGTAGTGCGGCAGGAGCTTCGCGACGTCGTACACCGACGCCTGCTTGCGATGCACCACACCGAAGCCATCGGAGACGAAGGCACCGTCGTCGCCGACCAACTCGACGAGCGCCTTGGCCAGCGCTTCCCGTTCGGTCTCGTCCTTGGAGGTCTCGCGCGGATCGAAACGCACGTTCTCCAGCAGCAGGACATCGCCGTCGGTGAGGCCTTCGGCCCGGGCGAGCGCATCGGTTCCGACCACGTCGCCGGCCAACTGCACGTTGCGGCCGAGTTCGGCGCCGAGTCGCTCGGCCACCGGGGCCAGCGAGAACTTCGGATCCGGTTCGCCCTTCGGACGACCGAGATGCGCGGTGATGATGACCTTTGCACCGGCATCGACCAGCGCCGACAAGGTCGGCAGGGAGGCCAGGATGCGGCCCGGGTCGGTGATCGTGGTTCCGTCGAGCGGAACGTTGAAATCCGACCGGACCAGCACTCCCCGACCCGAAACGCCTTCTTCCAGAAGGTCTTTCAGTGTGGGTACGCCCATGGTGGCGTTGCTCCTAGTGACTCGAGGGCGATTACAGCGACTTGCTGACGAGACCGGTCAGGTCAACCAGGCGGTTGGAGTAGCCCCACTCGTTGTCGTACCAGGAGACAGCCTTGACCTGGTTGCCGATGACCTTGGTGAGGCCGGCGTCGTAGAGCGACGAGTGCGGATCGGTGACGATGTCGCTGGAGACGATCGGCGCGTCGTAGTACTTCAGGATGCCCTTGAGCGGTCCCTCGGCAGCAGCCTTCATCGCAGCGTTGATCTCGTCGGCGGTCGCGGACTTCTCCAGGATCGCGGTGAGGTCGGTGACCGAGCCGGTCGGGATCGGCACGCGCAGGGCGTAACCGTCGAGCTTGCCGAGCAGTTCGGGCAGCACCAGGCCGATGGCCTTGGCCGCACCGGTGGAGGTCGGGACCACGTTCAGCGCGGCGGCGCGGGCGCGGCGCAAATCCTTGTGCGGGCCGTCCTGCAGGTTCTGGTCCTGGGTGTAGGCGTGCACGGTGGTCATCAGGCCGGAGACGATGCCGAACTCGTCGTTGAGCACCTTGGCGAACGGGCCGAGGCAGTTGGTGGTGCACGAGGCATTGGAGATGATGTTCTGGCTGCCGTCGTACTTGTCGTCATTGACGCCCATCACGATGGTGATGTCCTCGTTCTTGGCGGGCGCGGAGATGATGACCTTCTTGGCGCCGGCGTCGAGATGCCCCTTGGCCTTGGTGCCGTCGGTGAAGATGCCGGTCGACTCGACCACGACATCGACGCCGAGATCACCCCACGGGAGTGCCGACGGGCCCTCCTTGATCGCCATCGCCTTGATCTTCTTGTCGCCGACGACGATGGTGTCCTCACCCTCGAGGCTGACGTCCTCTGGGAGGCGGCCGAGGATGGAGTCGAACTTGAGCAGATGAGCGAGTGTCGCGTTGTCGGTCAGGTCGTTGACCGCGACGATCTCGATGTCGGTGGTACCCAAAGCCTTCTGTGCTTCCACGGCGCGGAAGAAGTTGCGGCCGATCCGGCCGAATCCGTTAACGCCTACCCGAACAGTCACTGTTGTGCTCCTTAGCGGTATTCATCATCAAGGCCTGCGGCCGCAAACGGGGGCGACATTCACGATGGTGAACATCACCCATGGCCCACCTCAGCCTAGTAGGAGGCTCACCGAACAGCATGCGATGGGTACGAATCGCCCGACACGCGGGTTCGACTGCGCTCAGGCGTCGTCGAGCAGGTCCGAGGTCACGGCCGATTCGGTGTCCGGTATGCCGTCGGTGCGGGCCTTCTTGTCCGCCATCGACAGCAATCGTCGAATGCGCCCGGCGACGGCATCCTTGGTCATCGGCGGATCGGCGAGCTGACCGAGTTCCTCCAGGGAGGCCTGCCGATGGGTGATGCGCAACTGGCCGGCGGCCACCAAGTGATCGGGCACCTCATCGCCCAGGATGTCGAGGGCCCGCTCGACCCGGGCGGCCGCCGCGACGGCGGCCCGAGCCGAACGACGCAGGTTGGCATCGTCGAAGTTGGCGAGGCGGTTGGCGGTTGCGCGGACCTCGCGACGCATGCGCCGCTCCTCCCACACCAGCCGGGTGTCGTTGGCACCCATGCGGGTCAACAACGCACCGATGGCCTCCCCGTCCCGGATGACCACCCGGTCGGCTCCGCGCACCTCACGTGCCTTCGCGGACACACCGAGCCGGCGGGCCGCGCCGACCAACGCGAGGGCCGCTTCGGGGCCGGGGCAGCTGACTTCGAGTGCTGAGGAGCGACCCGGCTCGGTCAACGAACCGTGGGCCAGGAAGGCACCGCGCCACGCGGCCTCGGCGTCGGCGACGCTGCCGCCGACGACCTGAGCCGGGAGGCCCCGGACCGGTCGGCCACGCAGGTCGAGCAGTCCGGTCTGGCGCGCCAGACCCTCACCGTCCTTGGTGACCCGCACGATGTAGCGGGCACCTTTTCGAAGACCGCCGCTACGCAACACGTGGACGTCGGAGTTGTAGCCGTACAGGTCGAAGATCTCCCGCCGCAGCCGTCGCGCGACGTTGCCGAGGTCCACCTCCGCCTCGACCACCACCCGCCCCGCCACGATGTGCAGTCCGCCGGCGAATCGCAACAGCGCCGACACCTCGGCCTTGCGGCAACTCACCTGGGTCACGGTCAGACGTGAAAGCTCATCCTTCACCGCCGCGGTCATCGCCACCGGTCCCTGCCCTCCTGTCACGGTTCTTCTGTCCGGGTCGCGCCGTGGCACGCCAGGAGCATTGAACCCATCCCCGGTGATCACTGCGTCGGCTCCGAACGCCGTCGCCGGTGCACACGACTCACTCACGATTCTTGCGCTCGGACAGCGTATCGACTCAATTCACCTTCGCACAGTTGCTTCACCAGAGTGGCGACTTTCTCCGGGTCGTGCACGTGCCGACCAGGTATTGCGAGGTCACCTACGTGCAGGCGTGCGCCGAACAACTCAGCCGCCCGGATCAGGTGATCCCGCTCACGCCCGGCGGGTACCGAGGCGGCGTCGACCACGATGTCGTCGACCTGGAACACGTCGGCGTGGGCGTGCAGCACATGGAGGTGGCGTTCCACCGAGAATCCGGTCGTCTCACCGGGTTCGGGTGCCAGGTTGACGAACAGCATCCGCCGCGCGCGGGTCTCCCGCAGCGCCCGGAGCTGCTCGGGTACCAGCACGTGCGGGATCACGCTGGAGAACCAGGACCCCGGGCCCAGCACCACCAGATCTGCCTCGCGGATCGCCTCGACGGCATCCGGGCACGCCGGCGGGTCTGCCGGGAGCAGACGGACCCGCCGGACCTTTCCGGGTGTGGTCGCGACCGCGACCTGCCCGCGGATGCACCTGCTGATGCGCGGGTCGCTCTCCAGCCCGGAGACGTCGGCCTCGATGTCGAGTGGCACCGCCGACATGGGCAGCACGCGGCCATCGATGTCGAACACGGCGACGAGCTCGTCGAGCGCCGCCACCGGATCCCCGGTGACCTCGGTCAGGCCTGCCAGCAGCAGGTTGCCGACCGGGTGACCCGCCAGAGCTCCCCGACCGCCGAATCGATGCTGGAAGATACTCGCCCACAGTTCGTGTGCCGATGGGCCGTGCGGGGTGGGTCCGTCTACCCTGTCGGCCAGCGCGGCCGGCGCAGACATCAACGCCGACAATGCCATTCGCAGATCACCAGGCGGGATGACGCCCAATTCGGCGCGCAGCCGTCCCGACGATCCACCATCGTCGGCGACGGTGACCACTGCCGTGACATCAGGGCTCAGATAGCGCATCGCCGTCAGCGTCGCGTACAGACCGTGCCCCCCGCCGAGCGCCACGATCCGCATGTCGCGCGCCGCGGGTTCCTGCGGGGCACTCATTCGCGCCCCAGATCACGATGGATCACCCGCACGTCGTAGCAAGGCGTGCCGTGCGTGTCGGTCGCCGCCGCGAGCCGACGGCCGACCTCCTCCGAGATCGCCACGCTGCGGTGTTTGCCGCCGGTGCACCCGATGCTGATCGTCATGTACCGCTTGCCTTCTCGCAGGTATCCGGGAGCCACCACCGCCACGATCTCGAGATGGAGATCCACAAAACGACCCGCACCGTCCTGACCGAGCACGTAGTCCCGGACCTCGTCATCACAACCGTTCTGCGCCCGCAGGTCGGCGATCCAATACGGGTTCGGCAGGAACCGGACGTCGGCCACGTAGTCGGAGTCGATCGGCAAACCGTACTTGAATCCGAACGACTGCACGGCCACGCTGAGGCGGTTGTCGGTGTCGTGCGGGTACACCCCCTCCACCACCTCGCGCAGTTTGGCTGCGGTCAGCGCCGATGTCTCTACGACAAGGTCGGCGGAGTTCTTGATCGGCGCCAGGATGGCGCGCTCGCGGGCGATGCCGTCGACAAGTGTCTCGCGGCCCTGCAACGGATGGCGTCGCCGCACCTGTTCGAAGCGGCGCACCAGGACATGGTCACTGGCGTCGAGGAACAGCAGCTTGGTGCGCGCGCCGGACGTTTCCAGCGACTTGCGGAGATCGTCGAGTTGACCGCCGATCTCGTCGTCGGACGCGCGGATCACCATCGCCAGGCGCGAGATCGTCGGGTCGCTCTCGCGCACCATCTCCACCATTGTCGCGATCAACGACGGCGGCACGTTGTCGGCGACGTACCACCCGTCGTCCTCGAGCACGTTTGCGGCGGTGGAACGGCCGGCCCCCGACAGACCGGCGACGAACAGGACGGTGAGGTCCGTGGCCTCTCTGCCGGTCTCGGCGGTCGGTTCGGCGTCAGGTGGGTCGATCACCGGTCGTCTCCTCCACTCGTTGCTCCGTCGATTCGCGTTGAGTTGTTGCAGCTCCCGCGCCGGCGTGCTCCGGCCCAGCAGGGTCGCGCACAGCAGGGTCTGGCCCATCGTGATCGGCCCCAGCGGGATCCGACACCGCGGGGTCGGGTGCCGCATCCTGGGCCAGTGCGGCTCGGACGGCTCGTGCGGTCGCCGACCCGATTCCCGGGACCCCCGAGATCTCCTCCAGAGACGCCTCGCGCAGGCGGGCGACCGACCCGAAATGCGTGACGAGCGCCGTGCGGCGGGTACGACCGAGCCCCGGCACACCGTCGAGAACGGATTCGGTCATGCGTTTGCTGCGCTTGCTGCGGTGGAAGGTGATCGCGAAGCGGTGCGCCTCGTCGCGCACGCGTTGGAGCAAGAACAACGCCTCGCTCGTCCGCGGCAGGATCACCGGTTCATCATCACCCGGAATCCACACCTCTTCCAGCCGTTTGGCCAGTCCGACGACCGCGACGTCGGTCACGCCGAGCTCGTCGAGCACCGTGGCGGCGGCGTGCGCCTGCGGCGCACCACCGTCGACCACGAAAAGGTTTGGTGGGTAGGCGAACTTGCGGGCGCGACCGGTATCGGGGTCCACCGCGGAGGTGATCGGACTCTCCTGATCCTGCCGATGCCGCAGGAATCGCCGTCGGGTCACCTCGGCGATCGAGGCGACGTCGTCGGAGCGGCCGTCTCCGGCAGCGTGCCGGATCGAGTAGTGCCGGTAGTCAGATTTGCGGGCGAGGCCATCCTCGAACACGACCAACGACGCCACGACGTCGGTGCCCTGCACATGGGAGATGTCGACGCACTCGATTCGCAGCGGCGCCTGGTCGAGGCCGAGTGTCTCCTGTAGCTCGGTCAGGGCGGCCGACCGCGTCGTGAGGTCGCCGGCGCGCCTGAGCTTGTGCTGCGCCAGTGCCTCGGCGGCGTTGCGCGTCACGGTGTCGAACAGCGCCTTTTTGTCACCGCGTTGCGGCACACGCAGGTCCACCCGGCTGCCCCGCAGATCCGACAACCACTGCTGGAGATCCGCGTGATCGTCGGGCAGCGCCGGGACCAGCACCTCGCGCGGGATCGACTCGCCGTGCGCACGGTCGTCGTCGATCTCGACGGTGGCGTCGAGATCGACCTGGGCACCGTAGAACTGGGTCAGGAACTGCCCGACCTCCTCACCGGCGGAATCGTCGTCGGACCGCTCGACCACCCATCCGCGTTGGCCACGGACCCGGCCATCGCGAACGTGGAAGACCTGCACCGACACCTCGAGTTGATCCCCGGACATGCCGACCACATCGGCGTCGGTACCGTCACCGAGGACCACTGCCTGCTTCTCCATCGCGCGCCGCATCGCGCCCACGTCATCACGCAGTCGAGCGGCCCGCTCGAAGTCGAGTTCGTCGGCAGCGGTGGTCATCTCACGCTCGAGTCGGCGGATCATCTGATCGGTGCGGCCGGCCAGGAAGTCGCAAAAGTCGTCGACGATCTCACGGTGCTGCTCGGCGGTCACGCGCCCGACGCACGGCGCCGCACACTTGTCGATGTACCCGAGCAGGCAGGGCCGGTCGATCTGTCGGTGGCGTTTGAAGACGCCGGTCGAACATGTGCGGGCCGGGAACACGCGGGTCAGCAGATCCACGGTCTCGCGGATGGCCCAGGCGTGCGAGTAGGGCCCGAAGTAGCGCACCCCGCGCCGTCGCGGGCCACGGTAGACGAACAACCGCGGGTACTCCTCGTTGAGGGTCACCGCGAGCACCGGGTAACTCTTGTCGTCGCGATAGCGGACGTTGAACCGGGGATCGAATTCCTTGATCCAGTTGTACTCGAGCTGCAGCGCTTCCACCTCGGTGCCGACCACGGTCCACTCGACTGCCGCGGCGGTGGTCACCATCTGGCGAGTGCGCGGATGCAGCCCGGTCAGGTCCGCGAAGTACGACGTCAGGCGCGACCGCAGATTCTTGGCCTTGCCGACGTAGATGACCCGGCCGTGTGCGTCACGGAACTTGTAGACCCCGGGTTCGGTCGAGATGCTGCCCGCGGCGGGGCGATAGGTTGACGGGTCTGCCACACAGTCCAGGCTAATCGGTGCCTACGACTGCTCGACCGGACCCATCTCGCCGCCGGAGTCCGAGCCGTAGCGCTCGGCCAACTCACGAAACGAATTCATCGCCGACACCGCGCGATCGGCGTCGGCTGCCTGCACCGCGAGAACCGGCACGTGCTCGTCGTCGGGCAGCAACAACCGTGCGGAGAAGCCCTTGTCCGGATAGGTCATGCCGCGCACCCGATCCCAGCCGAACAGGCGCTCACCCACCAGGTTGCGTACCGCGACACCCGACGGACCCACCCGCAGCCGTGGCTGGGTGAACAGCAGGATGGCGGCGGCCTCGACTACCCCGATGAGCGCGAGACCGAGCTGGTCGGAGCCACCGATGTGCACGCCGGTGTCGGAGATGGTCAGCAGCGCGGCGAAGACGATGTGGATGGCCAGCACCACCGCGGCCGCCGCGATCGCGATCCGCGGCATCCGCCGGGGACGGTAGATCAGGTCCCACTCCACGGCTGTGTCCGCACTCATCCCAGCGACTCGCCCCGAGCCAGCGCACGCAGGGTCAGCGCTGATGCGAGTGCCGCTGTGGTGGCCTGGGCGCCCTTGTCCTCTTTCGAGTCCGGCAGGCCCGCTCGGGCCAATGCCTGCTCCTCGGTGAGCGTGGTCAGCACCCCGTTGCCCACCGGCGTGGACTCATCCAACGACACCCTGGTCAACCCGGCGGTGACAGCGTCACAGACGTACTCGAAGTGGGGGGTCTCCCCCTTGATCACCACACCCAGCGCGACCACGGCGTCGTGGGTGCGTGCCAGCGCCTGCACGATGACCGGCAGTTCGATCGCCCCGGCCACCCGGACCACGGTGGGGTCGACGACGTGATGGGACTCCGCCACCCGCAGCGCGCCCTCGAGTAGTGCAGTGCAGATGGTGTCGTGCCACTGGGAGGACACTATTGCCAGCCGCAGAACACTCGCATCGGCGAGGTCGAGTGTCGGCTCACCGTGTCCGCTCACGCCGGATCCGCCTCATCGTTGCGCTCCACCCAGTCCTCCAGTCCCACCAGGTCGTGGCCCATCCGGTCGCGCTTGGTACGCAGATAGTGCAGGTTCTCGGAGTTCGCGCGGACCGGCATCGGTACCCGGTCGACGATCTGTAGTCCGTAGCCGTCGAGACCGACGCGTTTGGCCGGATTGTTGGTGAGCAGGCGCATCGAACTCACGCCGAGGTCAACCAGGATCTGCGCCCCGAGCCCGTAGTCGCGTGAGTCCGCGGGCAGCCCCAACTGCAGGTTCGCGTCCACCGTGTCCGCACCGGAGTCCTGAAGCTGGTAGGCCTGCAATTTGTGTAGCAGTCCGATGCCGCGGCCTTCATGACCACGCATGTACAGCACCACGCCGCGGCCCTCGGCAGCGACCATCTCCATCGCCGCATCGAGCTGTGGCCCGCAGTCGCAACGCAGGGAGCCGAAGACATCACCGGTCAGACACTCGGAGTGGACCCGCACCAGCACGTCGTGGCCGGCTCCGTCCGGGCCCGTGACGTCGCCCTTCACCAGCGCGACGTGTTCGACGTCGTCGTAGATACTGGAGTAGCCGACAGCGCGAAAATCACCGTGCCGGGTGGGGATCCGGGCCTCGGCGACGCGGACCACGTGCTTCTCGTGCCGCCGACGCCAGGCGATCAGGTCGGCGATCGAGATGAGGGCAAGATCGTGATCGTCGGCAAAGACCCGCAATTCGTCGGTCTGCGCCATCG
The DNA here is from genome assembly GCF_044543825.1 of Gordonia sp. NPDC062954. Lineage (NCBI taxonomy): Bacteria > Bacillati > Actinomycetota > Actinomycetes > Mycobacteriales > Gordoniaceae > Gordonia > Gordonia sp. NPDC062954. Next base: position 54,089 of record NZ_JBITWL010000015.1, on the reverse strand, counting down.
ACCCTTCGTCCTTCTGGCTGACGATCTCGCAGATCACGCCGGCAGGCGCGAGTCCGGCCAGCCGCGACAGGTCCACCGCGGCCTCGGTGTGGCCCGGCCGTCGCAGCACGCCCCCCTCCTTGGCGCGCAACGGCACGACGTGGCCCGGTCGCGTGAAATCAACGGCGCTGCTGGCCGGGTCGGCGAGCAACCGCATGGTGGTGGCACGGTCGGCGGCGCTGATGCCTGTGCCGATCCCCTCCCGGGCGTCCACGGTCACTGTGTAGGCGGTGCCGTGTTTGTCCTGGTTCATGGAGTACATCGGGGGCAGGCCGAGCCGATCGCAATCGTCGCCTGCCAGCGGGACGCACAGGTAACCGGAGGTGTAGCGAACCATGAAGGCGACGAGTTCGGGCGTGGCCTTCTCGGCCGCGAAGATCAGGTCACCCTCGTTCTCACGGTCCTCGTCGTCGACCACCACCACCGCCTTGCCGGCGGCGACGTCGGCGATGGCCCGCTCGACCGAGTCGAAACGCACCTTCTCACGAACCGCCGGATCTGCCGGACCCGTCATGCCCTCACCACCTACCGTTGCACTGCTGATCATGTCTACTCCGCCGCCGATCCGTCTCGTCCACCAGTGTCGCCCACCGGTTGCGCCGGCGGGGAGTGCGCCTCCTGCAGAGCGGGATGGAGACGTTCGACGTACTTGGCGATCACATCGACCTCGAGGTTCACCGGGGCGCCGACGGCCGCCGCCCCGAGGTTGGTCTCCTGCAATGTGGTGGGGATCAGCGATATCTCGAACCAGGGCCCCGAGGTTCCGGGCTCGGAGGTTGCGGGCTGGGAGATCGACGACACGGTCAGTGAGACGCCGTCGACGGTGATCGATCCCTTCTCCACGATGTAGCGCTCGAGTTGGGTGGGTACCGCGATCCGTACGACGGTCCAGTTCTGTGACGGGGTCACCGACAGGATGCGTCCCACCCCGTCCACGTGGCCCTGCACGATGTGGCCGCCGAAGCGGCCGCCGGCCGCCATCGCGCGTTCGAGGTTGACGTGGTTGCCGGCAGTCAGGTCGGCGAGCGAACTGCGACGCAACGTCTCGGCCATCACGTCCACGGTGAACTCGTCGGTCTGATGCTCCACGACGGTCAGGCACACGCCGTTGACGGCGATGGAATCGCCGAAGCCGGCGTCGCTGGTCACCAGGGGGCCTCGGACGGTGAGTCGGGCCGCGTCGGCCAGGTCGTCTCGGCGGACGATCGTGCCGAGCTCCTCGACGATGCCGGTGAACACGGTGTGTACTCCTCACAACTCGCTCGGTGCATACGGCGATGTGAGAAGGAGGGCAGGCACTGGCCGGCCCGGTTCTCTCACATCCGGACTATGACCGTCGGCTCCGGATTCACACCGGATCTGCTGTCCCTGCCGGAGGGCAGGCGCTCGCGGGCTCGGCATCCTCACGAGGTATGAGTACGCCATCACCGCCGGTGGGGAATTCCACCCCGCCCCGAGAACTCTGACATCGAAATTAGCACGCACTGACCCGCGACGGCACGCGGCGTCCCTGTGCGGCATGAGAGCGCGGACCCGTCGGCTGACGCCGGCGACGGTCAGACCGCGTCATCCGTGCGGGTCAGCCTCACGAGCACGTCATCGCCGAGGGTGTCGACCGCGGCGAGTGAGAACCGGTGCGCATCGGTCAGGGTGGTGATCCCCGGGATCTCCACCGACGCGGCGCCCCCGCCGAGCACCATGGGTGCGAGATAGGCATCGATCTCGTCGACGAGTCCCGCGGCGAGAAAAGCACCGATGATCGACGGACCGCCCTCCACCAGCACCCACAGCGCTTCGTCGAGCGCGTCGAGCACGGCCGCCGGGTCGTGGCTGCGGATGTGATGCAGGGGCGCGATACCGTCGGCGACCCGCGCACCGACCGGGATCGCGCGCCGGCCCATCACAGCTCGACTGGGCTGATGCGGGAGCAACGCCCCGTCGTCGGTGCGGGCGGTCAGCGCCGGGTCGTCGGCGAGCACTGTTCCGGTACCGACGACGATGGCGTCGAGCCGTGCTCGCTGTGCGTGCACACGCCGTCGACTCTGCTCGCCGGTGATCCAGCGACTCGTCTGGTCGGGCGCCGCGATCCTGCCGTCGATGGTGGAGGCGAGCTTGACGGTGACCAGCGGCCTGCCGTGGCGGTGACGAAACAGCCACGGCCGCAACGGCCCCGACTCCGCGGCAGCACGCTCGACGCCCGCCGCCACGGTCAGTCCCGCCGCCCGCAAGGTCGCGGCACCCCCGGCTGCCGCCGGGTTGGGATCCTCGGCCGCGAAATGCACGGCGACCACACCCGCATCGATCAAGGCTGCCGTGCAGGGTCCGGTACGTCCGGTGTGATCACAAGGTTCCAAGGTGACCACGGCGGTGGCACCTTTTGCCGCGGCGCCCGCCGCTCGCAGCGCCATCACCTCTGCGTGCGGACCGCCGGGCGGTTGGGTGTGCCCGCGTCCGACGACGGTGCCGTCGCGGTCCAGGATGACCGCACCGACAGGCGGGTTCGGCGAGCTGACACCTTGCGCGGCCGCCGATTCGTCGATCGCCATTCGCATCGCGCGAGCGATGTCGAAGTCTGTCGGCCGACGATTCGCCACCACGTCGTCAGGCGCGCGTCGTGCGCGCGGCGAGCGCCTGGTCGCGCAGCGCGGCTACGGCCGCCCCCGGGTCGTCGGCGCCGTAGACCGCTGATCCGGCGACGAAGCAGTCGATGCCCGCCTCCGCGGCCTGTTCGATGGTGTCGGCGTTGATCCCGCCGTCGATCTCGACGAGCAGGCACAGGTCCTCGGTGTCGATGACCTTGCGGATCGCCCGCGCCTTGGCGAGCACCTCGGGCATGAACTTCTGCCCACCGAAGCCCGGTTCGACGCTCATGATGAGCAGGGTGTCGAAGTCGCGGATGATCTCCAGGTACGGCTCGAGTGGTGTGCCGGGTTTGATGCTCAGCCCCGCTTTGGCGCCGGCGGCGCGGATATCCCGGGCAACCGCGAGCGGGTCGTCGGTGGCCTCGGCGTGGAACGTCACATTGTGGGCGCCGGCCTCGGCGTACGGCGGCGCCCACCGCTGCGGATTCTCGATCATCAGGTGACAGTCGAGCGGGATGTCGGTGGCCTTGAGCAGGCTCTCCACCACTGGCAGCCCCAGGGTGAGATTGGGCACGAAGTGGGCATCCATCACGTCGACGTGCAACCAGTCGGCACGGTCGGCGCCCGGCCCGCCGACGGCCTGCGCCTCGGCGGCCAGGTTGGCGAAGTCGGCGGAGAGGATGGACGGGGCGATCATCGGGGCACCGGTGGCACACATGAGCACAGATTGTAGGGCGAGCTCGGACGACGACGATCGTCAGCGCCGCAGGACGGCCAGGAACATCGCATCGGTGCCGTGGATGTGCGGCCACAGTTGGACGTGGGGGCCGTCGCCGAGATGGTCGGCGGGTACCAGCGTCCGGGCGTCAATCTGCTCGACCTCGGGCTGCGCAGCGAGGACGTCGGCGACCACACCGACGGTCTCCGCCGGGTGCGGCGAGCAGGTGGAGTACACGACGACACCACCCGGACGGAGCAGCCGCACGGCCTCGGTGAGCAACTCGCGCTGCAGCGTGACCAGCCCGGGGATGTCCGCCGGGCCACGGCGCCACCGCGACTCGGGTCGCCGCCGTAGCGATCCGAGGCCACTGCACGGCGCGTCGAGCAGAATCCGGTCGAATCCGGGAGTCAACCCGCTCTCTCGCGCATCGGCGACACGGACGTCAACGGGCAGGTCACGCACCACCTTGCGGATGAGTTCGGCCCGGTGCTCGGAGACCTCCACCGCGTCGAGGTGGGCACCGTCGATGTCCGCGATGGCCGCGACCAGCGCGGCCTTCCCGCCGGGGCCGGCGCACATGTCCAGCCAACGGCCCGCGTCGTCGGCCACCTCGGCGACGGTCAGCGCCCGTCCCACCAGTTGGCTCCCCTCGTCCTGCACACCGGCGTAGCCGTCGCGAATCGCGTCCAGCTCCCCCGGGTCGCCGCCGGGCAGGTAGACGCAGTATGGCGAGTACCGGCCGACGTCGCCGCCGCTGACGAGCGCCAGTTCTTCGGCGGTGATCAGTCCCGGTCGGGCCACCAGGTGTACAGGTGGCCGTTCGTCGTCGGCGGCCAGCGCGGCCTGCAGCGCTCCCGCGGACCCGCCGAGCGCCTCGGCGAACACCTCGGCGATCCAGCGCGGATGGGCGTACCGGAAGGCGAGGTTGCCGACGAGGTCGTCGGCCATCGACGGTGCGAGTTCGTCGATCCAGAGATCCTCGTCGCGCTGCGACACCTTGCGCAGCACGGCGTTGACGAAACCCGACGGCCCCATACCCATCTCGGACCGGACGAGGTCCACCGACGTCGACACCGCCGCATGGGAGCCGATCCGGGTGCGCAGCAGCTGATATGTGCCCAGGCGCAGCACATCGAGGACGGCCCCGTCGATCTCGCCGACCGGGCGGTTCGCCGCCGCGGCGATGACCGCGTCGAGCAACCCCTGCGCTCGCGCGGCCCCGTAGGCGAGTTCGGTGGCCAGCGCGGCGTCACGACCGGTGATCCCGCGGTCGGTCAGCATCCTCGGCAGCACCAGGTTGGCGTAGGCGTCGCGCTCCCGCACTGCGCGCAGGGTGTCCCGGGCGGCTTCCCGGGCCGGGTCGACCGCCTTGTCCCGCAGCGCCGCCTTCTTCATTCGCCCGGCTTCGGCGGGTCGCGCACGACCCGGGCGCGCACTGTCGGGCCGTCTGTGCCGGTCGCTCATGCCAGTACCGTCCCGTCGGTCAGCCGCGCGCCACGCGCCCAGTCGGCCGCCGGCATCGCCTTCTTCCCCGGAGGCTGTACCCACGACAACCGCACCGGTCCCGTCGCCGTCGCGACATCGACCCACTTCTTCGCGACCCGCAGCGACCCCGCGGCACCCGGTGTCGGAGCCGTGTCGCCACCTGCGTCGAGGATCTCGACCGGCCCGACCTTGATCCGCGCTCCGTCCAGCGTCGTCCAGGCGCCGGGCGCGGGGGTGTGTGCCCGGATACGCCGGTCAATGATGTGTGCGGGCAGGTCCCAGCGAATGCGTGCGTCGTCGACGCCGACCTTCGGTGCGTGGCTGACACCTGTTGAGGACTGCGCAACCGGGGTCAGCGAGCCGTCCTCGATGCCGTCGAGGGTGGACACCAGCAGGTGGGATCCGGCCCCGGCCAGTCGTTCGAGCAGATCACCACTGGTGTCGGCGGACCCGATGGCCTCGGTGATGATGCCGTAGACAGGTCCGGTGTCGAGTCCTTCCTCGAGCTCGAACGTCGTGGCACCGGTGACCTCGTCGCCTGCGGCGATGGCGTGTTGCACCGGTGCGGCCCCGCGCCACGACGGCAGCACCGAGAAGTGCAGATTGATCCATCCGTGGGTCGGCAGCGTCAGCAGGCCGGGCGGTACCAAGCCGCCGTAGGCGACCACCGCACCGCAATCCGGACGCCACGAGCGCAGCCGATCCAGCACGCCGGCGTCGCTGAGTCGGCGCGGGGTGATCACGTCGATGCCGTACTCATCGGCGAGTGCCGCGATCGGCGACCGGACCTCCTTGCGGCCCCGCCCGGCGGCTGCGTCGGGGCGTGAGATCACCCCGACCACCTCGTGCTGCGGGGACTCGATCAGCAGGCGCAGCGACGGCACCGCGACGTCCGGAGTTCCGGCGAATACGACCCTCATATGACCCTTTCACGGCGTTCGCGACCTGCATCGAGGTCACCTCTGCGGCGGATGGCCTCGGATTCGTCTCGGACCACGACGATGTCCGCGCTCATCCGATCGTAGGCGGATCGACCTGGACGCGGATCGGTCCGGTCTCGTGCTGGGCGTTGCGGTGGACCTGCGCGGCGGTCAACGCCGCACTCAACTGCCGGCCGTCGCGTCGCGGCACCCGCACCAGGATGCGTTCCACGGCTCCGTCGAACGCGTCGCCCGATCCGGCCGGCGGACGAACGCCGACGGGCAGCGGAACCGGACCGAGGAGTTCACCGGTCGGCGGCAGCACCATGGCGTCGACGAACGCCGACACCGTGTCCCGAGCCCCATCGACCGACGCCATGGTCACTGCGGGCGGGAAGCCCAGCTCGCCTCGTTGATTCAGTTCTTCGTCGGCGAAACCCACCGGGTCCCAACGAATCACCGCTTGCACCGGCGCCAGGCCCGCATCGGCGACGATGACGAGGCTGCCACCGTCGGTGTGTGGTCGGACCATCGACCCGACCGCCATCCAGTGCCGGACCGCGTCCTCGGCGGCGCGCAGGTCCGCTCGGTCGAGTTGCGCCCAGGTGTCGAGCAGAATCGCCGCGCCGTACCCGCCGTCGGCGATCGGCTCGGCGCCCGGCGTCGCGACCACGATGCGGGCGCCGTCGGGCACCGTCGCGGCGATGTTCGCTCCACCCGAGGTGGTGATCGGCACGCCGGCAAAGGCACGACCGAGTTCCTCTGCGGTCCGTCCCGCTCCGGTGGTCAGCGCCCGCACCTGCGAACCGCCGCACTCCGCGCAGCGAAACGCCCGTTCGGCGCGCCCACACCAGCGACACGAGATCTGATCGCCTACGTCGAGTTGCAGGGGCCCGTGGCAGGCGCGACAACGCGCGTGCGCCCGACACCGCGCACACGCCAGCGACGGCACGTATCCGCGGCGCGGCACGCTGAACAACACCGGCCGGTCGGCGGCGACGGCCCGCCGAGCCGCATCGAAGGCGATACCCGGGATCCGGGCCGACCGAGCCAATGGATCGCCGGCGACCCGACGGTCCTCGGCGCTCAATGCCAGCACGCGCGCGGTCCGCGCACGGACGGTGGTGCGGTCGGCGAGAAGATCGTGCGCCCAGCCGGCGGCCACCAGCGCATGGGCTTCGGTCGTGCGGGCCAGTCCCCCGACAACCAACGCGCTGCGCTGCTGATGGGAACGGATGACCGCGACCTCCCGCGGATGCGGATAGGGCGCGCGCGGCTCGTTGAGACTGTCATCGCCGTCGTCCCACACCACGAGCAGGCCGAGATCGTGTACCGGCGCGAAGATCGCGCTGCGGGTACCGAGCACCACGTCGGCCGTCCCGCGCCGGACCGCGAGCCAACGCCGGTACCGCGCGGTGGGCCCGAGTCCGGCGGCCAGTGTCACGCACCGGTCGCCGAACAGCGGTGCACAGACCCGTTCGAGCCGATCGAGATCCCGCTGATCGGGCACGACGATGATTGCTCCGCGGCCCGCCGCCGCGGTCACCGCGGCCAACTCGGCCAACCGCGTCGGCCAGTCCTCACCGGCGGTGGCCTGCCAGACCGCGCGAGGATGGCCGGCCGGCAGCAGGTCGATGAAGGACGGGGCGGCGGGGTATGCCTGCCATGCCGTCAGGTCCGGCACCGCCGCGACTGCACTCGCCGCATTCGGTGGGTCTTCTTTCTCGGTCCGGGCGTGCCGCGGCGGTACGGCCAGGCGCAGCACATCCGACAGTGTTCCCGCATACCGGTCGGCCACCGCCCGACAGACTCCGATCAGTGCCGGATCTAGAACCGGTTCGCCCGACACGACCCGCTCCAGCCAGCCGAGCCGACCGGTGTGGTCGGTCTCGTCGACCCGGTCGAGCAGGAAGCCGTCGATCAGTCTGCCCGAGAATCGCACGCGCACACGCACTCCCGGAGTCGCGACCTCATCCTGCTGTTCATCGATGAGGTAGTCGAACTCACGGTCGAGGTGCGCCAGTCCGAGCATCGGCAGCACTTTGCCGATCGGCTTGCGCGTTGCGGGCACCCGCGACCCGCCGCGGGCGGACACAGTGCTCAGACGATGCGGCAGCTCAGAGTCCGGCCGCAGCGCGGAGCTTCTCGGCGCGGTCCGTGCGCTCCCACGGCAGATCGACGTCGGTCCGTCCGAAGTGGCCGTAGGCCGCGGTCGGCGCGTAGATCGGCCGCAGCAGATCCAGGTCGCGGATGATCGCGAGCGGACGCAGATCGAACTCCTCGGAGATGACCTTCTCGATCACGGTCGGATCGACGCGCTCGGTGCCGAAGGTCTCCACGAACAGGCCGACGGGCGCGGCCTTGCCGATCGCGTAGGCGACCTGAACCTCGATCCGCCCGGCCAGACCGGCGGCGACCGCGTTCTTGGCCACCCACCGCATCGCATAGGCGGCGCTGCGGTCGACCTTCGACGGGTCCTTGCCGGAGAAGGCCCCGCCACCGTGGCGGGCCATGCCGCCATAGGTGTCGACGATGATCTTGCGGCCGGTGAGGCCGGCATCACCCATGGGCCCGCCGAGCACGAACTTGCCCGTCGGATTCACCAGCAGCCGCACCTCGGAGGTGTCCAGAGTCGGCAACGCCAACTCGGCGAGGACCGTGTCGACGACCTTGCTGCGGATGTCGGGGGTCAACATGTTGTCCAGATCGATGTCGGCCGCGTGCTGGGTGGACAGGACGACGGTGTCGAGCCGTACCGGCTTGTCCTTGTCGTACTCGATGGTGACCTGGGTCTTGCCGTCGGGCCGCAGGTATGGGAGCACGCCGGATTTACGGACCTCGGTGAGTCGGCGCGAGAGTCGGTGCGCCAGCGCGATGGGCACCGGCATGTACTCGGGCGTCTCGTCGGTCGCATAGCCGAACATCAGGCCCTGGTCGCCGGCTCCCTGGCTGTCGATCTCGTCCTCGGAGATACCGCTGCGGCTTTCGTGGGAGGTGAACACACCACCGGCGATATCCGGCGACTGGGCACCAATGGCGACGTTCACACCGCAGGAGGCGCCATCGAAACCCTTGGTCGACGAGTCGTAGCCGATCTCGAGGATCTTGCTGCGCACGATGTCGGGGATGTCGACATAGGCACTCGTGGTGACCTCACCGGCGACATGAACCTGCCCGGTGGTGACCAAGGTCTCCACCGCCACCCGCGCGGTCGGATCCTTGGCCAGCATCGCGTCGAGGATCGAGTCACTGATTGCGTCACAGATCTTGTCGGGATGCCCCTCGGTGACGGATTCGCTGGTGAACAGGCGTGACGCAGAGGTGGTCATCTGATCCTCTCAGGCTCTTTCCGGGCCCCGTCTCGGGCGCGTGTGCCGACGACGGGTGCCGTCGATTGTCTCTTCTGCCGAGCATTCTCGCAGCCCGGGAATCGCCCGGCTGTGAACGCGTTCCAACCTACACATCGGCTCCGACGGCCGTGCCGTCAGGCCACACCATCTCCTTCGGGCAGCAATGCCCGTACCTCGTCGAGGATTCGGCTCGACATCAACGTCTTGGACCCCAACGGCAGCGCCGTTTCGGTACCGGTGGCCGACAGCAGCCAGCCGGTGTTGTCCTCGGTGCCGAATGCCTTGCCTTCCCCCACCGCGTTCACCACCAACAGATCGCAGCCCTTGCGACGCAACTTGGCGCGCCCGTGATCGAGGACGCCGCCCGTTTCGTCTCCGGTCTCGGCGGCGAAGCCCACAATGACCGTCTCGGCCGGGATACGCCCGGCGGATCGGTCGGTGACGAGCCCGCGCAGGATGTCGGGGTTGGTGGTGAGCTCGATCGGCGCCGGTCCCGCATCGGTCTTCTTGATCTTCGACTCGGTGAACGCGACGGGCCGGAAGTCGGCGACAGCAGCCGCCATGATCACCACATCGGCCTCGGCAGCGCGTTTGGTCATCTCGTCGGCCAGTTGCTGCGCACTGGCCACACGGACGATGTCGACACCGGCAGGATCACCGGGGTCGGCCGTCGACCCCGCGACGACGGTGACGGTGGCGCCGCGTTGGGCTGCGGCACGCGCCAACGCGAAACCCTGCTTACCCGAACTGTGGTTGCCCAGGTAGCGCACCGGGTCGAGCGGCTCGCGGGTACCTCCGGCGCTGATCACCACCCGCACCCCGGCGAGGTCGTAGGGCAACGCGTCGGGACGGTCGAGCAGGAGTTCGCCGATCATCGCGATCTCCTGCGGATCGGGCAGTCGTCCACGACCACTGTCGGTACCGGTGAGCCGGCCCGACGCCGGTGTCATCACCGTGTTGCCGTGGGCGCGCAGGGTGGCGACATTGGCCTGGGTGGCCGGGTGCTCCCACATCTCGGTGTGCATCGCGGGCACGAACAGGACCGGACAGCGCACCGTGAGCAGTGAGGCCGTCAACAGGTCGTCGGCACGCCCCGACGCGGCGCGGGCCATCAGGTCGGCGGTGGCGGGTGCCACGATCACCAATTCGGCGCCCTGCCCGAGGCGGACATGGGCGACCTGGTCGACATCGTCGAAGACGTCGGTGGAGACCGGGTTACCCGACAGGGCCTCGAAGGTCGCCGCGCCGACGAACTTCAGCGCGGATTCGGTCGGCACGACGCGCACGTCGTGACCGGCCTCGGTGAAGTGCCGGAGCACCGAGCAGACCTTGTAGGCGGCGATACCGCCGCCTACGCCGATGAGGACCCGACGGTGATTGCCGGGAGTGCTGGTGTGCGCCGTTGCCATCCCCGCGCCCGAGGCTCTTATTCGCCTTCGGTGTGCTCGAGGAGATCGGAGTGGATCTCCCGCATCGCGATCGACAGCGGCTTCTCCTGCAGGCCTGGCTCGACCAGCGGACCGACGTACTCCAGGATGCCGTCGCCGAGCTGGTTGTAGTAGTCGTTGATCTGCCGGGCACGCTTGGCCGCGTAGATCACCAGTGCGTACTTCGACGACGCGCGCTCGAGCAGCTCGTCGATGGGCGGGTTGGTGATGCCCAGCGGGGTGTCATAGGTCGGGGCGTCGGCAACTTCGGTCAGGTCGAAATTGGTGGGGGTGCTCACGCAAACTCCTGCATCACTGTGTGCTCTGGTGGCGCCGGCCTGCCGGGTTCGACAGGTGTCGGCGATGGAAACGTCTTCACGTCGACTGTCGGGTGGACGACGGCGCCGGGCTCGACCCATCGACTCGTGACGGATCAGTTGTTGAATCGTCGGACCCGACCAGCAAGGATACCAACTCCGAGGCCACCTGGTCGACTTCGTGGTTCACCAGGACGTGATCGAACTCGTTTCGGGCGGCCATCTCGACCCGCGCGGTCTCCAACCGGCGCGCCACGGCGTCGGCCGATTCGGTCCCGCGTGCGGTCAACCGGGCAACCAGGTCGTCCCACGTCGGCGGCGCCAGGAACACACCGGTCGCCTCCGGAATCCGCCGCAACACATTGCGCGCCCCGACGAGGTCGACCTCCACCAACACGGGCACGCCACGCTCCATCGCCTCGATGACCGGCCGGCGCGGCGTACCCGAGCGCTGCAGTCCGCCGTGGATGTCCGCCCACTCCAGCAGCTCATCGTCGTCGATCATCCGGTCGAACTCGGCGCGGTCGACGAAATGGTAGTCACGTCCGGCTGTTTCTCCGGGGCGCGGTGCCCGGGTGGTGGCCGAGACACTGAAGAACAGTTCCGGTAGTAGCTGACGTACCCGGGAGACCACGGTCGACTTCCCCACGGCCGAGGGGCCGACCAGTACAACCAGTCGGCCCCTCGGGGGCGTGGATTGCGGCTCTCCCGGTGTCGGGCGGCTCACCGCCGAACCTGTGCCGTCATCACGCTCGTCTCGTTCACTCGGTCAGGAGCTGAACTTCTCGAGCAGCGCCTTGCGCTGACGATCGCCGAGGCCACGCAGGCGGCGGGTCGGGGCGATCTCGAGCTCGGTCATGATCTCCTGTGCCTTGACCTTGCCCACCTTGGGCAGTGCCTCCAGCAGCGCCGAGACCTTCATCTTGCCCAGGATCTCGTCGTTCTCGGCATCCTTGAGCACCTGCTCGAGGTTGGTGCCGCCGCGCTTCAAGCGCTCCTTGAGCTCGGCGCGGGCCCGCCGAGCGGCAGCTGCCTTCTCCAACGCGGCAGCGCGCTGCTCGTCTGTCAACTGCGGAAGGGCCACGGGTTCCTCCGTCTTTCTAGTCTTCGATTGGACTGTCATCAGTCGCGTGTTGCTCCTGATGGCGGTTGGTCGCCCACGCGACCATGGCGGTCGCCATGAGCGGGCCTGCCATCGCCGCGCAATGGTGCGGCGAAAGCGACCGTACCCACGTGAGCAGGCATTTGCGAGTGCCACCCCCTGCGCAACCGTCGGAACGGCATGCTGTAGCGCCACTGCCCCACGAACCTAACGTATGACGCCGACACGTCACCCGGGCAAGCCCCTGACTACGCACTTTGCCTCGAAACCGCAGGTCAGGGCGTCACGGGCACGAGGAACGCTCACGTCGCCGCAATCGAACCGCAAATTGGCCCCCTGCCTGCGGTGATACCTGTGTGACGAGAGTGACGATCGCGGATTTCCTGCTTTCGGTGTCGCGGTCGCGCGTGTCGCGGCGAGATCGATCGAGTCGCGACCATGTCGGCTCGCCGCAGGGCTGTCAGCCCAGGGCGGTCTCCACCGCGTCCCGGGTGTGACAGAACGCGTCGCGCAAGGCGTCGACATCGGGTCCCGAACGCAAAACACCGCGGCTGCTCGCGGGAACCAGCCAGCGGGTGTCGGCGCCGGCGAAGACCTCCGGCAGGTCCCCGGGGGTGGCGCCCTGGGCGCCCAGCCCAGGCGCGAGGATCGGTCCGTGCAGCCCGGACAGATCTAGTCCGTGCGCCCTGGTGGCGCCGACGACGAGCCCTACCGATCCGCTGCCGTCCGTGTTCTCGGCGGCGGCCGCATCGACGACGGTCTGCCCCACTGCGCGGCCGCCTGCGTCGGCGAGCTGGATTTCGGCGCCATCCGGATTGGAGGTGCGCGCCAGCACGAAGGCACACCGCTGCGCGGCACTCGCCGCGTCCAGGGCGGGTCTCAGCGCCCCGAAACCCAGATACGGCGAGACTGTCACGGCGTCGGCACACAGCGGCGAGCGGTCCTCGAGCCAGGCGTCGGCGTAGGCGGCCATGGTGGTCCCGATGTCGCCACGCTTGGCGTCGGCCAACACCAGCGCACCGGCTTCTCGACAGTCCCGGATCACTCGTTCGAGCACCGTGAAACCGGCCGCCCCGAACACCTCGAAGAACGCGACCTGAGGTTTGACGACCGCAGCCACCGGCGCGAGCGCGGCCACACAGATATCGGCGAATCGCTCGAGCCCGGTGGCAGAGACCGGCAGTCCCCACTGCTCGAGCAGCTCGGTGTGCGGATCGATCCCGGCGCACAGCCGTCCGCGCTGCTCGACCGCCGCGCGATGGCGCGACGCATAGCCGTGGGGTGCCGACGTGGTCATCGGTTCACCAGCACCGCGTGCCGTCGTTGCAGCGACTGCACGCCCATCTGACCGTTGATCGCGGCCTCGATGCCCTGCACCGCGGCGCTCGCGCCCTGCACCGTGGTGATGCAGGGGATGTTCACCGAGACCGCGGCACTTCGGATCTCATAGCCGTCCACCCGCGGACCGGAGTTGCCGTAAGGGGTGTTGATCACCATCGCGACCTCACCGGCCCGGATGATGTCGACGATGGTCTGCACATCGTCGGCGGCCTCGTAGTGTTTGCGGACGGTTCGGCACTCGATTCCGTTGCGCCGCAGGACGTCTGCGGTGCCCTCGGTGGCCAGGATGTCGAAGCCGAGATCGGCCAGGTGTTTCACCGGGAAGATGAGCGCCCGCTTGTCCTTGTTGGCCACCGAGACAAAGATCGCACCACCGGTGGGCAGCGATCCGTAGGCGGCGGTCTGCGATTTGGCGAACGCCTGACCGAAGTCGGCGTCGATGCCCATCACCTCGCCGGTCGATTTCATCTCGGGGCTCAGCAGCGAGTCGACCCCGCTGCCGTCGTGGCGGCGGAACCGGTTGAACGGCAGCACCGCCTCTTTGACCGAGATCGGCGCGTGCACGGGCGCCTCGCCCCCGTCGCCGGTGGCGGGTAGCACCCGCTGGGTGCGGAGTTCGGCGATCGTCTCCCCCATCATCACCCGCGCGCATGCCTTGGCCAACGGCACGGCAGTGGCCTTGGACACGAACGGCACGGTGCGACTCGCCCGGGGATTGGCCTCGAGCACATAGAGGATGTCGTCTTTGAGTGCGTACTGCACGTTGAGCAGCCCGCGCACCCCGATGCCCTTGGCCAGCGCCTCGGTGGAGGCCCGGACCATGGCCAGATCGGACCGACCGAGGGTCACCGGCGGCAGCGCACACGCCGAGTCACCGGAGTGGATGCCCGCCTCCTCGATGTGTTCCATCACGCCGCCGATGTAGACCTCGTTGCCGTCGCACAACGCGTCGACGTCGATCTCGACCGCGTCCTCGAGGAAGCGGTCGACGAGCACCGGATGGTCCTCGGTCAACTCGGTGGCACGGGAGATGTAGTCCTCCAGGGACTTCTCGTCGTAGACGATCTCCATGCCGCGCCCGCCGAGTACGTAGGAGGGCCGGACCAACACCGGGTAGCCGATCCGCGCCGCCGTAGCGCGGGCCTCGTCGAAGCTGGTGGCGGTGCCGAAGGCCGGTGCGGGCAGGCCGGCGGCGGTGAGTACCTTGCCGAACTCGCCACGGTCCTCGGCGAGGTCGATCGCCTCCGGGCTGGTGCCGACGATCGGGACGCCCGCGGCCGCGAGCCGGTGGGCAAGTCCCAGCGGCGTCTGTCCGCCGAGTTGGACGATCACGCCGGCCACGGTGCCCGATTCGGACTCGGCCCGATACACCTCGAGGACGTCCTCGAAGGTCAGCGGCTCGAAGTAGAGTCGGTCGGCGGTGTCGTAGTCGGTGGACACCGTCTCCGGATTGCAGTTGACCATGACCGTCTCGTAGCCCGCCTCCGACAGGGTCAGCGCGGCATGCACACACGAATAGTCGAACTCGATGCCCTGACCGATGCGGTTGGGACCCGAACCGAGGATCAACACTTTGGGCCGGTCCGGCTGGGGTGCAACCTCACTTGTGGCAGACGGGTCGAGCTCGTAGGTCGAGTAGTGATAGGGCGTTTTCGCCTCGAACTCCGCCGCACACGTGTCGACCGTCTTGTAGACCGGATGCACACCCAGCCCCAGGCGATGGCTCCGCACCGCCGACTCGTCGGCGAAATCCCTTCGCAGCGCGGCGATCTGCCGATCCGAGAAGCCGTTGCTCTTGGCCTGGCGCAGCAAGGATTCGTCGAGGGTGTCGGCATCACGGATGTCGGCACCGAGTGCGGCGATGCCGCCGATCTCGGCGAGGAACCACGGGTCGATGGCGGTCGCCTCATACAGCTGTTCGACACTCGCACCGGCCTCGAACGCCAGCATCAGCCCGTAGAGTCGCCCGTCCCTGGGTGTTTTGAGCGACTCCAGCAGGGCGTCGAGGTCCAGGGTGGCCGGGTCGGGGCGATTGGGCTCGGTCCAGAAGCCGGCGGCCTTGGTCTCCAACGAGCGCATCACCTTGCCGAGTGACTCGGCAAAGCTGCGGCCCAGGCTCATCGCCTCGCCCACCGACTTCATCGTGGTGGTGAGCGTGTCGTCGGCGCCGGGGAACTTCTCGAAGGCGAACCGCGGCGCCTTGACCACGACATAGTCGAGAGTCGGCTCGAAGCAGGCCGGGGTCTCCTTGGTGATGTCGTTGACGATCTCGTCGAGGCTGTAGCCGATGGCGAGTTTTGCCGCGATCTTGGCGATCGGGAAACCGGTCGCCTTGGATGCCAGCGCCGACGACCGCGACACGCGTGGGTTCATCTCGATGACGACCAGCCGTCCGTCGCGGGGGTCCTGCGCGAACTGGATGTTGCAGCCACCGGTGTCCACGCCGACCTCACGCAGGATCGCGATCGAGAGGTCCCGCATGATCTGGTATTCGCGGTCGGTCAGCGTCATCGCCGGTGCGACGGTCACCGAGTCACCGGTGTGCACACCGACCGGGTCCACGTTCTCGATCGAGCAGACCACCACGACATTGTCGCGGTTGTCGCGCATCAACTCGAGTTCGTATTCCTTCCACCCGAGGATCGACTCCTCGATGAGGACATTCGCGGTGGGTGAGGCCGCGAGGCCGCCGCCGGCGATCCGCTCGAGATCGTTGCGGTCATAGGCCATACCGGAGCCGAGTCCGCCCATGGTGAATGACGGCCGCACCACCACCGGGTAACCGAGATCCTCGACCGTGGCGTACACCTCGTCCATGGTGTGACAGACGCGTGACCGTGCGCTCTCGCCGCCGACCTGGGCGACGATGTCCTTGAACATCTGGCGGTCCTCGCCGCGCTGGATGGCGTCGAAGTCGGCGCCGATCAGTTCGATGCCGTACTTCGCCAACGACCCGCGGTCGTGCAGTGCGACAGCGGTGTTCAGCGCGGTCTGACCACCGAGGGTGGCCAGCACCGCGTCGATCGGATGCCCGGCGTCGCGTTCGGCCTCGATCACCTTCTCGACATATTCGGCGGTGATCGGTTCGATGTAGGTGGCGTCGGCGAACTCCGGGTCGGTCATGATGGTCGCCGGGTTGGAGTTCACCAGACTGACCCGCAGCCCCTCGGCCTTGAGCACGCGGCAGGCCTGGGTACCGGAGTAGTCGAACTCGCACGCCTGACCGATGACGATCGGTCCGGAGCCGATGACGAGTACGTGGGAGATGTCTTCGCGGCGTGGCATCAGGCGCTCGTTCCTCGTGCACGGTCACCCTCGAGGAGGGTGACGAATTTGTCGAACAGGTAGGCGGCGTCGTGCGGCCCGGCCGCCGCCTCCGGGTGGTACTGAACCGAGAATGCTTGTCCGGACAGGAGTTCCACACCTTCGACGGTGCCGTCGTTGGCGCAGACGTGGCTCACCCGGGCGCGCCCGAAGTCGGTGTCGAATTCCTCGCCGGCCTCACCTTCGAGGGCGAACCCGTGATTCTGTGCGGTGATCGACACCGTGCCCGTGGCGTGGTCGATGACCGGAATGTTGATACCCCGGTGGCCGAACTTCATCTTGTAGGTGCTACGCCCCAGGGCGCGTCCGAGGATCTGGTTGCCGAAGCAGATGCCGAACAGCGGCAGGCCCTCCCCCAGGACGCCTCGGGTGAGCTCGACGGCGGTGTCCGCGGTGGCCGGGTCCCCCGGCCCGTTGGACAGGAACACCCCGTCCGGGTTGAGCGCGGTGACCGCATCGATCCCCGAGTTCGCCGGCAGGACGTGCACCCGCACGCCCCGCTGCGCGAACATCCGGGGAGTGTTCGTCTTGATCCCCAGATCGATGGCGGCGACGGTGAACCGAGCCTGGCCGTCGGCCGACGCGGGGCTCACCTCGTATGCCGCCGCGGTGGTCACCTCGCCGGCGAGGTCGGCACCGGTCATCGGCGGTTGATTGCGCACCCGTGCGACGAGCTCGTCGTCGGAGGCCAGTGCGGGCCCAGAGAACACCCCGGCCCGCATCGACCCGTGGTCGCGCAGGATGCGCACGACGGTGCGGGTGTCGATGCCGGCGATTCCCACCACCTGCTGGCGACGCAGCTCGTCCTCCAGGGAGGTGGTCGCGCGCCAGTTCGACACCCGTCGGGTGGGGTTGCGGATCACGTAGCCGGCCACCCAGATCTTGCCGGAATCGCCGGTGGCCGAATCGCTGCCGGCGCTGCCGGTGCTCTCCCCGTCCTCGTCGTTCCACCCGGTGTTGCCGATCTGCGGCGCCGTGGCGACCACGATCTGCCGGTGATAGCTCGGATCGGTGAGGGTCTCCTGGTAGCCCGTCATCGCGGTGCAGAACACCGCCTCACCCAGGGTCTCGCCGACGGCGCCGTAAGGCAGCCCGCGGAACACCTGTCCGTTCTCCAGCACGAGAACTGCTGTGCTCATTGATCATTCCCCTGTTCGGCTTGGTCTGACCCGGTCTGATCGGGGGCGCCCGCAGCATCGGCGAACTCACTCACCCACCCCGGGTAGATGGTCTTGTCGTCGGCCCGGACACCGGAGTCGACCGCGGTCCCGCTGGGCAACAGCCACCGGATCACCAGCACACCGTCGGCGGTCATCACCTTGCCGGCCAGCCCTCGTTCGGTGCGGACGGCGGTGATCGACTCGCGCGGAATCCAGATCTCGGAGGCCCCTTGCCGATCGACCAGGATTCCCTGCGGGTACGCCGAGATCGATGCGGCCGCACGGTCGCCGAAGTCCCCGACGGCGACGCGGTCCTGCCAACTCGGCGCGAGGGTGCTGCCCACATACAGGCCGGTGTCCGGACCGCGGAGCGGGGCGGGCAGATCGGCCGGCACCGGCGGCGGTGTGCCGATCGCCTCGGCCTGCCGCCGACCGCGATTGCGCCAGCCGCGCAGGGCCAGGGCCACCAGGCCGAGCCACACCACGATCACGACGACGACCACCACGACCTCGAGACCGCTCACCGGGTGACCTCGCCGTCACGCGCGGTCACCACACCGCGCAACACTGTCGCGGTGACCGTCGCGGGCATGGTCATCGCCGCATACGGCGTGTTGCGCGACAGACTCGCGAGTTCGTCCGGGCGTACCACCCAGGAACGGTCCGGATCGACAAGGGTGAGCGATCCGGGCTCTCCGACCTCGATCGGGCGGCCCTGATCGGCGAGCCCGACGATCTGCGCCGGGCGTTCGCTCATCACCCGAGCAACCCCGCGCCAGTCGAGCAGACCGGGGTTCACCATGGTGTCGACGACGATCGGCAGCGCGGTCTCCAGACCCAGCATGCCGGGACGGGCCTGGGCGAACTCGCAGGCCTTCTCCTGTGCGGCATGCGGCGCGTGATCGGTGGCCACACAGTCGATCACGCCGTCGGCCAGGGCGCGGCGGAGTGCGTCGTTGTCGCGGGTCTCGCGCACCGGCGGGTTCACCTTGTTCACCGGGTCGTACGTGGCCAGTCGGGAATCGTCGAGCAACAGGTGATGTGGGGTGACCTCCGCGCTGATCGCGATGCCCTGCTCCCGTGCCCACCGGAGCAGTTCGACAGTGCCTTCGGTCGAGGCATGGCAGATGTGCACCCGGGTCCCGGCATCGCGGGCGAGCAGTGCGTCGCGGATGACGATGGACTCCTCGGCGGCGCGCGGCCATCCCGTCAGACCCAGCCGGGCGGCCGTTGGACCTTCGTGCGCGACCGCGCCCACGGTGAGCCTCGGCTCCTCGGCGTGCTGCGCGATCAGGACATCGAGGCTCTTCGCGTACTCCAACGCGCGGCGCATCAGCAGCGGGTCGTCGACGCACTTACCGTCGTCGCTGAACATGCGCACCCCGGCCGCTCCGGCGGCCATCATGCCCATCTCGGCGAGCTGCTTGCCGGCGAGGCCGACCGTGACCGCCCCCACCGGATGCACATCCACGAGGCCGATGTCGCGGCCGGTGCGCCAAACGTTGTCGGTGATCGTGGAGTTGTCGGCGACTGGGTCGGTGTTGGCCATGGCGAACACCGCGGTGTAGCCGCCGAGCGCGGCGGCGGCCGAGCCCGTGCGAATGGTCTCGGTGTCTTCGCGGCCCGGCTCACGCAGATGGGTGTGCAGGTCGACAAAACCCGGGAGCAGGATCGCGCCGCCACCGTCGATCCGGTCGGCGGCGTCGGGTGTGGACAGGTCGGCGCCGATCTGCGCGATCGAACCGTCCACGACCAGGACGTCGACCGGGTCGCCCTCGCCGTAGGGACGGACATCGGCGATCAGTACCGATCCGGTTGCCGGGATGCTCATTGCGCCGTCTCCACTGACTGCGATCTCCTCATCACTCAAGTTCCTGGGTTCTCCGTGCCGACGAGCAGTCGGAACAGCACCGCCATCCGCACATGCACGCCGTTGCGCACCTGCTCCAGCACGGTCGCCCGCGGCGAGTCGGCCACCGAGTAGCCGATCTCCATACCGCGCAACATCGGCCCGGGGTGCAGCACCACCGCGTGGTCGTCGAGCAGAGCCAGACGTCGGTCGTTGAGTCCGTAGCGGACGGAGTACTCGCGTGAACTCGGGAAGAACCCGCCGTTCATCCGCTCCGCCTGGACGCGCAGCATCATCACTGCGTCGAGCGTGGGTAGTTCACCGTCGAGGTGGTGGGACACCGTCACCGGCCACTGATCGACACCGACGGGCAGCAGCGTCTGCGGTGCGATCAGCACCACCTCGGCACCCAGGGTGGCCAGCAGGTGCGCGTTGGAACGAGCCACCCGCGAATGTAAGACGTCGCCGACGATGCCGATCCGACGGCCGTCGAGCGAACCGAGTCGCTGCCGCAACGTGAGGGCATCGAGCAGGGCCTGCGTCGGGTGTTCATGGGTGCCGTCGCCGGCGTTGATCACTGCCGGTCCCGCACCGTCCTCATCGGCGGTCCACGCCGCGATCTGGTGGGCCGCGCCCGACGCGGGATGTCGCACGATCAGCGCATCGGCGCCCGCGGCATGCAGGGTCTTGACCGTGTCGCGCAGCGACTCACCCTTGCCGGCCGAACTGCTCGAGGCGCTCACGTTGATGACGTCGGCGCTCATCCACTTTCCGGCCACCTCGAACGACACCCGGGTACGCGTGGAGTTCTCGTAGAACACCGTCATCACGGTGCGACCCCGCAGGGTCGGGAGCTTACGCACCTCACGTCCGGTGAGGGCCTGTTCGAATCGCTCGGCCTCGTCGAGCAATTCGGTCGCTTCGTCGCGCGACAGATCCTGCGTGGTCAGCAGGTGACGCATCAGATCCCACCCCCGGTGTGCGGGGTCGGCTGCGACCCTGCTGCGCTCAGCACGACCTCGTCGACACCGTCGTGCTCCTCGAGATGCACGGACACGTTCTCGTCGCGGGAGGTGGGGATGTTCTTGCCGACATAGTCGGCGCGCAGCGGCAACTCACGATGCCCTCGGTCCACCAGCACCGCGAGCTGTACCGCGGCCGGACGTCCGAGATCACGCAACGCGTCCAAAGCGGCGCGGACGGTACGACCGGAATAGAGCACGTCGTCGACCAGGATCACGATGGCGTTGTCCACCCCGCCGGCCGGGACGACGGTCCGTTCGAGCGGTCGATGCGGTTTGGCGCGCAGATCGTCGCGGTAGAGCGTGATGTCGAGGTAACCGACCGGGACGTCGGTGCCGGCGAACTCATTGATCCGGGCGGCCAGCCGAGAGGCGAGATAGGTGCCGCGGGTGGGAATCCCGATGATGACGACATGTGGGCTGCCGGATGAGTCGAGCGCCGTCTTCTCGATGATCTCGTGCGCGACGCGGGCGATTGTGCGCGAGACATCGGAATCGTCGAGCAGAACCCGGCCGGGGGGCCGGGAACCATCGGTTGGTGGTGCACCGTCTGTCGACATGACCAAGCCGACCTCCTTCTCCGCCTCGCGGGACGGATCGTTAAAGGATGTCTGTCCCGAAGGACTGTACACCGGCCCACCTCGCACGAACGAGGCAACGCGATGTGGGCTTCGTCAATATGTCGCCGAGCCTGCAGGCAACCGAGCTCAGTCCCGGCGGGGCGGCTCCTCGGCCGCGGCGGCCGCGCGCACCTGAGGCGCAAGGTCGGCGATCTGGGCCAGCACCCCGTTGACGAACGCGGGCGAGTCATCGGTGGACAGCTCCTTGGCCAATTCCACCGCCTCGTCGACGATCACAATCGGGTCGACGTCGGTCGCGTGGAACAACTCCCATGTCGCCAGGCGCAATATGGCCCTATCGACCGCCGGTAGCCGCTGCAGGGTCCAGCCCTTCAGGTGTGAGGAGACCACCGCGTCCACCTGCGGCAGATCGGCGGCCAACCCGTCGATGACGGTAGCGGTGTAGTCGTGGATCGTCCCCACGCTCTCGTCCTCGCGCACATACTCGCGGCGTTCTGCCACGAGTTGTGTCGCGCTGACCTTCTTGGCCTCCGCCTCGAACAGCAGGTCGACTGCGCGGCGGCGGGCCTTGTGTCGAGTACCGGGTTGTTTCACGGGTCGGACGGCTCAGGCGTTGACGCGACCGAGGTAGCTGCCGTCGCGCGAGTCGACCTTCAGCTTGTCGCCGGTGTTGATGAACAGGGGCACCTGGATCTCGGCACCGGTCTCCATGGTCGCGGGCTTGGTGCCGCCGGTGGAACGATCGCCCTGCAGGCCCGGATCGGTCTGCTGCACGAGCAACTCGACGGTGACCGGCAGTTCCACGAACAGCGGGTTGCCCTCGTGCACGGACACCTGAACGGTCATGTTCTCGAGCAGGAAACGCGCGGAATCGCCCATCGTGGCCGGCGAGATCGAGATCTGCTCGAAATCCTGGGCGTCCATGAACACGAAGTCGGTGCCGTCGTTGTACAGGTAGGTCATGTCCCGGCGATCGACGGTCGCGGTCTCCACCTTCACGCCGGCGTTGAATGTCTTGTCGACGATCTTGCCCGACATCACGTTCTTGATCTTGGTGCGCACGAAAGCCGGCCCCTTGCCGGGCTTGACGTGCTGGAACTCCTGGATCTGCCAAAGCTGATCGTCCATGCGGAGTACGAGGCCGTTCTTGAAGTCGGCGGTGGTCGCCATGCGGTGTTCTTCCCTTGCAGTCGTCGATGAATGACCGTCAGATGACGGTGAACGTCTTGTCGGTGGCGGTCAGCAGTTCCGGTGCATCGTCGGTGACGACCAACGTGTCCTCGATCCTGACGCCACCTCGGCCGGGGAGGTAGACGCCGGGCTCCACGGTCACCGCCGCGCCGCATGGCAGTGTACCCGTCGCCAGCGCGCCGATTCCCGGCGCTTCGTGGATCTGCAGTCCGACGCCATGACCGAGCCCGTGCACGTAGTGCTCGGCGTGCCCCGCATCGGCGATCACCGACCGCGCCGCGGCATCGACATCGCGCAGGTCGGCGTTCGGCCGTAACGCCGCACGACCGGCTGCCTGTGCGCGTGCGACCAGGTCGTAGATCTCGCGTTGCCAGTCGGAGGCGCGTCCGAGCACGTAGGTGCGCGTCATGTCCGAGTGGTAGCCACCGACCACCGCGCCGAAGTCGATCTTGACGAAGTCGCCGTCGGCGAGCACGTCCTGGGTCGGTCGATGGTGCGGGACCGCCGAGTTCGGCCCGGCCGCGACGATGGTCTCGAACGCGATGTCATCGGCGCCGAGTGCGTACATCTCCCACTCGAGAGACCGGGCCACCTCGCGTTCGGTGGCACCCACGTGGATGACACCCCGTTCGATGATGGTCGCCAACGCCTTGTCGCCGATGGTGCAGGCCGCCCGCAGCAGCTCGATCTCGCCGGCGTCCTTGACGATGCGCAGTCGCTGCACCGCTCCGGTGTGCGCGACCAACTCCGGCACCACCCCGTTGTCGTCGTCGAGCGCGTCGACCAGGGCGTCGTGGGCCGCGACCGTGACCGCGTCGGCTTCGAACCCGACGGTGGCAGCGCCTGCGGCGCGCGCCCGGCGGGCGAGTTCGGTGAGACAGTCGCGGGCGATGATCGCCTCGAGATCACCGGACTGCTCGGCCACCTGGGTGCGGTAGCGGCCGTCGGTAGAGATCCGGTCGGCCTCGGGCGAGGCACCGATGAGCAGTGCGGCGTTGGAGCCGGTGAACCCGGTCAGGTAGCGGACATTGATCAGATCGCTGACCACGAACGCATCCACCGGACGGTCCGATCCGGCGAGTTGGTCGCGAAAGCGGTCGCGGCGGGCCCGATAGTCGCTGGTCATGGCTGTGGCGGACATCCCTTCACGCTACCGCGCGCCACTCGCGGTCCCGGTGGGACCGCCGCGCCCACGCCCGTTGGACGGGATGTGTTTTCGAACACGTTCCACGTTGCGTACCCTGTCCGCTATGTCTTCGTGGTTGCCGCGCGGTCTGGTGATGACCGCCGTACACGTCATAGCCCGTGTGCTTCTCGGTGTGGCGGTGGTCAATGCACCGCTGCACACCACCGTGTGGAAGACCATCGCCATCGCAGCCGTGGTGCTCGTCGCGCTGGTGTGGGGCGGGTTCGACGGTGTCGCCGACGCGCGCGCCAACCCGGACCCCGACGACTACGCGGACCTGACCGTGCGGTGGCTGCAGGCGGGCCTGCTCGCCGGTGTCGCGTCGGGCGTGATCGGGTGGTTCCTCGGTCGGTTCGTGTTCGCCGGTATCGGCGAGGCCAGCCTGTTCATCGAGGTGATCGCCGGCGGGTCGTTCACCGCACTACTGGTGTTCGTACCGGCCTTCATGGGTGCGGCGGTCGGCCGCTGGCTCGTCCGTCGCGACCAGCGCAAGACCGCGGCCGACGACGACTGGTCGGTTCACCCGGATCGCGATCCGGAGCACGCGGCGAGCTGAGCCATCAGCACGCTCGGGGCCACCCCGCCCTGAGGAAACAAGGCGTCAGAGCAGGACGCCGCCGGATGCCGGGGCCTCGCCGGCGATCGCAGAGTACGCCGCGGCGATGAGGCCCGGGTCGGGTCCTTCGAGCCGGCCCGGTTTGGCGAGACCGTCGAGGACCACGAAGCGCAACACCCCCGAACGGTTCTTCTTGTCTCCCGACATGGTCTCCAGCAGGTCCGGCAGCGCGTCCGGATCGTAGGTCGTCGGCAGACCCACCAGATCCAGCACCGACCGGTGGCGGTCGGCGGTCTCGTCGTCGAGACGGCCGGCGAGCCGGGCGAGCTCGGCGGCGAACACCAGACCCACCGACACCGCGGCGCCGTGGCGCCAGCGATAACGCTCGCGACGCTCGATGGCATGACCCAGGGTGTGTCCGTAGTTGAGGATCTCGCGCAGCGACGACTCCTTCAGATCGGCAGAGACGACGTCGGCCTTCACCTGCACCGAGCGTCGGATCAGCTCGGGCAGTACCGGACCACTGGTGTCGACGGCGGCACTGGGGTCGGCCTCGATGAGGTCGAGGATCACCGGGTCGGCGATGAAGCCGGTCTTGATGACCTCGGCGAGGCCGGCGACCACCTCATTGTGCGGGACGGTCTCCAGGGTTGCGGTGTCGATCAACACCGCGTCGGGCTCGTGGAACGAACCCACCAGGTTCTTGCCGGCATCGGTGTTGATGCCGGTCTTACCGCCCACCGCCGCATCGACCATCGCCAGCAGAGTCGTCGGGATGTGGATCACGCCGATGCCGCGCATCCAGGTGGCCGCGACGAAACCGGCCAGATCGGTGGCCGCTCCCCCACCCAGGCTGATCACCTTGTCGTTGCGTTTGAGGCCGATCCGTCCGAAGACATCCCAGCAGAACGCCGCCACCGACAGGTCTTTGCCCGCTTCCGCGTCCGGGATCTCCACCCGGTGGGCGTCGAATCCTTTGTCCGCCAGGAAAGCCCGGACCTGTTCGGCGGTCTGGGCCAACGTGGGCTGATACAGGATCGCGATCCGGTCGGCTCCGGTGGCGGCGAGGCCGACGTCGTCGAGCAGGCCGCGGCCGATGATCACGTCATAGGGTGATCCGGCGTTGACGGTGATCGCCGTCGGTTCGGTCGTGTGGTCCCCACTCATGAAGTCACGGCCTTTCTCCCACTCTCTCGCCCGTCAGGGCGTGGGCCAGTCGGGTCAGGATGGCATCGGCCACCGTATCGGGCTCACCGGCGCCGGCGTCGACGACGAACACCGACGCACGTACATAGGTGTCGTCGCGCGCGGCGAGCAGCTCGGCGTAGCGCGCGTGCGGATCGTCTCCGGCGATCAGCGGCCGATCGCTGTCGGCGACCCGGGCGAAGCCCGCATCGGCATCGATGCGCAAATAGATCACCCGGTGACCTGCGAGCGCGGACTCGACCGCAGGGGTCATCACGGCCCCGCCGCCGAGGGCCACCACGCCGCGATGGGTGCGCAACACGTCGAGCACCACGTCGCGTTCGATCTCGCGGAAATGTTGGGGCCCGTCGGAGGTGAAGATGTCCGGGATGCTGCGGCCGGTGGTGCGAACGATCTCGGAGTCGGTGTCGACGAAATCGACTCCCAGCCGGTCGGCGAGGATACGACCCACCGTCGACTTACCGGCCCCCATGAATCCGATCAGGACGGCCGACGGCCCGCGGTCGGTGAACTCTCCGGTCATGAACGTGGGAACCGGGCGTCGACGCGTTTGCGGTAGGCGGCAACGTTGTCGGCGGTCTCGGCGACCGAGTCGCCACCGAACTTCTCCAGCGCCGCCTGGGCCAGGACGAGGGCGACCATCGCCTCGGCGACCACGCCGGCGGCGGGGACCGCGCACACATCGGAGCGCTGATGGATGGCGACCGCCTCGTCTCCGGTCGCCATGTCAACGGTGGCCAGCGCGCGCGGCACCGTCGAGATGGGCTTCATCGCGACCCGGACACGCAGGTCCTCGCCGTTGGTCATCCCGCCTTCGAGGCCACCGGCACGGTTCGTCGAGCGAAGCACACCGTCCGGTCCGGGCACCATCTCGTCGTGGGCCTGACTGCCGCGCCGCCGGGCGGTGGTGAACCCGTCGCCGACCTCGACCCCCTTGATCGCCTGGATGCCCATTAACGCACTGGCCAGTCGTGCATCCAGTCGCGTCTCGCCGCTTACATGCGAGCCCAGGCCGACCGGCACATCCGTGGCGACCACCTCGACCACACCACCGAGGGTGTCGCCGTCCTTCTTGGCCGCCTCGATCTCGGCGATCATCCGATCCGCGGATGCGGAATCGAAGGCACGTACCGGACTCTCGTCGATGGCGGTGAGGTCGCTGTGACGCGGCGCCGGACCGTCGTAGGGTTCACTGGCGCCGATCGAGATGACGTGCGAGAGCACCTCGATACCCAGGACCTGCCGCAGAAAGTTGCGAGCCACGGTCCCGGCGGCGACGCGGGCGGCGGTCTCGCGCGCGCTCGCCCGCTCCAACACGGGCCGAGCGTCGTCGAACCCGTACTTGAGCATCCCGGAGTAATCGGCATGGCCGGGGCGCGGCCTGGTCAGCGGCGCATTGCGCGCGCTGCCCTCCAGCTCGGCCGGATCCACCGGGTCGGCGGCCATCACCGTCTCCCATTTGGGCCACTCGGTGTTACCGATCTCGACGGCCACCGGGCCGCCCATGGTGCGGCCGTGTCGGAGTCCACCGACGATGGTGATCTTGTCCGCCTCGAATTTCATCCGGGCGCCACGGCCGTAACCGAGCCGGCGGCGGGCGAGTTGTTCGGCGATGTCGGTCGAGGTGACCTCGACACCGGCCACCATGCCTTCGATCAGGGCTACCAGGGCCGGGCCATGCGATTCTCCGGCAGTCATCCAGCGCAACACAGTGCTCAATTGTTCCATGCGACCATCGACCTGCGGTGCGCGCATCCCACCCGCACGAGTGCGGTGCCCTCAGCCGAGGCCCAGCCCGATGACGGCGGCGGCCACGAGCGCCGGAGCGTGCGGCCGCGGACCACCCGAGCGCACCCACAAATGATCGAGACCCCCGAGTGTCGCGGCGAGGAGCACCACCAGCAAGGCGAGGGTCGGATCGGCGACCAGCCCGCCGATGGCGAAGGCCAACTTGATGTCACCACCGCCGCCGTGACCCACGAGCGCCGCGATCAGATACGGGACCGCGGCGAGTGTCGCTGCGGCCGCCACCGTCGGGTCCGTGGGGATGAGCGTGACCGGTATCACCAGACCCGGCCACATCAACGCCACCGGGATGCGCCCCGTGCGGCGGTCGCGCTCGGCGATGGTCGCCAACCAGCAGAGGACGAGAACGGTGGCCATCGACCCACCGTGCCCGCCACGCCGCGGCGGCGGCGTTGCCCGCGTCCGCCGCTTGTGGACCGGTCCCGGCCTGTGGATGGATTGGTCGACGAGTCACCGTCGACGCGTTACGGCGGCTCAGATCGCGCCGAGCGCGGCGGCCATCGCCTCGCGCGGCGCCGGCATCTCGGTGAACTGCTCGACCTGGCTGTATGCCTGATTCAGCAACATCACCAACCCGCCGACGACGTGGCCACCCGCGGCGGATACCGCCTCGGCCAGCGGCGTCGGCCATGGGTCGTAGATGACGTCGACCAGCCGTGGAGCCCCGGCGAGCGCACCCGCCAGGGCGTCGGCGCCACTCGCGGGCACTGTCGAGATCACCACCCCGCTGATGCGCGCGCGCTCGGCGAGCACATGGTCGGCGTGGAAAGGCAACACCGACACCGTCAGGCCGAGTCGCTGCGCGAGATCGATGACCGGCTCGGCGCGTCCCGCGTCTCGGGCCACGACGGCCAGGTCGGTGAACCCGAGGTCGGCGAGCGCGGCGACCGTCGGCAACGCCGTGCCCCCGTTTCCGATCATCGTTGCGGTGGCGTTGACCTGCGCGTCGGCCCCCACTTCGGAGAGGGCGCCGGCCATTCCATCGATGTCGGTGCAGTCGGCCCGCCAGCCCCGCTCGGTGCGCACCAACGTGTTCGCCGAGCCGACCAGCTCTGCACGATCCGTGCATTCGTCGGCGAACGCCAACGCCGCCAGCTTGGCCGGCATGGTCACCGACAACCCGACGAACTCCGGCCCCAGCCCCGACACCAACTCCGGCAACGCTTCGGCGGTGCACTCGATGCGGTCATAGGTCCAATTGGTGAGCCCGAGCGCCCGGTAGGCGGCCAGGTGCAGGTCCGGGGAACGCGAGTGCCCGACCGGGGATCCGAGCACGGCGGCCCGGCGTGTGGTGGATGTCATCGTCGTCAACTGCACCCGGTGGTCAGCAACTGGTTCTCACAGGCCTGCTCACGATTGCGTTTGTGCTGTTCGAAGGTGTCGGCGAACAGCGTGGTGCCGTCCCGATCGATGGTCACGAAGTAGAGCCAGTTTCCGGGGGTCGGGTACTCCACGGCGGTCAGCGCACGCTCCCCGACCGCACCGATCGGCGTAGCCGGCAGGCCTTCGATGCGGTAGGTGTTCCACACGTTGTCGGCGCGGTAGGCCTCACCGTAGACGTCGATGTTGGTGACCTCGGCGGTGTAGTTGGCGGTGGAGTCCATCTCCAGCCGCTGACCTTTGTCCAGGCGGTTGAGGATCACCCGGGCGACCTTGGCATAGTCGTCGGGGTCGGTGACCTCCCGTTCGACGACCGACGCGGCGACCAGCGTCTGGTACGGGGTCAACCCCGAGTCGTGTGGTTCGAGCAGCCCCCACTGCTCGAATCGAGATGTGCTGGCCGTGATCAGATCGTGCAGGATCGACGTCGCCGAATCGTTGGGGTCGATGGTCTCCCAGGTGCCCGGCGCGATGAGGCCCTCGATCCGCCGATGATCTCCGTCCAGATGCTGCACCTCCGCACGCGCCCAGTCGGGCACGCCAAGCTGTTCGGGGGTGTCCTGCGCCGCCGCCTGTTCCAGCTCGGCGACGTCGGTACCGATGCGCTCCCCGTTCACGGTGACCGCTGTGGCGTTCTCGATCATCTGGAAGATGCCCGGAGTGATCTTGCCGTCGACCCCCTCCTTGTTGTCGAGCTGCAGCCCCTCGGGCACCACCATGCGCCCGACCCGGTGCGCGGTGTCGTCGGTCATCATCTCTACCGCCGTCGCTGCCGGGATCTGGGTGCGCAGCTTGTAGTACCCGCCGGACATCGGCTGTCCGTCGGCGGCGTTGATGAACGCCTGCACGCTACCGACCACATCGTTGTCCTCGAGGATCTGGCCGAAGTCCATCAGCGTCGAGTTCTCCGGGATGTCCACGATCACGTCGGCAGTGCCCGCGGCGTCGGTGTAGTCCTTGGTGTTCTCGAAGACCCCGAAGGCTCGCAGACCGACGAAACCAACGCCGACGACCAGGATCAGCATGCAGGTGAGCACGATCGCCAACACGACACGCTTGCGGAGCCGACCCGCGGTGGCCGGCCGAGTACGTCCCGACTTCCCCGCGCCCGAACGGCGGGTCCGGCCGCCGTCACGGCGCCCGGGGTTCACCGATTCCGGATCGTCGCGGTCGTCCCAGAGGTCCAGGACACCCTCGGCGCTGTCACCGGCGTCCGCACGGTCCTCGTCGAGCACGTTGGGGGGCGCCGCAACGGGTCGCGGCGGAACCCGGTGGGGCACGGCGCGCCGCATGGGGTCGTCGAACTCGCCACCGCGAACCGGAATGGCTTCGCCGGGTTCGTGGAAATGATCGACGGGTTGACGTGGCGGTAGGCGGCGTGGCGCCACCCGTTCGGGTTGCGGTCGGCCCGGTCGCCCTGCGGGCGGCGGAGCCGGCCACCCGCCGGTAGCCGCCGACGGTGACGGCGGTGAGGACGGCGTCGGCCCGGTGGTTGGTGCGGGTGCGTCGTGGGCCTGCGGATCGATGCCGCGGGCTCCACCGGAACCCGTCGTCGCGGGCGGCTGCACCGTTGGTTGCGGCCCGGTCATCGTCAGGTCACCCGGCACGGCCCGGCGCCGCCGGTGGCGTGTGGAGGGCTTTCCGTCGGCGGGTTGGGTGAAGTACCGCAACCGCTCGAGATCGAGCTGTTCGGTGGGTTGGTCGGACAGATCGTGCCGCCTCGGTCGGTGGCGTTCGTCGGTCACCGAGCGATTCCTCCCCGGGTCGGGCATGATTCGGTCGCGGGACACGCACTCTTTGTGATCGCGAATTGCGTTGTGCCGTCTGGACGGACGCATGCAGAAGTCATCGTCGCGAGTCCAGCCACCCTTGCAGGATAGCGACCGCGGCCGCCTGATCAATCACGGCACGCGAGGACTTGGCGTTGCGTCCACTCGCTCGCAGGGCCTGGCTCGCGGTGACGGTGGTCAGTCGTTCATCGTGGTACTCGACCGTCACGGGCGCGATGCGCTCGGCGAGGAGGTCACCGAACTCCCGCGCCAGTCCGGCTGCGGTACCGCTCTCGTTGCGCAGAGTCTTGGGTAACCCCACCACGACACCGACGGCATCGTATTCCTCGACCAGCGCGGCGATCCGCGTGAGATCCGAGTGACCACCGGGCGTACGCCGTACCGTCTCGACCGGGGTGGCGAGAATGCCGTCGGGGTCGCACACGGCGATCCCGATACGCACCGAACCGACGTCGACCCCCAGACGCCGTCCGCGAGTCCAGGTCATCGATCCCGCACGACGTCGCGGATCCGGCCCATGGCCGGTTCGACCCCGGCCGGGTCCGAGCCGGCTCCCTGCGCCAGGTCGGGTTTACCGCCGCCACGGCCCCCGACGAGGGGGGCGACCTCTTTCACGAGGTCACCTGCTTTGATGCCGTGGCTCCGGGCGGATTCCGTCGTCGCGACCACGAACGGCACCTTGGTGCCGTCGGCACTCGGTGCGAACAGCGCGATCACCGCGAGTCGATCGGCGACCTTGCCGCGCAGATCGGTCGCCAGCCCCCGCAGACCGTTGGCGTCAAGCCCGCCGGGCACCAGTCCACCCACGAGTAGGGTGTCGCCCGACACGGTCGCCGCATCGATCAGACCCCCGGCGGCAGCGCGAGCCGAGTCCGCACGCAGCCGCTCGACCTCACGTTCGGCGTCCTTGAGGCGTGACACCAATTGCTCGACACGGTCGGGCACCTCGTCCGACGGCACCTTCAGCGAGGACGCCAGGCCGGCCATCAGGGCCCGTTCCTTGGACAGGTACCGGAACGAATCCATGCCCACGTAGGCCTCGACACGCCGGATCCCCGAACCCACCGACGACTCGCCGATCACGGTCACCGGACCGATCTGCGCCGACGACGCGACGTGGGTGCCGCCGCACAACTCCATCGAGAACGGCCCGCCGATCTCGACGACGCGTACGACGTCCCCGTAGTTCTCACCGAACAACGCGACTGCGCCCATCTGCTTGGCCTCGGTCAGCCCGGTCTCAAAGGTGTGCACCGGATAGTTGGCCTCCACGGCGGCGTTGCTGATCTCCTCGATCTCGCGACGCTGACTGTCCGACAACGGTTTGCCGGAGTGGAAGTCGAAGCGCAGATATCCCGGACGGTTGAGCGAGCCGGCCTGGGTAGCGGTGGGTCCGAGCACCTCACGCAGCGCGGCGTGCACCATGTGCGTGCCGGAGTGGCCCTGCGTCGCTCCGTGGCGCCAGGACTGGTCCACCGCGGCGATGACCTCATCCCCCTCGGCGATCTCACCTTCGTCGACGGTGACCTTGTGCAGCCAGACGGACTTGCCCGCCTTCTGCACGTCGGTGACGCGCAACCGGACACCGTCACCGGTGGTGATGGTGCCGACGTCGGCCATCTGGCCACCGGATTCGGCATAGAGCGGGCTGCGGTCGAGTACCACCACCAACTCCTGGCCCGGCGTTGCGCTCTGCACGCGGGCCCCATCGGCGACCAGGCCGAGGACGGTCGCCTCGGAGATGAGTTCGTCGAACCCGGTGAACAGGGTGGGCCCACGGTCGAGGAACTCGCGGTACACCGACAGGTCGGCATGGCCGGATTTGCGGGCCGTCGCATCGGCCTTGGCACGCTGCTTCTGCTCGGCCATGAGCTCGGTGAACCCCTCACGATCGACCGAGAGGCCGGCCTCGGCGGCCATCTCCAGGGTGAGGTCGATCGGGAATCCGTAGGTGTCGTGCAGGGTGAACGCGTCGTCACCGCTGATCGTCGAACGGTCGGCGGCCTTGGTGGCCGTTGCGGCGTCGGCGAACAACTTCGAGCCGGCGGCGAGGGTCTTGCTGAACGAGGCTTCCTCGGCGACGGCGACATCGACGATGTGCTCACGCTGCTCGGCGAGGTTCGGATAGGACGGCGACATGGTGTCGACGACCAGCGAGATGATGTCGCCCATCGTGGGCTGATCCGCCGCTGCCGGAGCCGTCCCGCTCGCTTCGCTCCCGGCGGTCAGCAGCCGCACCGACCGGACCACGCGCCGCAGCAATCGGCGCAGCACATAGCCACGTCCGTCGTTGCCGGGCAGGACCCCGTCGCCGATCAGCAGTGCGGCGGTGCGGGCGTGGTCGGCGATCACCCGGAATTTCACGTCGTCGTCGTGGTTGCCGGCCCCGTAGGCGCGACCGGTCAGCCGGGACGCCAGGTCGATGATCGGCTTGAGCAGGTCGGTCTCGTAGACATTGTCGACACCCTGCAGGATGCAGGCGACCCGCTCGATGCCCAGACCGGTGTCGATGTTCTTCTTGGGCAGCGGACCCAGGATCTCGTAGTTGTCCTTGCCGCCGCCCGGGCCGCGGACGTTTTGCATGAAGACGAGATTCCAGATCTCGATGTAGCGGTCCTCGTCGGCCTCGGGCCCGCCCTCGACACCGTAGGCGGGTCCGCGGTCGTAGAAGATCTCCGAGCACGGGCCGCACGGGCCGGGCACGCCCATCGACCAGTAGTTGTCCTTGAGCCCCCGACGCTGGATGCGCTCGGCGGGTACCCCGATCTCGTCGCGCCAGATGGATTCGGCCTCGTCGTCGTCGAGGTAGACGGTGGGCCACAGCTTCTCCGGGTCGATCCCGTAGCCGCCCTCGTCGACACTGTTGGTCAGCAGCGACCAGGCGAACCCGATCGCCTCGCGCTTGAAGTAGTCACCGAACGAGAAGTTGCCCGCCATCTGGAAGAAGGTGTTGTGCCGCGTGGTGATGCCGACCTCCTCGATGTCGAGGGTGCGCACACACTTCTGGACGCTGGTCGCACGGTCGAACGGCGGGGTCTGCTCGCCCAGGAAGTACGGCTTGAACGGGACCATGCCGGCATTGACGAACAGCAGGTTCGGATCGTCGAGGACCAGCGAGGCGCTGGGCACCTCGGTGTGGCCCGCCTTGATGAAGTGATCCAGGAAGCGCTGCCTGATGTCATGCGTCTGCACTGAGTTCGTCCTTGAAGTGGTGGTCGGTCACGCCGTCGACGTCCCGCTGCCCCGGTGATCTCGTGTCCGGGCTGGTCGACACACCAGCCTACCGTCGGCGCGCCCGGCTGGTGACACCCCGCACGATGGAACGCAACTTGCCCAGTCGCGGGCCGATCTCTCGCTCATTGCCGTGATCGGTCGGCTGGTAGTAGTCGACGCCGACGAGATCGTCGGGGGGATACTGCTGCGCGAGCACTCCATCGGGGTCGTCGTGAGGGTAGCGATAGCCGATCCCGCTGCCCAGACCCTGTGCCCCCGCATAGTGGCTGTCCCGCAGATGCGCCGGCACCGCACCCGACTTGCCTGCTTCGACGTCGGCGATCGCGGCACCGATCGCCGATACCACTCCGGCGGACTTGGGCGCGGTCGCCAGGTGGATGGTCGCCTGGGT
Source organism: Gordonia sp. NPDC062954 (assembly GCF_044543825.1). Classification (NCBI taxonomy): domain Bacteria; kingdom Bacillati; phylum Actinomycetota; class Actinomycetes; order Mycobacteriales; family Gordoniaceae; genus Gordonia; species Gordonia sp. NPDC062954. The sequence continues at coordinate 20,129 of NZ_JBITWL010000015.1, read as the reverse complement.
CAGTGCCAGGCGGGCCTCCGGCATGCCCACCAGGGCGACCACCTGCGCTGCGGCGACGGCGGTCTGCAGTGCCATCGGATCGGCCATACCGATGTCTTCGCTGGCATGGATCATCAGCCGCCGCGCGATGAATCGCGGGTCCTCCCCCGCGACGATCATCCGGGCGAGATAATGCAGCGCGGCGTCGACATCGGAACCGCGGATCGATTTGATGAACGCGCTGGTGACGTCGTAGTGCTGGTCGCCGTCGCGGTCGTAGCGGACCGCAGCGCGGTCGATCGCGGCCTCCACGTCGGCGATGTCGATCACGGGCGCAGCGGACGCCCCGGATTCGAACGTCGATTCGTCGTCGGTCGGGTCGGCATCGTCGGTCGGGTCGGCATCAGTCGGGTCGTCGTCGGGGTCGCGTGCACGATCGTCGCCCCGCAGTGCCGCATCCGCACTGGCCTCCAGTGCGGTCAACGCTCTGCGCGCGTCACCGCCGGCCACCGCGACCAGATGATCGAGCGCGGCGTCGGTGACCTCGACACCGGCGTCGAGTCCCCGGGGGTCGGTGATGGCCCGGGTGAGCACCTCGCGGATGTCGGCGTCGGTCAAGGACCGCAGCTGCAACACCAGTGACCTCGACAGCAACGGCGCGACAACCGAGAAGGACGGATTCTCGGTGGTGGCGGCGACGAGCAGCACGATGCGGTTCTCCACGGCATCGAGCAGCGCATCCTGCTGTGTCTTGGAGAACCGATGGACCTCGTCGATGAACAACACCGTCTGCTGACCGTCGACCAACCGCCGTCGTGCCACGTCGATGACGGCTCGGACCTCTTTGACCCCGGCCGACAACGCCGACAAGGCCTCGAACCGGCCACCGGTGGCGCGCGAGATCAACGCGGCCATGGTGGTCTTGCCGGTACCCGGCGGTCCGTAGAGCATCACCGACGCTGCACCGGAACCGTTGATCAGGCGACGCAGCGGGGAGCCGGCGCCCAGCAGATGCTGCTGACCGACGATCTCGTCGAGCGACTGTGGCCGCATCCGCACCGCCAGCGGCGCAGACGGCGACGGCGTGCTCGTCAGCGCACCGCCGGTCACCGCACCACCACCGGGCGCGGCGATCGGGCCGGGCGGAGGGTCGAAGAGCCCATCCATACCGGGTCAGGTGAGCCAGGTGCGCTGCAAGGCCGCCCCTAGTTGCGCGGCGAACTCGGCGATCGTCGGATCACCACCGCGCACCGCAGCGGCCGACAGGTCGGTCCACCGGGCCACGACGACTCGCGGATCGTTGGTGTGCAACGCCCAGTCGTGGGTGTAGCCGGCCGGACTGATCGCGAAGCCGGCCTGATTCAACTGATCGATCTCCGCAGCCGTGGAGGCGTCCTTGGCCGGCAGCATCCACGTCGTCGACAGCCAGGTCCACAGCAGTCGTGCGGTGAGGATCTTGCGGGCGCAGTCGGCGTCGCGGCCCAGCGACGGCCAGATGGCGTGGACCTCGGATCGCCACGCGTCCACGAGCGCGATCTCCAGATCCGCCCGGTGCCCGACGTTGACCGGTGACAGTTGCGCGCCGCAGGTGACCAGGGCGTAGGCGATGTCGAGGGTCGCGTCCCGGAATCCACCCCATTCGTAGTCCATGAACTGGACGCCGTCATCGTTGAGCAGGATGTTCTCCGGGCCGACGTCCGACGGGCTGAAAGCGCGGTGATCGCCGTCGACGAACAGGGTGCACGCCGCGGCGAGGCGGTCCCGGATGTCGTCGGGAAGGTCCACTCCCAGCCGTGACAACTGTGCGGGCGCGTCGGCGATCGCGCGACCGGCCGATTCGGCCAGGATGTCGACATCCTCGGAACCCGCCGCGTCGCGACGCAGGATGGCGAGGAAGTCGATCTCCCCGCCGACCGTCGCGGCATGCATCCGCCCGAGCGCCTGCCCCCACGCGCTGACCGCATGGGAGGCGTCGGCAGCGTCGGGGCCTGCCAGCAGTGAGTTCATCGAGCGCCCGTGTCCCAGGTCGGTGAGCACCAACACCCGGGTCTCCGAATCAGAGGCGATCAGCTGTGGTCCCGGCCGGGACTCACTCGGCAACGCATTGGCGTACTTGTAGGACGCGAGCTCGCGGTGGAATGCGCGCGGATCCTCGTCGGCGGGGAGCACCTTGATGACCAGCGTGCGGTCCATCGACAAGGGGTTGGCCAGCACCCGCGCCCGGACCACGACCGTACGGCCGCTGCCGCCGAGGTCTTCTGGGTCGGCGAGGGTGACGGGGGCGCCGGCCCGGTGCGACAGCACCGCCTCGGCTGCACGCACCACACTGGTGATGCGACTCTCAGTTATTACCGTCATGTCGTCTACCAACCTACCCAATCCGCGATCGCGGTGTCGTCGTCTTCATCCATCTGCAACCCAGTTGCCGCACGCAACCCCTCCACAAACGCCAGATCTTGTCTCGCACAACAAGGGTCGCGCCGTTAAGACTCCACGTCAGCACATGTCATACGTTCGGACCACCATCGTCGCGAGCCCGTGACCAGCGCGGGATCAGTCGGTGACGCCGATCGATGTCTGGGGCACCTCATCGGGTGCGCTCTCGATGGGACTCACGTCCACCGACACGTCGATCCGGCTCTTCTTCGACTCGGTGTAGATCACACCCCGTAGCGGCGGTACGTCATCGTAGTCGCGCCCCCACGCGACGGTGACGTGCCGCTCGTCCACGAGTTTGTCGTTGGTGGGATCGAAGGCCACCCAGTGGTCACCGGGCAACCACACGGCCGCCCACGCGTGGCTGGCATCGGCGCCGAAAATGCGTTCGCGACCCGGTGGCGGGTCGGTCGCGAGGTAGCCGGATTCGTAGCGTGCAGCGAGCCCGACCGAACGCAGGCATGCGATCGCGACCCGCGCGAAGTCCTGGCAGACGCCCATCCGCCGCTGCATCACGGTGTCGACCCGGGTGCTGATGGCCGTCGATCCCGACTTGTAGTCGAAGTCACGGTAGATGCGTCCGGTGAGGTCGGTGACCGCCTCGATCATCGGCCGACCGGGAGTGAACACGTCGCCCGCGTACTCGCGGACCGCAGCGGTGATCTCCGGCGGGTACAGATCGAGGACGTACTCGGTGGCGGCCGCCCCGGCCACCCCGGCAGCAGCCGGGCGCGCCAGCTCCCACGGTCCGAGCGCAGCCGCCGACAACAGCACGGTGGCGTCGGGCGGGTCGACCTCGACGACGGATGTGGCGGTCACCGTCAGCTCGTCGTGGTTGCTGCGCACATGGAAGTACGAGTCGCTGTTGCCGTACACGTCCACCCCGGTGGACCAGTCGTCGGGTTCCGGATCGATCCTCACCTCGGCGTCCAGCACTCGCTGACCGGGCAGGTCGCGCGGCGTGAGGTAGCACCGCCCGTACGACGACGACACGACGTCGTCGTAGGTGTAGCGGGTTCGGTGCATCACCCGATACCGGCGGGTGGCACCGGGTTCGACGGCCCGGCCCTGCTCGGGACTGCTCATCACAGCGCACCTCCCCCGCCCCAGATGGGCTGCGCCTCGCGCGGCGGTGCGAATCGGGTCCGGTTGAGCACGTCGGACAGCTCGCGCACCCCGGCACCGATGGCGGTCATCAACGCCTCGAGGTCGGTCCGTTGGCCTGCGGTGTCGACGGTGGCCAGATCGTCCGGGTCCGAGCGGCGCAATTCGGCGATGAGATCCTCGATGATGCGTTCGGCGGCCGCGGATCGCAGCGCATCCGGCAGGGCGCCGAGGTTCTCCTGGAGCCGGTTGAACTGGAAGACCATCGCTCGTGGGTTGGTCTCGTCGAAGAAGAGCAGCTCGGCGACGGCGTCGAGTTGGTAGAGGCCGCGGTTACGGCGCCGGTAGATGACCGACGACTCGTTGGCGACCAGGAATGACTCCAGCAGCGTCTGTTCGACCTCCCGGTCGTGATGTTCGACGAAGAGGGCGCGGGTCAACTCGGCCAGGTTGACCGCTCGTTCGATACGTCGGCCGATGTCCAGATACCGCCACCCGGCGTCGTGCACCATCGAGTCGGCCTGCAGACCGGCCAGGGCCAGCACACCGTGGAGCACCTCGTCGTGGGTGTGACCCAGTTCGGAACCGAGGTCGAGCCCCGCATCGGTGCCGCCGGTCTCGCGGGCCGCGCGGACCTGGGCAGCGAGCTGCTCGATGGCGCGTTCGACCGGTGCCAGCACCATCCACGTGCTCGTCGACATCTGGTCGCGCACCGCGCGGGCGGTCGACACCAACCGCTCAGCCGAGTGCGCGATCGTTCCCGGCACGACCCGCGCCACGGTGAGATCGGTCAGTTTCGCGATCGCGTCGACGACCCGCTGCGGGCTCGGCGTGCCGTCCTCGGCCTCGGCGGTGAGCTCGGCGGTCCGCAGGTAGGCGGCAGTTCCGGTCACGGTGGCGGCGGCATGCAGCACCAGCGGCACGGCCGCGGTGCCGCTCATCCAGGGCCGGTATTGCACCTCCTGGTAGCGCTCGCGGGCCACTTTCGCCAGCCGGGTGGTGGCCTCGGTGCGCTCACCGTAGCGACCGAACCAGAACAGGTCGGCCAGCACGCGTGGGCTGGCCGCCGCTGCGACGTCGGAGTATTCGAGTGCGCGGGCATGCCGCACCGCGCCCCGCGACACCGCTTCGTCGACCGCCCCGGTCGCCGTGGTGGTCGAACGCCGCGACACGTGACCGCCGATGTCCGAGCTGGTGACCCAGACGTCCTTGGCGGCGATCGTACGTTGTGCAGCTCCCGCGGGTCCATCGGTCAACACGGCACCGAGACCACCGGGCATCACCGCGTAGGTGGGGCCCTGCGCGACGCTGAAGGCTCGGATGCCGACCGGCGCGGGCCGTACCGAACCGGCACCCGGCGCGTCGTTTCGGCCGGGTGTCATGCTCGGCGCCACCGAATAGGAACGCAGCTCCCGTCCCACCCACTGCCAGGACTCGGCCTCGACGCGGGCGGCCAGTTCGGCGCGTGCCGCGGCGTCGACCAGCGGCGCCACGACCTCTTCGCCGGTGCGGAAGTTGGTCAGCACGAGGTGGTCGAGGTCGGCACGGATCTTTCCGCGCTGCACGTCATCGCCGGCCCAGTAGGTGGGCACCGACGGTAAGGCGAGCTCCTCGTCGACGAGAACCGGGGCCAGCCTGTCCAGGACCGTGTGGATGGCGGGATTCTCGACCACCCCGCTGCCGAGAGTGTTGACCACGGTCACCGTGCCCCGCGACACGGCCTCCACCAGGCCCGCGACACCCAGGCGTGAGTCGGTGCGAAGGTCCAGCGGGTCGGCGTACTCCGCGTCGATCCGCCGCAGCAGCACGTCGACACGTTTGAACTTGCCGAGCGAGCGCATGTAGACCACCCCGTCTCGCACGGTGAGGTCGCTGCCCTCGACGAGGGGGAAGCCCAGAACCGCAGCAAGATATGCCTGGTCATAGGCTGTCTCGGACATGCTGCCCGGACTCAGCACCGCCACGGTGGGGTCATCGACGCCGGGTGGCGCGTAGTCGAACAGGGCCAGCCGGACGGTGCCGGCGAAGTTGGTGACCGGACGAGGTGCACACGTCTGGAACAGCTGTGGGAAGGTACGCGACAGCAGCCGACGGTCGATCATCGCGAAGCCGATGCCCGACGGCGCCTGAGTGCGGTCGGCGAAGACCTCGAAACGGCCGTCGGGGGCGCGTCCCAGATCCAGCGCGTGCAGGAACAGCGCGTGCGGACCGGGCAGTTCGAGGCGTACCGCCTTGCGGATGTAGCCGGGGTGGCCGAACACCATCTCGGGTGGGACCAGCCCCGAGCGGATGGTCTTCTGGTCGCGGTACAGGTCGCGCAGCAACAGGTCGAGCACTGTCGATCGCTGGATGATCGCCTTTTCCAGATCGGACCAGTCGACCCCGTCGACCACCAGTGGTACCGGGTCGACCTGCCAGTCGCGAGCCACCGTGACGCCACCGACGACCTGGTTGTAGACCACACCCTCGTCGCCGATCGCGGTGGCGAGCCGACCGGCCGCGGACCGCAGTCGCGCGTCTCCGCGCAGCCCGTATCCGGCCACCAGATCTGTCCACGCCGTTCGCACTCGACCGTCGGTGTCCAGCATCTCGTCGTACGGAGTCGTCGCACTCGGTGATGCGGTGGGCGCGGCGAGTCGTGCCACGTCGAACAGGGCGGAACCGTCTGGACGGTACCGGTCGAACACCGCGGGCAGGCCGACGCCGGCAGGGTGGTCCGACGAAACAGTCACCGGAGAACTGTACGTGCCCGACGCAGATCCAGAATTGCCGGGACCCCGGTGTCGGTGGCGATGCGCGCCTGCCGCTCCCGCAGGAGCCCGACGTCGACGGAACCGCTCGTGTGGCCGGATGCCTCGAAGCGGCCGTTGCGTCGTGATTCGGCTTCCACGGCGTTGACCGGCGGACGGTCGTAGGCCCGCCCGCCGGGGTGCACCACGTGGTAGGTGGCACCACCGACGGATCGTTCGGAGACGGTGTCGACCAGATCGAAGGTCAGCGGGGTGTCGACAGTGATCGTGGGATGCAGCGAGCTCGGCGGCTGCCAGGCGCGGAAGCGGATACCGCCCACCTGCTCGCCGGTGCGTCCGGTGGGCCGCAGCGGTATCGGGTAACCGTTGCACGTGAGCAGGAACCGGTCGTCGTCGCCGCCGAGCACCCGTACCTGCACCCGCTCGATCGACGAGTCGACGTAGCGGGCGGTGCCGCTACCGGTGGACTCCTCGCCGAGGGTGTTCCACGGCTCGATCGCGCCGCGCAGTTCAACCTCGTGGTCGCGGATCTGCACAGTCCCCAACCGAGGGAAGCGGAACTCGGTGAACGGATCGAGCCATGCCGTGTCGAATGCGTAGCCGGCTTCGCGCAGTTCCTCGGCGACCGCGGCGATGTCGGCGATGACGTAGTGCGGGAGGAGGTGTTTGCCGTGCAGGTCGGCGCCGTGTCGGATCAGTCGGCCGCGGTAGGGCTGTTCCCAGAACCAGGACACCAGCGAGCGCACCAGCAGCGACTGCACCATCGCCATCTGATGATGCGGCGGCATCTCGAAGGCCCGCAACTCCAGCAGCCCCAGACGTCCGCGGGGCGAGTCGGGACTGTAGAGCTTGTCGATGCAGAACTCCGCACGGTGGGTGTTGCCCGTGATGTCGGTGAGCAGATGTCGCAGCGCGCGATCGGTCACCCACGGGTTGGGGGGCGCGTCGACGCCTTCGCCGGCGGCTGCCTTCACCGCGAGTCGGTCGATTTCGGCGAACGCGATCTCGAGTTCGTACAGCGACGACTCCCGCCCCTCGTCGACGCGGGGCGCCTGTGAGGTGGTACCGACGAACCGCCCGGAGAACAGGTACGACAGCGACGGATGCCGCTGCCAGAACGTCAGCATCGACACCAACAGATCCGGTCGGCGCAGCATCGGGGAATCGGCGGGCGTGGGCCCGCCCAGCGTGATGTGATTGCCTCCGCCGGTGCCGCCGTGACTGCCGTCTAGGTCGAAGGTCTCGGTCCCGAGGCGGGCCCGTCGCGCGTGGTCGTATAGCGATTCCAGCAGTTCGGACTGTTCTCCGAAGCTGTTGGTGGGTTGGATGTTGACCTCGATGACTCCCGGATCCGGGGTCACGGTAAGCGTGGTGAGACGACCATCGGCGGGCGGGCCGTACCCCTCGACCACCACGGGGGTGTCGATGGCAGCGGCGGCTTCCTCCACCATCTCGACGATGGCCAGGAACTCCTCCAGCGTGGCGGTCGGCGGCAGGAAGACGTGCAGCACTCCCCCACGCATCTCGGCGACCACGGCGCTACGTGGCACGAAGGCAGCGGGGTCCATCTCGCGGACCGTCACGCCCAACGCTTCGGCGGGATCGTCGGGCAGCGGGTCGGGGCGGGCCGACGGGTCGGATTCGAACAGGGTCGGCGCGGGCCCCCAAGACAACGAGTTCAGGGGCAACCGCAGGCCTGCTGGGGAGGTGCCCGGGGTGAGCACCAACCGTCCGCGGCGCGTGGTCCAGCGGGCACTGTGCCATGCGGTCTCGTCTTCGGAGCGGCTCAACGGCAGCACATAGGCCGTCGGCGCATTCACCGCTTCATCCAGTTTGGCCAGCAGTGCCCGCCGCGCCGGCGTGGTGTCGGCCGGTGGTTCGAGGTCCTCGTCGGAGTCGGCGGCCTCGACCGCCGCCTCCGCGAGCTTGGAGGTGACGACGGTGCGCAGCGTGGGATCGGCGCCGGGGTCGCCGGGCGGGAGGGCGGCGAGTTCCCGCATCCGCACCAGCGGGTCCTCGAATGCGGGCATCACCTGCGACAACGGAAGTCCGAGCCGGCCGGCAAAAGCGGTCAGCAGTTTCTGCGCGGTCTCCGAGGTACCGCGCGTGCCGGGTGCCGGGCCGCTGGTCTCGACCTCGATGGAGGCCTGCGCCGCGGCGCGATTGCGCCACGGATCGGCCAGTAACTCGGGACGACGCCAGATGGGGTGGCCGTCGGTGCGCCACAGCAACGCGATCTGCCAGCGCGGCAGCGGTTCACCGGGGTACCACTTGCCCTGGCTGCGCTGCACCAGCCCGGTCGGTGCGTAGGCATCCTTGAGGCGCCCGGCGAGGTCGGAGGCCAGCGCCCGCTTGTGCGGGCCGTCGGCGGCGGTGTTCCATTCGGGGTCGGTCTGATTGTCGATGGAGACGAACGTCGGCTCACCGCCCATGGTGAGCCGGACATCGTTGTCCGCCATCTTCTGGTCGAGGTCGGCGCCGAGTTCCTGCACGCGTTTCCACTGCGACGCGGTGTAGGGCAGCGTGACGCGGGGATCCTCGTGGAATCGGGTGACCGTGTTGGAAAAGTCGAGGGTGGCGTGACACGGACCGGTCGCACCGGTGATCGGTGCCGCACCGCCCGGGTTCGGGGTGGCGGCGAGCGGGATGTGGCCTTCGCCGGCGAACAGGCCCGAGGTGGGATCCATACCCACCCAGCCGGCGCCGGGCAGGTAGACCTCGGTCCAGGCGTGCAGGTCGGTGAAGTCGGCGTCGGGGCCCGACGGGCCGTCCAGCGACTTGATGTCGGAGGTCAGCTGCACCAGGTAGCCGGAGACGAAGCGCGCCGCAAGCCCCAGTTCCCGCAGGATCGCGACGAGCAGCCACGCCGAATCACGGCAGGATCCGATCCCACTGGCCAGGGTGTGCTCGGGCGTCTGGACACCGGCCTCGAGCCGGACGGTGTAGCCGACGGCCTGCTGGACGGCCTGGTTCAGCGCGACCAGGAAGTCGATGATCCGGATCTCGGCGGTGGGCTTGTGTCGCGCGGCGAATTCGGCGACCGACGGATGCACCGGCGCACCCACGAACTCCCCCTCGCTGACGCCGACGGGCCGCAAGAAGATCTCCAGATCGTGGCGCAGCTCTTCGGGGTAGTCGAAACCGTAGTTCTCGGCCCAGTCCTCGATGAAGAAGTCGAACGGGTTGATCGCGGTGAGGTCGGCGATCAGACTCACCGAGATCGACAGCACCGACGAGGGTTCCGGGAACACCAACCGGGCCTGATAGTTGCTGAAGGCATCCTGCTGCCAGTTCAGGAAGTGCTGTGCCGGTTCGACATTGAGCGAGTACGCCTCGATCGGCGTGCGCGAGTGCGGCGCAGGTCGCAGCCGCACCACATGCGGAAAGATCTTGACCGGGCGATCGAATGCGTAACTCGTGCGGTGCTCGAGGGCCACCTTGATCGTCATGGTCAGAAATCACATCACAATTACCGATCCGATGCCGGGTTTGCGGTGGGCATCACCGACATAGCCGAAGCGCCGTCGGCCGATCGGGATGACATATCCGGATCGACCGACGGTGGACCACGTCAGGATTCGCCGGTGGTGTGTTCGGCGGTGGCCGCCGACTCGGTGGTCGTAGGGCCGTCGCCGGTCCCGGTCTGTTTGCGTGGAATCGGCTTCGCGTCGATTCCCGACTCCTTGCGCTGCTGGGCAGTGATCGCCGCCGGTGCATCGGTGAGCGGGTCCACGCCGCCACCGGACTTCGGGAAGGCGATGACCTCGCGGATGGAACTCTCCCCGGCCAGCAGCGCGGTGATGCGGTCCCAGCCAAAGGCGATGCCGCCATGCGGCGGCGCACCGTAGGCGAAGGCGTCGAGGAGGAAGCCGAATTTCTCCTGCGCCTCGTCGTGGCCGATGCCCATGATCTCGAACACCCGTTCCTGCACGTCACGCTCATGGATACGGATCGAACCGCCGCCGATCTCGTTGCCGTTGCACACGATGTCGTAGGCGTAGGCCAGCGCCGAACCCGGGTCGGATTCGAGAGCTTCGATCGATTCCGGCTTCGGGGCGGTGAACGCGTGGTGCACGGCGGTCCAGGCGCCGGAGCCGACGGCGACGTCACCGGAGGCCGTCGCGTCGTCGGCCGGTTCGAACAGTGGGGCGTCGACGACCCACGTGAACGCCCAGTCGCCGTCCTTGATCAGGCCGAGGCGATCGGCGATCTCACCACGGGCGGCACCGAGCAGAGCGCGCGACGACTTGACCGCGCCGGCGCCGAAGAAGACACAGTCCCCTGGCTTCGCACCCACGTGCTCGACGAGCCCGGCGCGTTCGGCGTCGGACAGGTTCTTGGCGACCGGGCCGCCCAGTTCGCCGTCCTCACCCACGAGGACATAGGCCAGTCCCTTGGCGCCGCGCTGTTTGGCCCATTCCTGCCACGCGTCGAGCTGCCGGCGTGGCTGCGACGCGCCGCCGGGCATGACCACCGCGCCGACGTAGGGCGCCTGGAACACCCGGAACGGCGTGTCCTTGAAGTACTCGGTGCACTCGACGAGTTCGATGTCGAACCGGAGGTCGGGCTTGTCGGTGCCGAACCGCCGCATCGCGTCGGCGTAGGTGATCCGTGGGATCGGCGAGGTGATCTCGACGCCGATCAGCTGCCACAGTGCGCGCAGGATGTCTTCGGCCAGCGCGATCACGTCGTCCTGATCGACGAAGCTCATCTCGATGTCGAGCTGGGTGAACTCGGGCTGCCGGTCGGCACGGAAATCCTCGTCGCGATAGCAGCGGGCGATCTGGTAGTAGCGCTCCATCCCGGCGACCATCAGCAGCTGTTTGAACAGCTGCGGGCTCTGCGGCAGGGCGTAGAACGTGCCGGGCTGTAGGCGGGCGGGCACCAGGAAGTCGCGCGCCCCCTCCGGCGTCGATCGCGTCAGGGTCGGGGTCTCCACCTCGACGAAGTCGTGCTCGGCGAGTACGCCACGCGCGGCCGCGTTCACCTTGGAGCGCAGCCGCAGCGCGCGGGCCGGCCCCTCTCGGCGCAGGTCGAGGTAACGATAGTGCAGCCGCGCTTCCTCGCCCGGGTTCTCGTCGAGCTGAAACGGCAACGGCGCCGCGGCGTTGAGGACCTCGAGGGAGACGGCATTGATCTCAATCTCGCCCGACTGCAGGTTCGGGTTCTCGCTGCCCTCGGGGCGCACCTCGACGACGCCGGTGACCGCGACACAGAACTCTGCGCGCAACCGGTGTGCGGCCTCTGCCACCGCCTCGTCGCGGAAGACGACCTGGACCAGCCCGGAGCTGTCGCGCAGATCGATGAAGACCACGCCACCGTGATCGCGGCGGCGCGCGACCCACCCGGCGACGGTGACGGTCTGCGAGGCGTCGGCGCGACCAAGCGAGCCGGCGAGATGCGTGCGGAGCACTCAGGAGTCCTTCCCAATGGAGATCGAGGCGAATCTCGGCTCATCCTACTGTCGTGACCAGGACCGACCCGCAACCGGGCAGGTGGGCGAATATGCTCGACCCTGCCGGACCGGACAACCGTGCGGGACGGTCGGGCCGTGGCGCAGAACGCGAGGAGCGGGGATGGTTTTTCAGGGCGACGGGCCACTCGACACCGGCTCGGTCTCCGGTGGTGGTGGCGGTGGCGGCGTGGGCCGTATCGCCGTCGGGGGTGGTGCCGGTCTGATCATCACCATCGTCGCGCTGTTCTTCGGAATCGACCCCGATTCACTCACCGGTGGTTCGTCGTATGGCGGTGGAACCGCCGACAACCGGGACGTGGCGCAGATCAACCAGCACATCCAGTCGTGCACCATCGAAAAGGCGAACGTCGACACCATCTGCCGCATCGTCGCCACCACCAACAGTCTCGACGCCGTGTGGTCGGACCTGATGCCGGGCTACACGCCGCCGAGCACCAAGATCTTCACCGGTGCGGTGAGCACCGGCTGCGGCCCGGCGACGTCGGCGACCGGGCCGTTCTACTGCCCGGCCGACCAGACGGCCTACTTCGATCCCTCCTTCTTCGCCCAGCTCGAACAGATGGGCGGCAGCGACGGGCCACTCGCGCAGGAGTATGTGGTCGCCCACGAGTACGGCCATCACATCGAGAATCTGACCGGGGTGCTCCAGCAGGGCAACCGCATGGGGTCGCAGGGTCCGCGCTCCGGTTCGGTCCGCGTGGAACTGCAGGCCGATTGCCTCGCCGGGGTGTGGGCGTATCACGCCGACAACGGCCCGGACGCGATGCTCGAGCCGTTGACCCCCACACAGATCGACACGGTGATCCAGACCGCGAAGGCGATCGGCGACGACACCATCCAGGGCGCGAATTCCAACCCCGAGGGTTGGACCCACGGCTCGTCCGAGCAACGCGCCCGTTGGTTCACCGTCGGCTACGACTCCGGTGACCCGCGGCGCTGCGACACCTTCGCGACCAACGACCTATGACCGGGCCCGCCGGATCTATGCCACGCGAACCGAGTGCGATCGATCGCATCGCCGAGCAGTACCTATCGGATCAGACGGCCCAGGATCCGCTGTTCGCCACCGAGATCGGCGTGGCCGGGCACGATCACCTGTTGACCGACTTCTCCCCCGCCGCCTGTGCCGCGCGCGCATCGTCGGCGCGGGCGACCGTCCACGCACTGGCCGAGGCCCATTGCGTGGACGATGTGGATCGGGTCACGGTCGCCACCATGTGTGCATCGTTGCGCCGCGAGATCGCCCTCGCCGAAGCCGGTGAACGTGTCGGAGACTGCAATGTGATCGCTTCGCCACTCCAGGCGGTCCGCGACATCTTCGACCTCATGCCCGCCGACACGCCGACGCAGCGCGACGTTTTCCTGGAGCGTCTGCGCGCGCTGCCGGAGTGTGTCGACACGATCATCGACGGCCTGCGTCATCGGATCGCTCACGGCCCGCCGCTCGCCCAGAGGCAGGTCGAACTCGTTGCGGCACAGGCAAGCACCGCAGCCGACGCGATCGCCTCCAACACGGGTCCGTTCGCCGCCGACCCCCGCCTGCAGGGTCCGCTCGAGGTGGCGTTAAGTGACGCGCGGGTGGCGTTCGGGGCCCTCGTCGCGGTGCTGCGTGCGGAGGCCGCACCGTCGGCAACCGCGGTGGATGGGGTTGGGCGCGAACGATATCTGCGTTTTCTCCCGGCCTACCTCGGCGCCGACGTGGACCCGGACGAAGCGTATGCGTGGGCGACCGACCGACTGTCGGCGATCGTCGCCGAGCAGGCGGCGCTCGCCCACGAACTGTTACCGGGTGCATCGGTCGCCGAGGCGATGGCCCATCTGGATACGCTGCCGCGCTATGCAGTTCACGATCGCCACGAATTCGTCGCGTGGATGCAGGGGCTGTCCGATCGCGCAGTGGAGGGCCTGGCCGGAACACATTTCGACATCCCGGCGCGGTTGACCCGGCTGGAGTGTCGCCTGGCGCCTTCGTCGACCGGAATCATCTACTACACCCAGCCGAGTGCAGATTTGTCCCGCCCCGGGCGCATGTGGTGGTCGGTACCGCCGGAGCAGGAGGTGTTCCACACATGGCAGGAGACCACTACGGTCTTCCACGAGGGGGTTCCGGGGCATCATCTGCAACTCGGCGCTGCGATCGTCAGTGACGATCTCAACACGTGGCGGAAACTGGCGTCGTTCACCTCGGGCCACGGCGAGGGTTGGGCTCTTTACGCTGAGCGACTGATGGCCGAACTCGGATGGCTCGACGATCCTGGCGATCGGATGGGCATGCTCGACTCGCAACGTCTGCGAGCGGCACGCGTGGTGGTGGACATCGGTGTGCACTGCAGGCTCCGCGCCCCCGCTGCGCTGGGCGGCGGGACCTGGGATGCAGCCAAGGCCTGGCAGTTCCTCACCGATTCGGTGGCGATGGACCGTTCGGTGTTGCGTTTCGAACTGGACCGCTACCTGGGATGGCCCGGTCAGGCGCCGTCGTATGCGCTCGGACAGCGGGTATGGGAAGAGACACGAACCGCAGCGCTCGCCACCCACCGCGACTGGACGCTGAGGGATTTCCATACTCGCGCACTGGCCCTCGGCGGAGTTTCCCTCGATGTGCTGGCCGATGAACTCGCGTCGGGGTGAGCTCCCGCTGTCATCTGGGGTAGGTGACGATGGTCTGTCCGGTGCGGGCGTTGCGCCAGGTGATGGTGCGGTCGGTGTGCATGGTCGGTATCCACGGCCCGTCATGTTTACGGTCGTGGTCGGGTCGGCACAGGGGTGCGAGGTTGAACGCCACGGTCCAGCCGCCGGCCGCCGGGTCGGCATGGCAGAACTTGAGCAGGTGGTCGAGTTCGCATTCCTCGGACGGTCGCCCGCAGTAGGGATAACGGCAGCGTCGGTCGAGTTGAATGATCTCCGCGCGTAGGGCGGCTGACGGCCTGTAGGTCAGTGCCCCCGGTGGTGGGGCGGCGAAACCGCCGTGGCCGGTCAGGTCGATCGGTGGGGCTGGTGTGCGGTTGCCGAAGATGATCAGTCCGCTGGCGGTGCGGGTTTCACTCGGTCGGGCGGTGATGGTGGTGGCGTGTGGTGCGATTCGTGCGGCGTGGGCCGGATCGATGGCGCCGTAGCCCATCAGGCGGGTCGGGTCGAGACCGGTGGGGTCATGGAGCAGGGTCAGGCCAGGGACGATGAGGTCGGAATCGGAGTCTGTGTCCGCGTCGGAGTCGGTGTCGGTGGGGTCGTCGTCTACCGCACCGTCTGCGGTCGCCTCGGCGTGTTCGGCGCCGGCGGTGAGTTCGACTTCTGCGGCCGTGTCGACTTCGGCATCTGCATCGGCCGCGCGGTCGGAGTCTGCGTCGTCGGTCGCTTCCGCAACGAGCACGTCTGCGTCGTGGTCGGCGGGTTGTGCGGTGATGAACTCTCGTCGCGGTTCCGAGGGCGCGTCCTTAGCGGTGTCATCGGCGTCGATTCCGGCGTCGGACGGGCCGCTCTCACCGTTGTTGTCGCTGTCGCCGTCGATTCCACTGTCGGCGTCGATGTCGGCGAGGGTGATCGGCTGTTCTTCGGCCGCGTCAGGCCCACCCGTCGCGGGTTCGTCGGCGGTCTGGTCGGGTGCAGACGTGCTGGTGTCGACCGATGAGTCGCAGACATTGCTGTCACCGGCACTCGGAGTGGGTGCCGTTGCGGGTGTTGGGTTGTTGGTGCGGGCTTGGCGGGCGGGGCAGGTGTCATCGCCGCAATGGCAACGCAGCTTCGCACCGGGAGCCTTGATGATCTCGGCGAACGCGGCCACACGTTGGGCTTTGATGCTGCGCCCATCACGGCGACAGACCCGTCGGCTGATCAAGGCGCTGATGCGGTCGCGCAGGTGTACGCCGTGTTCGGCGGGGATGCAGGCATCGACGGTCATGTGCCCGAACGCTTCGGCACCGATCGTCACATCCCCGAACAGGTCGGTGATGTCGTCGCGCGTCTGGGCGGCTCGATCGGGGTCGAGGCTGATGATGATGGCGTCGAGATCATCTCGCAGGGCGGTGTCGGTGGTGGGCCGGCTGGCCAGATCGAGCACCACATCATCGAAATCCCACGGCTCATCCTCGGGATCGTCGTTGGTGGCGGGGTCGGTCTCGGCCGCAGCGTTATCAGTGTCGTCGGTGCCCTCACCGTCTGTGCCGGCGTCGTCGCTGTCGGCGCCGAGGTCGGCCTCGGGGTCGTCGAGGTCGAGGGTGAGTTCCTCCTCGACATCCTTGCTGTCGGCGTCGGTATCGGGTTCGTCGGTGGTTTCGGCGTTGTCGGCGAGTTCGCCCAGTCGCTCCCGCAGGTCGCCGGTGGGGCCGGTGGCGGCGCCGCGGATGGCCACACCCAGCCGGTGGGGCCTCAAATCGCCGGCGCGGAAGGCATCACGAATCTTGGGATGCTCGTCGAGCAGTTCGTCAAGACCGACCCATTCACCGGCTTGACGTCGAGAAATACCCAACTGCAGCGAGATTTCGCCCTTCGCGGCCTTGTCCGCGGCATTGCGGACCCGGTTCGGAACGAAATCGTTGTACCCGGCCAGGCGCTCGTTGTAAGTGGATTGACCAATCTGACGGGCAATCTGCATCGCGATTGCCTGGGCTTGATTACTCAACCGCAACAAATCGCGACCGTACTGCGCCAACTCATCGAGACTGCTGCTGGTCAGCAGAGCGTCGTCGGCAGCACGGTCGGTGAAGGTGAACACGAAACGCTCCTTTCCAGCGAAGACGGTCTCTGAGGTCGGGATGGGTTGGCGGGGAATCAAACTGCTACCAGACTATCGGGAGGGTCTGACAACTTTGGTGCGCTACGGGTGGGGTGTGGATGGACTCGATCGGCGAGGTGTTAAGTTCAGGATAGCGGTGGGGTGTGACAACTTTTCGTGGGTGAGAGTGGTTGCGTGGGAGCACCCTTCGTGACGCGGCCTCGCAAGCTCGGACGCTACTCAGGGAGAAGGGGTGACGCGGGGATACGAAGGTGTCCGGGCGTTGCCAACACGGTGACCGAACTCAACCGAACTCGTCCACAACGCACACGGGCCACGACGAGAGCCTTCATCGTCGTGGCCCATCGAGGGTGCGGTGACTAGCTGAGGATCGAAAGCACCTCGTCCACAATGGAATCCAGCGAGACCTTGCGCTGCTCACCGTTCGACAGATCTTTCACCTCGACCTGGCGATCGGCCAGTTCCCGGTCGCCGAGAACAAGGGCGAGGCGGGCACCGGAACGGTCGGCAGCCTTCATCGCACCCTTGAGTCCCCGGTCACCATAAGCCAGATCGACCGCGATCCCGGCGGCGCGCAGTTGTCCGGCGACACCGACCAATTCAGCCTTGGCGTCCGAACCCAGCGGCACTCCGAACACCCGACACCGTGCGACATCGGCGTGCGCCACGCCTTCGGCTTCCATCGCCAGCATCGTGCGGTCGACACCGAGTCCGAAGCCGATCCCGGAAAGGTCCTGTTTGCCGCCGATCTGCTGCATCAGGCCGTCGTATCGGCCTCCCCCACCGATACCCGACTGGGCACCGAGTCCGTCGTGTACGAATTCGAAGGTGGTCTTCGTGTAGTAGTCGAGTCCCCGCACCAGACGCGGATTGAGTTCGTACGGCACGCCCAGCCGCTTCAGGTGGGTGAGAACCAGATCGAAATGCGCACGCGCATCATCGGAGAGATAGTCGATGAGCAGCGGCGCGTCCGCCGTCGCCTCCTTCACCTCCGGGCGTTTGTCGTCGAGCACGCGCAGCGGGTTGATCTCTGCGCGGCGCCGGGTGGCCTCGTCGAGGTCGAGGCCGAACAAGAACTGCTGCAGGGCCTCCCGATACGGGCCGCGACTGGCGGCGTCACCCAGCGAGGTGATCTCCAGGCGGAATCCGGAGAGCCCCAGACGCCGGTAGCCCTCGTCGGCGACGGCGATCACCTCGGCATCGAGCGCGGGGTCGTCGACACCGATCGCCTCCACGCCGACCTGCTGCAGTTGGCGATACCGACCCGTCTGCGGCTTCTCGTAGCGGAAGAAGGGGCCCGCGTAGCACAGCTTTACCGGCAGCTGCCCCCGATCGAGCCCGTGTTGGATGACGGCGCGCATCACACCGGCCGTGCCCTCGGGGCGCAGCGTCACCGACCGATCTCCACGATCGGCGAAGGTATACATCTCCTTGCTCACCACGTCGGTGGACTCTCCGACGCCCCGAGCGAACAGCGCGGTGTCCTCGAATATCGGCAACTCGATGTGTCCGTAGCCGGCGCGACGCGCGGCGTCGGTCAGGGTGTCACGAACTCGGCGGAAGTCCGCGGAGGCCGGGGGAAAATAGTCCGGTATCCCCCGCGGAGCGGCAAATTCGGCGCTCACAGTCCGAAACGTCCCTTCTTGGGTGTGGAATCCCCGCGCCCGGGCAGGTCGACGAGGAAAGGGTTGCCGGCGCGTTCGGCACCGATCGAGGTCTGTGGTCCGTGCCCCGGAAGCACCTGGGTGTGATCGGGCAACGGCATCAGTTTGGCGGCGATCGAGTCGAGCAACTGCTGATGGTCACCGCCCGGTAGGTCGGTTCGACCGATGGAACCGGCAAACAGGACATCTCCCGAGAAACACACGGGTACGACCTCGGGGACGGAATCGTCACCCTCGGCGGTGTCTGCTTCCACCGGCACCTCGATGCCGAGCAACACCGATCCCCGGGTGTGCCCCGGAGCGAGGTCGACAGTGATCCGGATACCGGCCAGCTCCACGTCCTCATCGTCGGCGAACTCGACCACCTTCTCCGGCTCGCGAAACTCCATCGAACCGATCAGGCCACCGAGGGCCTGCCCCAACCCCATACCGGGGTCGGTCAGCATCGGCCGATCTGCCGGATGGATATACGCCGGAATGGAGAACTCGTCGCACAGTTCGGTGGCATTCCAGGTGTGATCGAGGTGCCCGTGCGTCAGCAACACCGCGACCGGCGTCAGATCGTGCTCGGCGAGCAGTTCACGAACTCGGACCGCGGCGTCCTGGCCCGGATCGACAATGACCGCCTCTGAGCCCGCCTCATTGGCGAGGAGATAGCAGTTCGTCTGGAACATTCCGGCCGGAAATCCGGTGATCAGCATCTGTCCATTGTGACAAACGGCTCGGCACCTCCACCCGCGACGGTCACGCTCGGAGAATCCGCCGGTTCCGCATGCCCGATTCCGCCCCGACCATGGAACTCTCAGGTTCAGCTGGCACACTGGCCTGTCGATGTAGCATCAGCGCCGATTCACGTGCCGCCCGACCGCACGTACGCCCATGCCATCCCCCGGGGGAGCCACGGCACACGAGTTCAGGAGGACCCAACCGCGTGTCAAGCAACGAGGAACGCCGCGAAGCCGCCAAGCGCAAGCTCGAGGAGCGCCTCGAGCGGGAGCGGCAGGAGAAGCGGCGGCGCAAGATCATCATCGCCTCCGTATCGACCGTGGTCGTCGTCGCCATCGTGGCCACTGCCACCACGTTGATCGTCAAGAAGGTGCTCGACGATCGCGAGGCAGCCCGCTGGACCGCATGCTCGTACACCGACCAACCCAGTCGCTTCGACGAACTCCCCGACGAGGTACCGGCAGAGGTCCCTGCCGAACAGAGAGCACAGGCCCAGGCCTACCTCGATGAAATGCGTGCCGGCGAGTCCAAACAGCGCACCGCCCCCAAGCCTGACGAGAAGCAACTCAAGGAGGGCACCGCGAACCTGGTGCTCGACACCAACCAGGGCGCAGTTCCCATCACCCTGGACCGCACGGGCGCGCCATGCAACACCGGCGCGGTGATCTCGCTGGCCGAGAACGATTTCTACAACGACACCCCCTGCCACCGACTGACCAACAGCGAGTCGCTCAAGGTGCTGCAGTGCGGCGACCCCACCGGTACCGGTGCCGGTGGTCCGGGATGGTCGAGCCCCGACGAGTTGCCCACCGACCTGAAGCCGGCCGGTGAGCCCGACCCCATGTCGGGAACCGCTCCGGTCATCTACCCGCGTGGCACAGTGGCGATCGCGAACAGCAACAACCCGCAAAGCGGTCAGACCGACACCGGTTCGAGCCAGTTCTTCCTGGTGCTCCAGGACAGCCAGTTGGCGGCGAACTACTCCGTGGTGGGCCAGGTCGACCCTGACGGCCTCACGGTGCTCGACAAGATCGCGGCCAACGGCCTGACGCCGGGGCCCAACGGCAGCGCCGAGGACGGCAAGCCGAAGCAGCCGGTGGAAATCACTTCCGCGACTGTTGATTCGGGCAATCAGGACTGACCCTTCGTGACACTCGGCTAGCGCCTCGCTCCTCAGCCTGGATCCGTGGATGAATCCGGGGTGTCGATAACGTGAAAATGCCCTCTGAGCTGGAATGATTGGTGGTGTTGAGACACAAAACATT
>NZ_JBITWL010000014.1:0-131984 GCF_044543825.1 Gordonia sp. NPDC062954 | reverse complement strand
CGCCCCATCACGAAACTCCCGGTCGTACTTCTTCCGCTTCTCTGGCATCGTGCTCCTCATTATCGATGCCTCTACGGTTCGGGGGGAACCTCACAACATTTGGAGCAAAGGTCGTCGGCTCCGCTGCTCTCCGCATCGAACCATCGTGAAACGGGCACCGGCGCGGCGTCATCGAACAAATCCAGAGTATCGACGGGGTACGACAACATTTGGAGCAAAGGTCGTCGGCTCCGCTGCTCTCCGCATCGAACCATCGTGAAACGGAAGCCAACACAGTGCCCCCAGTCGGACTCGAACCGACACTGGGCGGATTTTAAGTCCGCTGCCTCTGCCAATTGGGCTATAGGGGCCTGGCATCGCATGCCAGCCGACAACCAGCATGGCACGGGTGTTCTCCGGCCCGATCGGCGACCTACGCCGTATCGGTGTAGTCGGTGAATCCGTATTGTTCGTGCGGCCCGATCGCGGCGAATTCGAACAGCCCATCGCCGCTGACCGCTGCGTCGTCGATCGTTGCGACGAACTGGGTGAGATGGTCGGTGACACAGAACATCTTCATCGTGGGATCGAGTTCGGACACCTTGAGGTGGAGGTCTTCGACCTTCAGCTCGCCCTGCCACATACCGTGACGCCAATCCGGTTCCAGGCCATAGCCGGTGCCGAACGCGAGGTGATTGGCCAGCTGGGGCCGACAGGCCACGGTCGTGACCACCCCGGTCGGGCGGGTGAAGCGGAGGGTGGCGGCGGCGACGTCGCGCGTACCCGGAACGAACGAGATGTCATGGGCCACATGGCCGAGCCACTCGGGTTCGCGATCCGGGTCATCCCAGACGCGGCGCGCGTCGTCCATCAATCGTTCGCCCGTCTCGGTCTCCTGAACCACGACGACAATCGAGAAGTCGGCGAACCGCATCACCGAGTAGATCCAGAAGAACGTCCCGGACACGTTCGCGTCGGCCTTCCGGCCGGGTGGCTCTGCCTCGCCCACCGGTCGCACACCCCAGGATCGATCGCGGTTGCCGCGCCAGTCGGGGCCGGTGACCTCGAACGACTCGCCGTCGACGGTCAATGCCCCGCGCCAGGTGCCCGTCTGCACAAATCGTTGAGTGTCGAAGAACACCCGCTCGATCTGCCGCTGAAAATGGCGCGGTTCGAGAACCGCAGGGCCGGCCGCGTCGAAGACGAGGTCGAACGCGAGGTCGCCGTGCCCGCGGTCGAGCGCGACCCGAAGACGGTGCAGCCCTTCGAGGATCTCGATGGTGAACGGGCCGATCCGCAGATCGCTGCGATCGGCTCCCAGCGCCCGGGATGCGCGCACGACGATGTGTTCGTCGTGATGACGCACCACTGCGAAACAGTCCGCCACACCGAGATTCGGGTAGACGCCCAGTCCGATGATCAGCCACGGCGAATCCGCGCCCGGGCCATGGCAGTTGAAGTAGTAGCGGTCGTAGAAGTTGCGATCGGAGGTCTGCACATGCCGGATGACCTCGGCGACCTGATGAATGGGGTAGTCGTCCATCGGGGACAGCGTCATCGCACGTTCTCCCAGTATGTTCCGGCGAGCATCGCCTCGAGCGTGGCGCGATGCATGATCATGTCGTCGGTGTCATCGGGTTGTTCGGCCTGCCCGAAGTGGATGGCGCGGGACTGGATACGAAACATCACGACGGCGTGGATCAGCGCCGCATAGGTCAGATAGAAGTCCAGGTCACGGAGCTCGTGGCCGCTGACTCGCGTGTACGTCGCCGCGACGTCGTCGCGTGCCAAGAAGTCGGGAAGTCCCGGCATGCCCGCCATCTCGGTGAGGTCCTGGAAGAACCTGTGCAGGAAGATCAACCAGGCCACGTCGAGTTCCCGAGGGCCGTAGCCCGCCATCTCCCAGTCCAGCACCGCGGTCGGCGTGAAGTCCCGGTAGATGATGTTGCCGATCCGGGCGTCCCCCCAGGTCAGTACCGGGTCTGATTCGTCGGGCAGATGCGCCATCGCCCAATCGAATCCTCGCTCGATCAGCGGGGAACCCGCGCGTCCGGCCGAGGTCCAGGTATAGAACTCGCGCAGCCGGCGAACATGGGCGGCCAGGGGCGTCTCGCCCGGGCACGGGAGGTCGAGTGACTCCTTGGGGACCGGTGCGGAGTGGATCATCGCCACAGTGGCGATCGTCGTCTCGGTGAGGGTGCGTCGTTGGTCGTCGTCGGCCTCGGTCAACCATGAGCCGAAGGTGTAGGGCATCACGTCCGGTGGCACGAGGCCGTCGATCCGGCCCATCACGAAGAACGGCGCGCCCAGTGGCTCCGGGTCGGGTTCGGACCAGTACAGCGGGGGCACCAGCGCGCCGGTGGTGGCAGCGACGTGCTCGATGATCCGGAACTGCCGATCGAGATCGTAGGTGGGGAACACGGGATCGCTCTGCGGGAGTGGGGCGACGCGTACCACCAGTTCATAGGTGCTTCCCGACCACTGGGCGTCCAGCACGATGGTCTCACTCGACATGCCGTTGGCCGAGGGGATCTCGAGACGGGTGATGGTCGCCGGTCCGCCGACTGCTGTGGGGAGCCAATTGTCGAGGCGGTCACGAAGCCACCCCGGGTCGCGGCGGGATGACGTGGGGCGCGCGATCTCGCTGGGATCGGGCGACTCGATTGAGGGCATCGGTACATCCATCGGACGAGGGGGTGGGCGGAGTGAATTAGAACACGTTTCACTTGAGCGGCGAGGGAGTTCCGCGTGATCGCTGCCGGACACGCTTTTTCGTCCGATGGAACGATTGACCACATTCGATTAATGCTGATAACTTAACGGCGATAACCAAACGCTCCGGGGGGTAGTGATATGGCGAAGACGACGGCGCTGGTCCTACGCGCCCCGCGAGCGGTGCTCGCCGGGGCGGTGCTGTTGCTCGTGCTGGCCGGGCTGTATGGGGCGACGGCCGCGCAGCACCTGCTGTCCGGTGGTTACAGCGATCCGACGTCGGCCTCGGCCCGTGCCGACGAGATCTTGGATGACACTTTCGGTCGCGGTGGCATGCAGGTAGTGGTGAAACTCGATGGCCCGCCGGGTATGAACATGTCCACCGACCCGCAGGCGCAGCAGGTGGGCAACTCCATCGTCGCCGAGCTCGCCGCCAAAAAATATGTGCAGCAACCGATCCTGTCGGTCTGGGGTAATCCGGAACTCGCGCCGGCGCTCGTCAGCGAGGACTCGTCGTCGGCACTCGTGATCGCCACGCTGGACGGCGGGGAAGAGGACGCCCCCGCCTATGCCAGTGAGATCGAAGAGCAGCTCACCGGTGACCGGGACGGGATCTCGGTTCGCGTGGGCGGGCAGGGGCTGGTGTTCAATCAGGTCAACGAACAGACGACGAGGGATCTGGCGATAGCCGAGGGGATTGCCATCCCGATCAGCTTCCTTGTGTTGATCGTGGTGTTCGGCGGTCTGGTCGCCGCAGCCCTGCCGGTGGTCATCGGAATCGTCGCCATCGTCGGGACCTTCGCGTTGCTGCGTGTCATCGCCGAACTCACCGATGTGTCGATCTTCGCGCTCAACCTCACGACGGCACTCGGCCTGGCCCTGGCCATCGACTACACCTTGCTCCTCGTGACCCGCTATCGCGAGGAGGTCACGCGGGGGTCGGATCGCCGGGCCGCAATCGTGACGACGATGGCGACAGCGGGACGGACCGTGGCCTTTTCGGCGGTGACCGTTGCGCTGGCGCTCGTCGCGCTCGCGATCTTCCCGATGTACTTCCTGCGCTCGTTCGCCTATGCCGGCGTCGGTGTCGTGGTGGTCGCTGCGGCCGCCGCGCTCATCCTCACCCCGGCACTGCTGATGGTGCTCGGTCCGCGGGTGGATGCCCTCGATGTGCGTCGACCGGTTCGGCGGTTGTTCGGCCGCGCGGCACCGACACCGCGGCCGATCGAACAGACCCGCTGGTATCGGATGGTGCAGTTCGTGTTGCGCCACGCACTACCGGTCGCGCTCGTGGTGACGGCGATCTTGCTTGTCCTGGGAGCGCCGTTCCTGGGTATCCGGTTCGGGTTCCCTGACGATCGCGTCCTGCCCCCCTCGGCGTCGGCGCATGTGATCGCGCAGGAGGTCCGCGACGATTTCGCCCAGGATCTGTCGTCAACAGTGACGATCGTGGCGTCGGGCGTCGGCGATCCGCACTCGCTGTCTGGGTATGCCGGTGAGCTGTCCCAGGTGTCCGGCGTCGACTCGGTGACCACCCCGACAGGCACTTTCGTCGACGGACAGGCCGTGGGGCCGGGCTCGACCGGCAACCAGCGCGGTGACGTATCGATCGTCTCGGTGGCGTCGAGCGCCGAACCGATGCGTGAAGACGGACGAGATCAGCTCGACGCGTTGCGGGCCGTCGAGTCACCGGATGGCGTGGAGGTGCTGTTCACCGGCCTCGCTGCGACGAACGCCGACACGGTCGACTCGATCTACGCGCATCTGCCATGGGTGCTCGGCTCTATCGCGGTGGCCACATTCGTGCTGTTGTTCCTGTTCACCGGCAGCGTCGTGCTGCCGCTGAAGGCGCTGGTGCTCAACATCTTGTCGCTCTCGGCGACGTTCGGTGCGATGGTCTGGTTCTTCCAGGACGGACATGCCGCCGGCCTGGGTACCACGGCGACCGGCTATCTGGTCGCGACGATGCCGGTCCTGATGTTCTGTATCGCCTTCGGCCTGTCGATGGACTACGAGGTGTTCCTGCTCGGGCGCATCCGTGAGGAGTGGCTCGCCTCGCAGCGCACACGGGCCGACAGCGATCACGCCGTGGCGGTGGGACTGGCCCGCACGGGCCGGGTGGTCACCGCGGCGGCGCTACTGATGAGCATCGTGTTCGCCGGGATCGCGGCATCCGAGGTGTCGTTCATGCGTATGTTCGGGGTGGGACTGACTCTCGCGGTCCTCATGGATGCCACCATCATCCGGATGCTGTTGGTGCCGGCGTTCATGCGGCTGGCCGGCCGGGCGAACTGGTGGGCACCGGGGCCGCTACGACAGCTGCACGACAGGATCGGGTTGTCGGAGGGACCCGGACCGGACGCGCCGGTCGCACGCCGACCATCGACACAGGAGCACAGTGCAGAGCATTCCGAAGAGGAGCAGATCACCCCGCGGATCGGGTGAACTGCTCGCCGAGGAGATCATCTCCTCGGCAACCGAGTTGCTGGTCGAGCATGGGGATGACGCAGCGGTGTCGATCCGCGCCGTTGCCTCGCGCGTCGGTGTGACACCGCCGTCGATCTATCTGCATTTCGCCGACAAGGACGCGTTGCTCGACGCGGTGTGTGCCCGCTACTTCGAGCAACTCGACGGCGAGTTCGCAGCGGTCGCCGCTGGGCTCGATGATCCGCTCGAACGCGCACTGCAACTGGGCATGGCGTACGTGCGGTTCGCGATGTCGACCCCGGTGCTCTACCGGATTGCGTTCCGGCAGTCGGAGCCCGGGTTGTCGAAGGTCGACGAGGTGCTCTCCGCGTCGGCTTTCACCCGCATCGCGGCGACGGTCGGTGAGCTCGCTGACGAGGGCTTCTTTCCGGAATCCGACGTCGGCGAGGTGGTGCTCGAGCTGTGGGCCGCGGCGCACGGTGTCGCGTCGCTGATGTTGGCAAAACCAGAGCTGTCCTGGGGCCCCGATCTCCGCCTGGCCGAGACGTTGCTGCGCTCGGTGTGTCTGGGGCGGACCACCCTGGGCATGCTCGGCCTGGACCTCCGGTGCGACGAAGCGCGCAGCTGGTTGGGTGCGTTGCGGCGTGTGCAGCCCTGACCGGGCGCCCGCGGGGAGCAGCGAGAGACGGTCCGGGTCAAGAGAAGGTAAAGTCGGAACCTGACGGCAGCTGTACACGTTGTCACTGCAGACGTCACCACAGACCAATCGAGCACGAAGGAGCACGTAGGTGCGAGAGAGCAGCAACCCGGTTATGCGCGGCGTGGTCCGCGATAACCAGACCGGCCCCGCCGGGTTCGGCGCCGGGACGGCCGCCGCCGGTCAGGGTGCCATGTGGAATCAGTACGGGCAGCAAGCCGACCCGTACACGCAGCAGGCGCCGTCGGTCAGCCGCCAGCTGACCATCGACGATGTGGTCACCAAGACCGCAATGACTCTGGGGGTGCTGACGATCTCCGCGATCGTCTCGTACTTCCTGGTGAACTCCAACGAAGCGCTCGCCACGCCGCTGATGCTCGTCGGCGCGCTCGGCGGCCTCGCCCTGGTCCTCGTCGCGACCTTCGGCCGGAAGCAGGACAACCCGGCGATCGTGCTCGGTTACGCACTGCTCGAGGGTCTGTTCGTCGGTTCCATCTCGTTTGTGTTCGCGAATTGGATGGTGTCCGGTGACACGTCGGCCGGAGCACTGATCGGGCAGGCCGTGCTCGGCACGTTTGGTGTGTTCTTCGGGATGCTGCTGGTGTACAAGGTCGGCGCCATCCGCGTCACCCCGCGCTTTACCCGCATGCTCTTCGCGGGCATGATCGGCGTCATCGTCCTGATGCTGGGCAACCTCGTGATCGGCTTCTTCAACGGCGGCGAGGGGTTCGGCCTGCGTGACGGCGGCCCGCTGGCGATCATCTTCTCGCTGGTGTGCATCGCCCTGGCGGCCTTCAGCTTCCTGCTCGACTTCGACGCCGCCGACCGGCTGATCCGGGCCGGCGCACCGGAGCGCGCCGCCTGGGGCGTCGCACTCGGCCTGACGGTCACCTTGGTCTGGCTCTACGTCGAGATCCTGCGTCTGCTGAGCTACTTCAACTCCGAGTAGGTCCGACCCGACCCTGCACAGCCGGGCCCCGCACTGTTGGTGCGGGGCCCGGCTGCGTGTCCGGCTCGGCGGCCGTATGGGAAACAGCGGGTCGCGCGCCACCACCGAGGTCAGCCCGGCGACCCGAGGCACGCAAAATGTTCTCGCATCACATCGTGTGGTCTTGGTAGCGTTCGCTCTCATGTGCTGAGCAGTCACCGGTCGGCGATGAATCGCGCCGGCCACATCGGTCAACACTTCATGCCTCGCGAAAGGACCTCATCGGTGACTGCTGCTCACCCTCTACCCACACGTCGCGCCGACGCGCTCTCCCGACCCGACCTGTTGCTGATCACTGTCCTGCTGGTCGCGACATTCGTGGTCATCCTCAACGAGACCGTCATGACCATCGCCATCCCGGTGCTGCAGCGCGACCTCGACGTCCCGCCCAGCGTGGGTCAGTGGCTGACGACGGCGTTCATGCTGACCATGGCGGTGGTCATCCCGCTGACCGGGTTCCTCATCCAGCGCGTGGGAGCGCGCACCCTGTTCATCGTCGCGATGTCTGCGTTCAGCATCGGGACGGTGGTGGCCGGTCTCGCCCCGGGTTTCGAGATCCTGCTGGTGGCCAGGGTCATTCAGGCGGTGGGTACCGCGATCATGCTGCCGCTGTTGATGACCACCGTCATGACCGTGGTGCCCGAACATCGGCGTGGCGTGATGATGGGCAACATCTCCGTGGTCATCGCGGTGGCGCCGGCGCTGGGGCCGACGGTGTCGGGCTTCATCCTGGATCATTTCGGTTGGCGGTGGATCTTCGGTTTCGTCGCGCCGATCGCAGTGCTCGCGTTGATCGTCGGGGCGGTGTTGGTCCGCCCGGTCGGGGAGCGGGTGGCCGCGCCCATCGACTACCTGTCGATCCCGTTGGCCGTGTTCGGTTTCGGTGGTCTCGTCTACGGCCTGGCCGGGGTCGGTGAGTCGGCCGAGGCCGATGCCGCCGTGCCGGTGTGGATTCCGTTCACCGTCGGCGTCGTGGCGCTGACCGCGTTCCTCACCCGGCAGCTGGTGCTGCAGCGCAGTGATCGCGCTTTGCTGGATCTGCGCGTCTTCGGTTCCGCACAGTTCTCGTTGGCCATGGGCGCGATGGTGGTCGCGATGGCCACGATGCTGGGCACCTTCATCGTCGTCCCGTACTTCGCGCAGACGGTGCTGGGTCTGGACCCGCTGACCACCGGGCTGCTGACGCTGCCGGGCGGCCTGATCATGGGCTTGGCCGGACCATTGGTCGGGCGCATCTACGACGCGAAGGGTCCACGCGTGCTGGCGATCCCCGGCACCATGACGGTGAGCGCGGGTGTGTGGTTGCTCGTCGGCGTGAACCCGTCGACATCGCCGTGGCTGTTGATGAGTGCCAACGCGCTGCTGTGCCTCGGGCTCGCCGCCACGTTCACGCCGTTGATGACGCTGGGGCTCGGGTCGGTCGAGCCGCGGTTGTATTCACACGGCTCTGCCGTCCTGGGCACCTTTCAGCAGGTTGCCGGCGCAGCGGGCACCGCCTTGTTCATCACGGTGATGACGGTGGTGGCCACCGCGGATCAGGATGCCGGAATCGTCGAGGCCGAAGCGATCAGCCACGGTGTGCAGCGCGTGTTCACGGTCGCCGGGGTGCTCAGCTTCGTACTGATCGCGATCGTTTGTTTCGTGCGGAAGCCGCACGCGGTGGACGAGCCGGAATCCCACGTGACCGCCGATCTACCCGAATCGGTGGCCGTCGACCGCTGACCCGCGGTTTCTCTCCCCCCCCGGGGTATGACCGAGCCCTCCACAAACGCGTGGAGGGCTCGGCAACTTCTGGGGTAAAACCGTCAGCGGTGGGCTTGTGGCCGCTCGCTCAGCTGAGCCGCTCGAGCACCATCGCCATGCCCTGACCGCCACCCACACACATCGACTCGATTCCGAAGGTCTTGTCGTGGGTCTGCAGGTTGTTGAGCAGGGTGGTGGTGATACGTGCGCCGGTCATCCCGAACGGGTGACCCAGAGCGATGGCGCCGCCGGACACGTTCAGTTTGTCGTGGTCGATGCCGAGTTCGTTCGCCGACCCGAGCACCTGCACCGCAAAGGCCTCGTTGATCTCCACGAGGTCGATGTCGGAGATCGACATCCCGGAGATGCGCAGCACCTTGCGGATCGCCTCGATCGGGCCGAGGCCCATGATCTCCGGCGACAGGCCGGTCGCGGCGGTCGCCACGACCCGCGCCAGCGGCGTCAGCCCCAGCTCCTTTGCCTTGGTGTCGCTCATGATGACCAGCGCGGCAGCCCCGTCGTTGAGCGGGCAGGCGTTGCCCGCGGTGATGGTGCCGTCCGGACGGAACACCGGCTTGAGCTGGCTGACCTTCTCGTAGGTGGTGCCCGCGCGCGGGCCGTCGTCGCTGGTCACGCTCGTGCCGTCGGGCAGCGTGACCGGGTCGATCTCACGCTCGAAGAATCCGGCCTTGATGGCCTCTTCGGCGCGGTTCTGGCTCTGCACACCCCAGCGATCCTGATCTTCGCGGGAGATGCCGGTGAAACTCGCGACGTTCTCCGCTGTCTGACCCATCGCGATGTACACGTCGGGGATCAGGTCGTCTTGGCGCGGGTCGTGCCAGGTTCCGGCACCACCCTCGGCGGACTTCTCGGTGCGGGCCATGGCCTCGTCGAACACCGGGTTCTTGGAGTTCGGTGCGCCGTCGGCGCCACCGGAGATTCCGAAGCTCGAGACGCTCTCGACGCCACCGGAGATCAACACGTCGGCTTCGCCCGCCTTGATGGCGTGCAGCGCCATCCGGGTGGTCTGCAACGACGAAGAGCAGTAGCGGTTCACCGAGACCCCGGGGATGTGGTCGTAGCCGAGCTCGACCGCGATCACGCGCGCGATGTTGTAGCCGCCCTGGCCGCCGGGCTGTCCGATTCCCCAATGGATGTCCTCGATGTCGCGCGGATCGAGTTCGGGCACCTTGGCCAGGGCCGCGGCGACCATCTGCCGGGACAATTCGTCCGGGCGGACGTCTTTGAGGGATCCCTTTCCGGCGCGACCGATCGGGGAGCGGGCATGGGCGACGATGACTGCTTCAGGCATGTGCGTCACGTTACTCCCCGGCCGTTACGCGGTCGTGAGTCCGGCCGAGCAGGTGGCGCACCCGGGTGATGATCCGACGCTGCTCCACGGCCTCGGACACCTCAGGGGGTTGCGGCAACGGTGTGGGGCCCCACTCATCGATGGCCGCAAGGACCTCGGGCAGCAGGATGTCGGCGGCCAGCGCGTATCCGGCCGCCGACGGGTGGTACTGATCAGGCGAGAACAGGTGCTCGGGTTTGGCCAGGAACTCACTGGCGAGCAGATCGGCCATCGGCACCGCACGTCCGCCTGCCGCTCGCACCGCACCCCGTTGGGCTGCGGCAAGCGAGAGTCCCCAACGGCGCAAGACGGTGCGCAACGGTTGTGGGATAGCAGTGATGACGCCCAGATCGGGACACGTGCCCACCACGACCTCCGCCTCCTGCGCCACCAGCAGAGCGACTGCCTCGCCGAGGCGCCGTGCCGAGGTACGGATGCCGTTGCGGGCGGTGACATCGTTGGCCCCGACCAGGATGATCGCGAGATCCGGACGCTCGCCGGTGATGAACATCGCGTCGATCTGCGCCGCCAACCCCTTGGACGTGGCGCCCACGATGGCTTTGTTCGCGTACCGGACGGTTTTGCCGGTCTCCGCGGCGACCCGCCGCGCCACCTGCACCCCCGGCGTTTCGTCGGCGATGTCGGCGCCCAGGCCCGCCGCGGTGGAATCCCCGAAGACAGCGAGGAACAGATCGACCGCGGCGTCGCGCGTGTAGCGGTGGGGTCCGGTGCCGTCGGGCCAGTAGATCCCGTCGCCGTTGGGGGCGTCGTCGGTGCGATGGGGGATCACCGTACGAGCTTCGGCCGCTTGACCGTTGAGATAGTGGTAGGCCGCCCACGAGGCGCCGGCGCTGGCCGCGGTCGCCGCCACCGTGGCGCCCACGTCACGCAGGATTCGGTTGCTGTCCATGCTGACCTGACTTGCGGGCGAACCGGTGAGTTGACCGGAGAAGAGACCGATGACACCTGCGCGACACGGCAGCCAGCTTAGTCCGAGTTCGAGTCGTTCCCATGCCTCTGGGACCATGGACACATGCGTATCGCTGATCACGTCGTGGATCTGGTGGGCGACACCCCGCTGGTCAAACTCAACTCGGTGACCAAACCCGGTTCGGGACTGGTTGCGGCCAAGCTCGAATACCTCAATCCGGGCGGCAGCAGCAAGGACCGGATCGCGGTGCGGATGGTGGACGCGGCAGAGAAGTCCGGGGCGCTCAAGCCCGGCGGCACCATCGTCGAGCCCACCTCCGGCAACACCGGTGTGGGTCTGGCGCTGGTGGCTCAGCAGCGTGGCTACAAGTGCGTCTTTGTCTGCCCCGACAAGGTGGGCGAGGACAAGCGCAACGTCTTGCGGGCCTACGGCGCGGAGGTGGTGGTGTGCCCGACGGCGGTGCCGCCGGAGCATCCCGACAGTTACTACTCGGTTTCCGACCGACTCGTCCGCGAGATCGATGGTGCCTGGAAGCCCGACCAGTATTCGAACCCGGCGGGACCGCAGAGTCACTACGAGACCACGGGGCCGGAGATCTGGGCCGACACCGAGGGCACAGTGACCCACTTCGTCGCTGGTGTGGGCACCGGCGGCACCATCACCGGCACCGGCCGCTACCTCAAAGAGGTCTCCGATGGGTCGGTGCAGGTGGTCGGCGTGGATCCGGAGGGTTCGGTGTACTCCGGTGGCACCGGTCGGCCGTACCTGGTCGAAGGTGTCGGTGAGGACTTCTGGCCGAGCGCCTATGACCCGACAGTGCCCGACGAGATCATCGCGGTCTCCGACGCCGACTCCTTCGACATGACGCGACGACTCGCCCGGGAGGAGGGCCTGCTTGTCGGCGGTTCCTGCGGAATGGCCGTGGTGGCGGCGCTGCAGGTGGCCGAACGCGAGGGCCCGGATGCGGTCGTGGTGGTGCTGTTGCCCGACGGGGGACGCGGCTATCTCGGCAAGATCTTCAACGACGAGTGGATGAGCAGCTACGGCTTCCTGCGTACCCCGCTCGACAGCAAGGCCAAGGAATCCCTCGTGGGTGACGTACTGCGCGGGAAGACGGGCGCGTTGCCCGATCTGGTGCACACCCATCCGCAGGAGACCCTGCGCGATGCCATCGAGATCCTGCGTGAGTACGGCGTCTCCCAGATGCCGGTCGTCGGCGCCGAGCCGCCGGTGATGGCCGGTGAGGTGGCCGGCGCCGTCACCGAACGCGACCTGCTCAGTGCGGTGTTCGAGGGTCGCGCCAATCTGGCCGATGCCGTCTCCGAGCACATGGGCGACCCGTTCCCACTGATCGGCTCGGGTGAGCCGTTGTCGGCGGCCACCAAGGCGTTGTCGGAGTGCGATGCGCTGATGGTGGTAGAAGAGGGCAAACCGATCGGCGTCATCACCCGGCACGATCTGCTGGCCTTCGTCAGCAGCCATCCGACCGTCGGCTGAGCCGGCCATCACCCGACCCGAGGAGCATCGAAGTGAGTGAACAGCGCAGCGCTGCGGATTCGTCTCGCTGGCAGGGGTTCTCGACCCAGGCCATCCACGCCGGGTACGACCCGGACCCGCAGACCGGGGCAGTCAACGTCCCGATCTACGCCAGTTCCACGTTCGCCCAGGACGGGGTCGGCGGGCTCCGTGATGGATTCGAGTACGCCCGAACCGGCAATCCCACTCGGCGGGTGCTCGAGGCCAACATCGCCGCTCTCGAACGTGGCACCTACGGGCGTGGTTTCGCCAGCGGCATGGCCGCCACCGATGCGTTGTTGCGTGCGACCCTGCGGCCCGGTGATCACCTGGTCATCCCGAACGACGCCTACGGCGGCACCTTCCGACTCATCGACAAGGTGTTCAGCCAGTGGGGTATCACCTACTCGGCGGCGCCGGTCTCCGATGTGGATGCGGTGCGCGCGGCGATCACGCCGGCCACCAAGCTGGTGTGGATCGAGACCCCCACCAATCCGCTGCTGAACGTGGGTGACATCGAGGCGCTCGCCGGGGTCGCCCACGAGGCCGGGGCGCAGTTGGTGGTTGACAACACCTTCGCCTCGCCATATCTGCAGCAACCGATCACGCTGGGCGCCGACGTGGTGCTGCATTCGACCACCAAGTATCTGGGTGGTCACTCCGACGTCGTCGGCGGTGCGCTGGTCACCAACAGCGAGGAACTCGACGAGGCGGTGGCGTTCCTGCAGAACGGTGCCGGCGCGGTGCCCGGACCGTTCGACGCATACCTCACCATGCGCGGCATCAAAACCCTCGCGGTGCGCATGGATCGCCACTGCGACAACGCCGAGAAGGTGGTCGATTTCCTGTCGTCGCACCCGAAGATCGACAGTGTGCTCTATCCGGGAATCCCGACACATTCGGGACACACGGTGGCCGGCAAGCAGATGCGTCGATTCGGTGGCATGGTCTCCGTACGGCTCAAGGACGGACAGGCTGCCGCCCAGGAGTTCTGCGCCCGCACCGAGGTCTTCACGTTGGCCGAGTCGCTGGGTGGGATCGAATCACTCATCGAGCACCCGGGAGCGATGACGCATGCGTCGACCGCGGGTTCGCTGTTGGAGGTGCCTGCCGACCTGGTGCGGCTGTCGGTCGGTATCGAGGACATCGCCGACCTGCTCGGCGATCTCGAGAACGCGCTGGGGTGAGGCGAGGGCCGCGGCCATGTTGACCGGTGCCGACGTCGACGACGCGGTGCGCGCGCTGTCCACGGTGATGCGACGCACGCCGCTAGTGGCCTCGCGGGTGCTGTCCGAACGGATCGGCTGCGACGTCTGGCTCAAGTGCGAGAACCTCCAGCGCACCGGGTCGTTCAAACCACGCGGGGCCTACTTGAGGATCTCCCGATTGTCGGCGGAGGAACGCGCCCGCGGCGTCGTCGCGGCCAGCGCCGGCAATCACGCACAGGGGGTGGCCTGGTCGGCCGCCGAACTCGGTATCCGTGCGCGCGTCTACATGCCGACCGGTGCCGCGCTGCCGAAAATCGCCGCGACCAAGGCCTATGGAGCCGAGGTCATCCTCGAGGGTTCGACCGTCGACGAGGCACTCGAGTCGGCCCGCCGGTACGCCGACGAGACCGGTGCGATTTTGATCCACCCCTTCGATCACCGTGACATCGTGGCCGGTCAGTCCACCGTCGGAGCCGAGATTTTGCAGCAGATGCCCGACGTGGATGCCATCGTCGTGCCGACCGGAGGGGGCGGGCTGCTCGCGGGGATCGCCTCGGCGGTCAAGGCGCGACGCCCCGAGACCACCGTCATCGGCGTGCAGGCGGCGCAGGCGGCGGCATGGCCGCAGTCGCTGGCCGCCGGCCACCCACTGGCGTTGGCGGCGATGAACACCATGGCCGACGGCATCGCGGTGGCCCGACCGGGCGACGTGCCGTTCGAGCACATCACCCAACTGGTCGACTCCATCGTCACCGTCAGCGAGGAATCGCTCAGCACCGCATTGCTGCTGATGCTCGAGCGCGCCAAACTCGTGGTGGAACCGGCCGGCGCCGCGGGCGTCGCCGCACTGGCCGCCGGGACCCTCGACCTGTCGGGCAAGGTGTGTGTGGTCGTCTCGGGCGGCAACATCGACCCACTGCTCCTCAGCCATGTGACCACCCACGGACTGACCGCGGCCGGACGATTTCTCACGGTCACCGCGACGGTCTCCGACCGGCCCGGCGGTCTGATCGCCCTGCTCGAACTGCTCCGTGACCGTGGCGCCAGCGTCGTCGACGTGGTGCACTCTCGGGTCGCCGACGACCTGTACCTCGACGAGGTGCAGGTGACGGTCAGCGTGGAAACCCGCGGCCCCGAGCATCAGCGCGAGGTGCGACGCGCATTGGCCGACGCCGGTTTTCTGCGGGAGTGACGCCTCAGACCTGTGGTGACAGCGTCGAGAAGTGTCGGATCGTGTCGGTCTCGACGGTCTTGAACACCGTGGCCGCGGTCGGACCGGAGAAGGCCGTGACCGCCTTCGCCGACGTCGACAGCTCCAGCGCGAACGACCACACGAGACGGCAGCCCACCTCGGCGGGGGAGATCTCGGTGAGCTCGCCGAAGCGCTTGAGGCCCGGGGTGGAGGCATTCTCGGCGTAGAAGGCGTTGCGGTACTCGCCGGTGTCGGCGTTCTCGTCCCAGACAAAGAAGTGCTCGTTCAACCCGGCGAATCCGGGCCCCAGCGCCGCCTTGCGTTTGGTGCCGACACCGTAGGGCGGGGGTGAGACGAACTCGATCGACTTGATCGCCCGACACCAATCCAGGGTGTGCTGTCGCGTCAGTTCGACCCAGGCTCGCCGGGGACTGACCGGAAGATGCGCGTCGATGCGGTAGGTGACCGGGGCGTTGTCGAAGAAGTCGAGGTCGATGGACTCGAGTGGGTAACTGCGCGCCATGGCCTTTATTCATACACGGTCACCTCGGCTCACCGTGGTCGCTCGGTCCTTGCGCCGGTCAACGAGATGTGGCACCGATCCGACCGGGCGCTAATCTGGCTGGGTGTCTGACTCCGAGGCGCCGGCCCCCGACGCGGTCACCGTGATCGGATTGCTGGGCCCGGTGGCCGTGGGCGTCGGAGCTCGCGATCCTGACACATTGGTGACGGTGGCAGGTGTGCGCGCCCGCCGTCTGCTGGCGTCGCTTGCGCTCGCGGACGGTCGAACACGATCGGCGGAACGGCTCATCGACGATGTGTGGACAGATGCGCCGCCCCGGTCTCCGATGTCGGCGCTGCACACCCAGATCTCGCGGCTGCGACCGCTACTCGGCACCGGCCGCCTGCAGGGTGGGGTCAACGGGTATCGCCTCGTCGACTGCCGAACCGACTGTGACATCGTCGCCGATCTGCTCGACGACCCGGACAGCGCGGCGTTGCATGCGGTCGCCAGGTGGTGGCGAGGCGTGCCCGGCGACGATCTCGGCGATGATGCGGGATCAGGTCTCACCGCCGAGATCCGGCGTCGCGCGGACGGATTGCGGTCGTCGCTCGACCAGCGACGCGTGGCGCGTGCACTGGCCGAGGGCGACTTCGCGGTGGCCCGCGAGATCGCCGACTCGCGTTGTCGCGCTGACCCATTGGACGAGACGGCGCATGTGGATCTGATGCGGGCGTTGGCCGGGCAGGGTCGGGTGGCCGAAGCCCTGGCGGTATTCACCCGACTGCGACGGACGCTGTCGCAGCACCTCGGAGTCGATCCGGGACCGCAGGCGATCGCACTCAACACAGACCTGCTGGCGACCGACCAACGCTCCGGCGACGCCGCGGCACCGGTGCCGCGGAGCCCGTCTGCTCCGCGGCGCGGGCACACCGTGGGGCTGATGGTGGACGCATCCGACCTCATCGGCCGGGACGGCGACATCCGCGAGATCGTCGATTTGTTAGGTCAGCACCGGCTCGTGACCGTGCAGGGGCCGGGAGGTGTCGGTAAGACCAGGGTCGCGCACCGGGTCGGCGCCGACCTCGCCGACACCGGGCGGCCGGTCTTCTACGTTCCGCTGGCCCCGGTCCGCAACGACGACGACGTGGTGGCCGCCATTGCTGCATCGTTGGGCGTCGGCGAGACCGAGATCGGCAGTGGTGCTCGACCGCGGGTGACGGTGGGCGACCTCGCTGATCGGCTCGTCGACGCGGTGCGCAGTCAGCGTGCGGTCATCATCCTGGACAACTGCGAACAGGTCGTGGGAAAGTGTGCGCGCGTCGTCGCCGACCTGCTGGCCGCCGAACCGCAGCTGTCGATCCTGACGACGAGTCGGTCGCCGTTGTTGCTGGCGGCCGAACAGATCTATCAGCTGCCGGTCCTCGATGTCGGGATCAGCGGTTCGGCGGTCGAGTTGTTCCGGCGGCGTGCGCGCGCCATCCGACCCGATGCACAGCTCCCTGCCGACGAGATCGCGCATCTGTGCCGGCATCTCGACGGACTGCCGCTGGCGATCGAGCTCGCCGCCGCGCGGATCCGGACGATGACGGTCGCCGAGATATCGCGCCGGCTCGGCGAACGATTCGCGCTGCTGCGCGGCACCGACCGCACCGCCCCCAATCGCCACCGCACCCTCTACGCCGTCATCGAATGGAGTTGGGAACTACTTGATCCCGACGCGCAGACGGCAATGCGCCGACTCTGCCGATTCCCCGCCGGTTTCACCGGTGAGGCCGCCGGGGTCGTCGTCGGACGATCGGGAGTCGCGCTCGACGACACGCTGGAGGCCCTGGTCAATCAGTCCTTGCTGAACGTGACCGAGTCCGATGGGCAGATTCGCTACCGAATGCTGGAGATGGTGCGGGAATTCGGCGAGGAACAACTCGGCAGGTGCGCGGATACCGACGAATCCGAGGTCGTCGACAGGGCGATGGCGCGGTGGGCGCGCCAGTTCGCCGACGCGGCCGAAGCGCGGACACGGGACGCGGTCGACGACCGGCTGTTGCGTTGGGTCGCACCCGATGTCGAGAACCTCGTATGGGTGTTGCGCCGGTCTGCCACCGCGGCGTCGGCGACGCGAGATCGGGAGGCGATCGACACCGTTGTGTCGGTCTTCCCGGTTCTCAGCGGATTCTGGATGGTCCGCGGACTGCACGGTGAGGTCATGTCGTGGGGTCCGCGCATCCTCGCGGTACTACCGACACCGTCGGTCGACCTGAGTGACTCGATGCGGCGACGTTGGCAGTTCACGGTGCTCGCGTCGATGGCTCACCTGCTGCTGCGGCGCGAGTATCGCTCGGTGGCCACCGGCCGCTACTACATTCGTCGCCTGCACCGGCCCGACCGGATCCATGACGAGCCGACCGAACTGCTCTCGGCGTGCGCATTGGCGCGTCACCCGCTCGCAGCCATGCGGTTCGTCTCCCGTGCCGCGCGGGCGAGCAATGATCAGGTGCGTACCGCGGCGCTGTCGATCCGGATGAATGTCCGGGAGAACTTCGGCAACCTCGATCAGGCGCTGTCCGACGGACTCTCGCTGCTCGTCATCGGTCGTGAACATCACAACTCGTGGATGTCGGGGATGACGCAGGTGACCATCGCCAGTCTCTACGGACAACGCGGCGGCTGGGACCGGGCCATCGGCTACTACCGGGACGGGATCGCCGATCTCGCGCGCCTCGGCGCCCGCGACGAGGAGATGCAGATCCGGTGCTACCTCGTGGCCACCCTCGTCGCGCTCGGGCGCATGGACGAGGCCGAGCGCGAGCTCGAGATCGCAGGTGACGGATGGCGGCCCGAGCACCCGGACCCGCAGGGCAATCCCGAGGTGATCGGGGCGATGATGCTCGGCTACGCGGAACTCGCCTTTGCCCGTGGCGACCACCAGGTTGCCGGTGAAATCTATTGCAGAGCAGCATTTCTCATCAAAAACAATCATCCGCTGGGTGCGCAGGATCCGGGGATGGTGCTGCTGTTGGGCACCGCGGTGGTCGGTATGGTCCGGGCCGGAGATGCCGCAGCCGCCGAGGAGTTCGTGGAACTCCTCGGCGACGGCATCAACCAGATGTTCGGCGCTGCGGGATGGCAGGATCAACCACAGGCCGGCGTGACCGCGATGGCTGCCGGGTATCTGCTGTGTGAAACCGGGCGGGCGGTTCCGGATGGGGCATGGCTACTCGCATTGGCGATGAGACTCGGTGCGCGCCAAGACTATCCGTCTCTTTACCAGGTGTACTCGACGATGGATGTGATCTCGGGCCGGACCTCCGGGGAGTGGCAGGCGCTCGTGGCCCGGGGTCGGACACTATCGCGGCGCCAGGCGGTGGACGAGGTCCGTTCCATCCTGGCGCCGCAACGTCGGTGATCGGGGGTTCGGTCAGGTGTTGCGCATGTAGGCGCGGACCGCGAGCGGGGCGAACACCAGGGTGATCACCGCCGCACCGAGCAGCGCCCACACCACATGGATGCCCACGTGGCCGTCCGCGGTCAGTTCCCGGACCGCGGTGACCAGGTGGCTGACCGGATTCACCTTCACGAAGCCCTGCAGCCAGCCGGGCATGGTGTCCACCGGCACGAAGGCATTCGACATGAACGTCAACGGAAACATGATGAGCATCGAGATGCCCTGCACCGCAGACGCCTTGCTCATCAGGCAGCCCATCAGGGCGAAGATCCACGAGACGGCGAAGCTGCAGATCATCACCAGAACCGCGGAGGCCACCACACCCCAGAAGTCGGGGCGCCAGCCCATGATGACGCCCATGATGATGGTGAGCACACTGGCGATCAGGTAGCGGATCACGTCGGCACCCAGCGCGCCCGCGAGCGGACTGATACGCGCGATCGGCAACGAGCGGAAGCGGTCGAAGACGCCCTTGTCCATGTCTTCGCGAAGCTGGGTTCCGGTCACGATCGAGGTCATCACCACCGTCTGCACCATGATGCCCGGGATGATGACCGGCAGGTAGGAGGTCACGTCACCGCTGATGGCCCCGCCGAAGATGTAGGTGAACATCAGCGTGAAGATGATGGGCTGGATGGTGACGTCGAAGAGTTGCTCCGGGTTGTGCCGGATCTTGAGCACCCCGCGGTAGGCCATGGACAACGACTGGCGGATCGTCTCGGCCAGTGACACCGATGTTTTCGCCTGCGGCCGAGCGAATGTGGTGGTGATCGCCGGGGATGTCCCGGATTCGATGGTGGTGGTCATCAGGCGAGCTCCTTGCGTTTTGCGGCGGACTCCGCGTCATCGGCGGGTTTGCCGGTGATGGTGAGAAAGACCTCGTCGAGACTGGGCTTCTGCACGGTGATCTCGTCGATGTCGATGCCGCGCTCGCGCAGCGCGATCAGCACATCGGGGACGAGGTCGGATCGGGTCAGGCCCGCCGATATGCGCGCGGCCTCGGGGCTGAGGATGGGCGTCTCGCCGAGCACCGATGCCACGATCTCGCAGGCGGAAGCCGCGTCTGCGCGGTC
The DNA here is from genome assembly GCF_044543825.1 of Gordonia sp. NPDC062954. Taxonomy (NCBI): domain Bacteria; kingdom Bacillati; phylum Actinomycetota; class Actinomycetes; order Mycobacteriales; family Gordoniaceae; genus Gordonia; species Gordonia sp. NPDC062954. Next base: position 112,221 of record NZ_JBITWL010000014.1, on the reverse strand, counting down.
ACTCGGAACGAGTTGCAGAGTGTTGGCGCCCACTGATCGCTTGAGTTCGTCGGCGGTGCCGTCGGCGATCACCACTCCATGGTCGATCACTGCGATGCGGTCTGCGAGCTGGTCGGCTTCGTCGAGGTACTGGGTGGTCAGCAGCACGGTCGACCCCTGGCTGACCAGGTTGCGGATGGTGGACCACATCTGGGCGCGGGTGCGCGGATCTAGTCCGGTGGTCGGCTCGTCGAGGAACAGCAGTGGGGGAGTGTCGATCAGACTTGCCGCGAGATCGAGTCGGCGACGCATGCCTCCGGAGAAGTTCTTCAGTGGCCGATTCGCGGCTTCGGTCAGGGAGAACTCTTCGAGCAGCTCGTCGGCGCGAGCGCGCGCGGCGGGGCGTGCGAAGCCCAGCAGGCGGGCGAAGAGGACGAGATTCTGTGCGGCGGTGAGATCTTCGTCGACCGAAGCGTACTGGCCGGTGACACCGACCAGGGAACGGACGGCGACGGCGTCGTCGACGACGTCGTAGCCGAAGACCTTCGCCGAGCCGGCGTCGGGGCGCAGCAAGGTGGCGAGCATGCTGACCGTGGTCGTCTTGCCGGCCCCGTTGGGCCCGAGCACGCCGTACACCGAGCCGGTGGGTACCGCCAGATCCACTCCGTTGACGGCGCGAGTTGCTCCGAAATGTTTGACCAGTCCGCGGGCGTCGATCGCCAGGCCGGTCGAGGTCGAGGTTGTCATGCCGACGAGAGTGCCCGCCGGCTCTTTCGTGCGACTTGCGTCGGCTTGCACGCCGGTCACGGCATGGTGGCGCCTGCTGTCGTGAGCTGTCGGGAAGCCGCGCTGCGCTGGGCGATGAAGGCCACGCCGAACAACATCATCGGGACCAACAGGTAGCCGAACCGACCCACCGGTGCGAGGAGGAAGAAGCAGGTGAATCCGGCTGCGGCGAAGGTGGCCGCCGAGGAGAACGAGCGCGGCGGACGCCTCAGCACACAGACCGCCAAGATGATCGCGCAGGCCACGAGCAGGATCATGTCGGCGTTGCGTCCGGCGGAGCCGAAGGAGGCCAACAAGACCCCGGGCATGGGGCTGTGTGCCGGTGTCGGGATGGGGCCGCGACCGGTCGGGAATTCGAGGACCTGGGCGATCGTGTCGGACACCGACAGGAAGGCCGGCAGTCCGAACACCGCGGTCGCCGTCGCGAACCATCCGGCGAATCTGAGGGTCACCGCGCGCGGAAAGCGAGTCACCAGCAGGGCGATGACGATCGGCACGCTCAGCAGCGCCACCCATTTGATGGCGACGGCGGCTGCGATGGCGATGGCGCCCATGCGTGGGCGTCGGGTGGCCACCGCAGCCAGCCCGAACAGCAGCAGGCCTGCCAGCGGCAGATCCACTCCGCTCGCACACATCTCCAGTGCGATGGTGGGCGACGCGATCAGCAGCACGGCGACGTGGCTCGCGCTTCGCGAGTCGACCCGGAGAAGGCGGATCGATCCCCAGATGCCCGCGATGGCGATGGCGGCACACCAGATCCTGGGGTCGCCGACGACCTGCCATGCGCTCTGTGGGTCCAGCCCGCTCCGGGTCAACACTGCTGCGGGCAGGCCGAACACGGCCATCACCGGCAGGTAGGGGTTGACGTCGGTCACCGAGGTCGCGTCGTGGACGTACGGGATGCCGTGGGTGAGCAGCAGGTTTCCCGAGCGGGAGACCACGGCGATCTCGTCCTGCATCTGATGATGACCGGTCAACAGTGTGACGAAGGGCACCAGGATGGCTCCGGTGACCGCGGCAACACGCGCCAGTCGTACCCGGGGTACCCGCATCGAGGCGGGCATCATCGAGAGTCCCGCAGCGGTGCCGTAGCCGATTGCGGCCGAATGCGCCCAGGTGATGTGGCTGTCCAGCCCGGAGACCCGGAACAGTATGTAGGCGGTCACCCCGAAGGCGAGATAGGCCAGTGCTTCGGGGCGGTGTCGGGCGGTTCGTCGCAGGAACTCGCCGCATCGGGGCCGGTGACGCCCGTCGGCCACCGATTCGATTGTTTCGGCCCGGTCCGGCCGGATGTCGTCCGCCACGTGAATCCCCCAGGGTTTACTCTGGGGTACCACTTAGTTGTACCTAGCAACAACCGCTGTTGGTCGAACGTTCACCGATGGGGAGGCCATGACCGCAACGGCGCAGGAGGACGTCACCACTGAGCGGTCGGCACCGGCCGGCCTGTGGTTTCGCCTGAATCCGACGCTGACCAGGGTTCGGGGATACCTGTCGCAGCCTCGCTGGTGGCTCGAGATCGCCCTCATCTGGGTGATCTATCAGACGTACTCGTTCGTGCGGAACCTCGGCGGCAAGGATTCCGCGCCTGCCTTCGCCAACGGAACGGCCATCGAGGACCTCGAGAAGCGCCTGTTCATCGGTATCGAGCAGCCGGTGAACCACTGGGTCAACGAGAATCGCTGGATCGCCGATCTCAGTGCGCTGCACTATCACACGCTGCATTGGTGGGTGACCATCGGCGTGGCGGTGTGGCTCTATTGGACCAACCGGCCGGGCTATCGGCGGGCGTCGCTTGTGCTCGCGTTGACCACCCTGATCGCGTTGGCCGGGTTCTATCTCATCCCGACCGCGCCGCCGCGCATGTACGACGGGTACCACGATGTGATGGCGCAGACGGCGACCTGGGGCTGGTGGGAGACATCGGGTTCGCCGGGGCCCGAGTCGATGACCAATCAGTTCGCGGCCATGCCGTCACTGCATTGCGGGTGGGCCATCTGGGCGGGTCTGATGATCGTGCTCTATGCACGACGGCCCTGGGTGCGGGTGCTCGGCGCCGTGTATCCGTTCACCACTTTCTTCGTCGTGGTGGGAACCGCGAACCACTACATCCTCGACATCGTCGCGGTGGCGGCGGTGATCGCGGTGGCGATGGTGATCGTCTACGCGCCCTGGCGTCAGGCGGCCGGCGCCGTACTGCGCAGGCCGGCGCCGGCGGACGCGCCGGCCCCGAACGCCCCGTCGGCCCCATCCATCCCGGCCGGCAGGTCAGAGGCGTAGCGGATCACCGCGCGCACCGGCCCGAGTCGGCGTTCGGTGGTCATGATCGCCCCGGCGAGTTGGTCGGGGTCATCGACGTCGGCGACGAGGGCCACCGTATGTCCGTTGTTGCCGAGCATGAACGGGACGACGGCAGAGTACTGACTGCCGACCACGCCGAAGGGGATGTCGTGGGCGAAGAGGGCTCGAGCGTGGTCGAGGACGGCCGGATCGTCGTCGACGACCACCAGTGCTACATCGGGACTGCGTGTGTTCTTCCTCATGATCCAAGGATGATGCCGCAGGTTGGAGACCAACTCTGCCGTTGCTGTGAGGTGGCTGTGGATGCCTCGGTGGCCTGTGGATGACGTCGCGGCGACGCCGGTGGATGGGGCTAGGTTTCCGGTCCATGGGACGCAACCGGAAATCAACACCGCATGGTTCGAATTCTGGTCCATAACTGGCGGCGCATCGGGGAGGGCGCAGCTCCCGCCGGACACACACCACAGCGGCCGGTGCCGAGACATCGTCTCGACACCGGCCGCCGTGGTATGGACCGGTACTGCGCCCGGTCAGCTGTGGTATGGCTCGGCGCTGAGCAGCGTCACCTTGACGACGGCGCCGCTGGGCACGGTGTACTCGCGTGTCTCGCCGACCTTGGCGTCGATCAGTGCAGCGCCCAGCGGGGAGCTCGGCGAGTAGGTCTCGATGGAGCCGTCCTTGGCGCTCTCCTCGCGGGTGGCGATCAGGAAGGTCTCGGTGTCGCTCTCGTCACCGTCGTAGTAGACCTTGACCACCGAACCCGGCAGCGCGACGCCCGACTGGGTCGGTGCCTCGCCGACCTTGGCGTTGTTCAGCAGTTCCTGGAGCTGGCGGATACGTGCTTCCTGCTGGCCCTGCTCTTCACGGGCCGCGTGGTACCCACCGTTCTCCTTGAGGTCGCCTTCTTCGCGACGCTCGTTGATCTCGGCAGCAATGACCGGTCGGTTGGCGATCAAGGAATCCAGCTCGCCCTTGAGGCGGTCATGCGACTCCTGGGTCAGCCACGTCACCTGTGTGTCGGTCATCGGTTACTCCTTTGTGTTGTCCGCGCCCTCAGCACATTTTTGACCTGGGCATATGGACTGCTCTAAATGCAGCAACACGACCCCTCGCGGAGCCGTGTATTTACCGAGGATACCAGTCGTTGAGAGCTAAAGCACATCCGAAGTTTGCGAACGTGCCTCGTTCAGCGCTTGCTGATAGCTCGGTTCGCGCTTCTTCAACCACCCCACGACGAGATAGGTCAGCGGCATGATGATGATCTCCACCAACGTCTTCCAGACGAATCCGACGATGGTGTAGTTGATGAAATCGCCCCAGGTGGAGATGCCCAGCGCGGTGGCCGCGATCGAACAGAACACCAGCGTGTCGGCGAACTCACCGACCACCGTGGAACCGAGCAGACGTGCCCACAGATGGCGTTCACCTGCCCGTTCCTTCATCTTGACCAGCACGAACGAATTGAGGAATTCCCCGGCGAGATAGCCCGCGAGGCCGGCGAGCAGGAACTGGGGTACCACTCCGGCCACCGTCCGGAACGCTTCCTGCCCCTCGTAGAACTCGGCGGCGGGCAGTTCGATGGTCAACCAGAAGCAGAGTGAGGCGATGGCCAGCACCACGAAGCCGGCCAGGATGGCCCGGCGCATCGCGCGGAAACCGTAGACCTCGCTGATGACGTCGCCGAGCACATACGCCAGTGGGAACAGATAGAACGCGCCGTCGGTGACCAGACCGTCCATCTGGATGGGGCCGAGCGAGACATGCAGCCAGTCGTCGAAGAGAATGACGCCCTTGGTGCCGGTGATGTTGCTGATCAGCATCACGCCGACGAACATCGCCAGCAGGTAGGCGTAGTACGGGCTCGACAGGGTGGCGAACACCGCCCGGTCGCGGAGCTTCTGCGTCACGGTGTCGAATCCGTGAGGTAGGCGGGTACATCCGCGGTGCAACCGAATACCTCGCCGATGACCGGTGGTTTGGAGGTGGTGACCTCGGTTCGCATCCCGACCTGAGTCTGCGTCCCACCCGGGATCAGGATCTCGCGGCGACCGGTCTCGTCACCATCGATCGAGCGACCACGCACCACGCACGCCACGGGACTTCCCGGATCGGCGCGGGTCACCGTGAACTGGACCGCGACCGTGGACTCGTCGATGAGGTCGTATCCGGTGGCCTCACCGGACACGTCGGGCGTGGCGAACCGCGAGTAGCCGAGGATCGCGAGGCCGACGCCGGCGGCCACCACCAGCACCGAGAGTGCGATGAACCAGTTCCGCCGACTCCGTGCCGACTGCGCTGCCGGATAGGTGGCGCGCGGCCCACTACGAGGGGGCTCGGCGTCACCTGTGCCGGTGCCCCCGTCTGAACTGTTCACGCGTCAATACCTACCATGGGAGGAGTAACGATCCGAAGGTGAGGAAGCGTGACCGAATCTCACACAGGTGGACCCCACGCTGGTCTGCGTCTGATGGCGGTGCATGCGCACCCGGACGACGAATCGAGCAAGGGTGCCGCCACGTCCGCCAAGTACGCGGCGGAGGGACATGAGGTGCTCGTCGTCACCCTCACCGGCGGTGAGCGCGGCGACATCTTGAACCCGGCGATGGATCGCCCGGGCATCAAGGAACGGATGAGCGAGGTCCGCCAGGAGGAGATGGCGAACGCGGCAGCCGCGCTCGGCGTGGCACAGACCTGGCTGGGCTTTGTCGATTCCGGCCTGCCCGAGGGTGACCCACTGCCGCCGGTGCCGGCGGGTTCATTCGCCGACATCGACATCGAGGAGCCGATCGAGGCGCTCGTCCGCGCGGTGCGAGAGTTCCGGCCGCACGTGATGATCACCTATGACGAGCACGGCGGCTATCCGCATCCCGATCACATCCGCGATCATGAGGTCTCGGTCGCGGCCTACGAGCGCGCCGGCGATCCCGACGCCTACCCGGATGCCGGAGAACCGTGGACCGTCTCGAAGCTCTACTACACGCACGGTTTCATCAAAGACCGCATGGTCTTGTTCTCCGACGAGTTCGAACGCCACGGCCAAGAGAGCCCGTTCAAAGAATGGCTCGAGCGGTGGGAGCGCGACCCGAGTCGCGGCGACCTGATGGGTCGGGTGACCACGCAGGTGGAGTGCGCCAAGTACTTCCCGCAGCGTGACGATGCCCTACGTGCCCACGCGACCCAGATCGATCCGAACGGGGTGTTCTTCGCCGTTCCGCTGGAATGGCAGCAGCGGCTGTGGCCCACCGAGGAGTTCGAGCTGGCGCGGACGCGGGTGAAGACGTCGATCCCGGAGACCGACCTGTTCGCCGGAATCGAGGAGCCGTGAGCGTCCTGGACCCGATGACGTTGACCGCCGGTGTCCAGTTGCTGGCGGCCCAGGAACCCGAGGGACCCGAGTTCGGCAAGGCCTCGCCGCTCGGATTGTTGGTCATCATCGTTCTGCTGGTGGCCACGGCCTTCCTGATCAGGTCGATGAACACGCAGCTCAAGAAATTGCCCAAGAAGTTCGATGCCGACCACCCGGAACCGGATCAGGCGTTCGACGACGGCACTGACTCCGTGGATCCGGACGAGGGCGCCGGGAGCGAGGGCGCCGGCAGAACCGGGCGTCGGCCGGACACAACAGATGGGGTGCAGGCCGATGAGCGAAGGAAAGCCGACACCTAACCTGCTCGGCAGTTCGACCAGTCCGTACCTGCGCCAGCACGCCGACAACCCGGTCGCCTGGCAGGAGTGGGGCGACGATGCGCTGGCGGAGGCGGCACGACGCGATGTGCCGATCCTGCTGTCGGTCGGTTATGCCGCGTGCCATTGGTGTCACGTGATGGCGCATGAGTCGTTCGAGGACGACGTCATTGCCGCGCAGATGAACTCCGATTTCGTCTGCATCAAGGTCGACCGGGAGGAACGGCCCGACATCGACGCGATCTACATGAACGCGACGGTGGCGATGACCGGCCAAGGCGGCTGGCCGATGACGTGCTTCCTCACGCCGAGCGGTGAGCCGTTCTATTGCGGCACCTACTTCCCGTCGACCGCGCGCGGCGGCATGCCGTCCTTCCCGCAGATAATGAGTGCGGTCAGCGAGGCCTGGGTCCAGCGTCGCGACGAGATCGCCGAGATGGGACGCAAGGTTCGCGATCATCTGCACGCCAACAGTGCCGCCTTACCCGTCGCCGATCTGGATGTCGACGATCGCCTGGTCGACCATGTCGTCGCGACCACGCTCGACGACGAGGATCGCGCGGCCGGTGGATTCGGTGGGGCACCGAAGTTCCCCCCGTCGGCGTTGCTCGAGGGACTGCTGCGCGCTTCGGAACGTGACGGCGATCGCGCCGCTGTGGATGCGGTCGGCCGGACGTGTGCGGCGATGGCGCGCGGCGGTATCTACGATCAACTCGCCGGCGGATTTGCTCGCTATTCGGTCGACAATGACTGGGTGGTGCCGCATTTCGAGAAGATGCTGTACGACAACGCGCAACTCATCCGGGTCTACGCCCACCTCGCGCGTCGGACCGGCGACGTACTCGCGCGGCGGGTCACCGAAGAGACCATCGAGTTCCTCCGTCGCGATCTCGCGGTGGGCGGTGGCTTCGCCTCTTCGCTGGACGCCGATGCCGACGGGGTGGAGGGCTCCACCTACGTGTGGTCCCCGCAGCAGCTCGCCGACGTGCTCGGCGCCGACGACGGACTCTGGGCGGCAGAGGTTTTCGGCGTCACCGAGACGGGAACGTTCGAACACGGGACGTCGACGCTGCGGTTGCCCGATGACGTCGACGATCTCGACCGGCTCGCGTCGGTGCGGGCCCGGCTGTTGGCCGCGCGTGCGCAGCGGCCGCAACCGGCCCGCGACGACAAGGTCGTCACCGCATGGAATGCGATGGCCGTCACGGCGCTCGCCGAGGCGGGGGCCACGTTCGGCCGCGCGGACTGGATCGACCTCGGCGCCTGGTGTGCGCGGGCGCTGCTCGACACCCACCTCGTCGACGGCACCCTGCGGCGCTCCTCTCTCGACGGGCATGTCGGCGCACCGGTGGCGGCTCTCGACGATCACGCGGCGCTCGTCACCGCTCTGCTGACCTTGCATCAGGTCACCGGTCAGACAACCTGGCGTGACGAGGGTTTGGCGGTTCTCGATGCGGCGATCGAACTGTTCGCCGACGTTGCCGAACCGGGTGCCTGGTACGACGCGGCAGGCCATGACCTGGTCGCCCGTCCGCGCGATCCCGTCGATGGTGCGACTCCGGCAGGCGCCTCCCTCATCGCCGAGGCGTTGCTGGCTGCTTCTGCGCTCGCGAAGTTCGGTCCGGCCAGTCGCTATGCCGAACTGCTCGATCAGACACTCGCGCGCTCGACCGTGCTGTTGGCGAAGGTGCCCCGATCGGCAGGGCATTGGCTGGCCACCGCGGTCGCCCGGCTGCATGGTCCGCTGCAGATCGCGGTGGCCCAGTCCGACGACAGTTCCGGCGATCTCGCCGCGGCCGCACGCATCGCCGCGCCGGGTGGGGCCATCGTGGTAGCGGGAAAACGGGATTCGATACCGCTGCTGGATGGCCGTGGTCCGGTCAATGGTGCTGACGCCGCATATGTCTGCCGCGGAACGGTGTGTGACCTCCCGGTCACCGACCGAGATGCCCTGGCCGCCAAGCTCTGACCGCGTCATGGATGAGGCAAGGGTATTCCGGGTACGAACCGCCGAAGCCGATGATGCCCGGGCCGTCGTCGAGTTGTGGGGCGGCGTCGCAGCCGAAGGTCGCTGGATTCTGCGCGAAGCTCCGCTCGACATCGACGCGACGATGGGCGAGTTCCGGCATGCGCTCGCCTCGGAAAGTGCACATCCGGTGGTGGCGGTGACCTCGACCGGCCGAATCATCGGTAGTGCCATCGGCTTCGATCAGCATCCCGCACCGATCACATTCGGAATGCATGTGGCGATCGATCAGCGTCGGCATGGAGTGGGGACCGCGCTGTTGCAGTCAGTGCTGGCCTGGGCAGGCGAACGTGGATCGCACAAGGTGGTGCTGGAGGTGTGGCCGCACAACCATGCGGCGATCGCGCTGTACGAACGACACGGATTCGTCCGGGAAGGTCTGCGTCCCGCGCAGTACCGTCGTCGCAACGGTGAGCTCTGGGATGCGCTCGAGATGGGTTTACATCTGGTGTAGTGCTGTGCGGTGTCGTCCGAGCGGACCATTGTCCGGCCCCGGGAGCGCACAGTATCGTGGCAGGATGTCCCGGGCCGCGCGGCACCATCGGGGTCCCATCAGGGCGACATCTTCGGTGATCTGGGTGCTGGTCGTGCTCGTCTGCGCGGGTTCGATGGGCGCGCAACCTGTCACCGGGAATGCGGCGCCACCGATTCGGATGGTGGCCCTGGGTAATTCGTACATCTCCGGCCAGGGTGCGGATGACTACCGATCGGTGCCGGCCGACACGTCGTCGTACCGATCGGGTACCATCGGCCCGAACAACTACTGTTTCCGGAGCCGTCACGCGGCCGTCGAGATCGTCGCGGATCGGCTGGGAGCGCAGCTGACCAATGCGACATGCGCGGCCGCCGAGCCGCGACACGTCGATCAGATCGCGCAGTTCGACGAGGGACGTCAGATCGACCATCTGGAGCGGGCCGCCGACATCGTCGTGATGCAGGTCATCGGCAATCCGGAGTTTCTGAATGTGGTTGCGTGCGTACAGCTCGGCGAATGTGATGCGCGGACAGTCGAGCGGTCGATGGCCGTCCTCGATGGCGAACAACGGCGGCATGAGCAACGAATCCATCGCGAGGTGAGGGCACGGGCACCGCAGGCGCGGATCTATATTCTCAGCGCCCCGCAGGTGGTGCCGCGGCCGGGACAGGAGTATCACGCTCGGTGCGGTTGGTTCATGTCGGATCGGGAAGTGGTGCTGTTGAACGCATTCATCGACAAGATCGACGAGATCTCACGCACCAATGCGCAACTTTTCGGCGCGACATTCGTCGACCTCGACGGCGCCGACTCGCCGTGGCGCGCGCAGCGGCACGATCTGTGCAGCGCCCAACCATGGGTGTGGGGGCCGCGACTGCATGCGCCCCAGTACGAGCCGGACAGTCTGTCGTTGCGCAACTGGTCGTTGGGCAGCTATCACCCGACAAGGGCGGGACAATCGGCTACCGCCACAGTCCTGTTCGATGCCATCGGTTTACGAGAGCCCACCGGCTCGTGAGCTGACGGTCCGGGTCGAGCTGATGGTGGGGGGCCCGAGCTGAATGTTGGGCCCCACGTGCGACTCAGTGGTCACAACGCGGCGTGGGTGGCGGCCGCACCTTCGGGGCCCACCAGCGTGCACAGCCGGCGATCGCTGCCGAGTTGCATCAACATCGCCGCGCCGGCCGGCCGTAGATCAATGGCCGAGCCCTGCCCGATCGGCCAGCCCAGGAAGCGACAGACGAAGGATCGGGAGAAATGGCCGTGGGAGACGACGACAACGTCGCCGTCGGTGAGACGCTGCTCGACGAGGTCCACGGCCCCGTCGACCCGGCGGGTCATGTCCTGCACCGATTCACCGCGCGGGCCACCGGCGGTCCAGATCGTCCACTCCGGATCGCCGTCGGCGTGGATCTGCGCGCGAGTCAGTCCTTCGTAGTCGCCGTAGTCCCACTCGGCGAACCGGTCGTCGACCTCGTCGACGGTGAGACCGGCCAGTTCGGCGGTCCGCCGTGCCCGGGTGCGCGGGGAGGCGAACACGTAAGGGTCGGTCAACCCGAGCCGGTCGGTGATCCCGGCCAGCGCGCGGGCGTCTTGTTCGCCACGCGCGGTCAGGTCGATGTCGGTGCGACCGGTATGGCGGTCGGTCAGCGACCATTCGGTCTGTCCGTGCCGGATGAGCAGGACGCGGCGGTTGATCTGCGACGATGCGCTGGTGCTGTGGTCGGTCACGAGGACGAGCGTACGGCCTCCGCCAACTGATCCACCGCCCAATCGATTTCCTCGCGGGTGATCACCAGCGGCGGAGCGAGTCGTAGCGTCGACCCGTGGGTGTCCTTGGCCAGCACGCCACGCTCGGCCAGTCGCAGACAGACGTCCTTCCCGCTGCCGAGGGAGGGCTCGACATCGATGCCGGCCCACAACCCCAGTCCGCGCACCGCGACCACACCGCTGCCGACGAGTTCGCCCAGTCGGGCGTGCAGGTGTGCGCCCAGTTCGGCCGCCCGGTGTTGCCAGGTCCCGTCGGCGAGCATGTCGACCACGGTATGGCCCACCGCTGCCGCCAGCGGGTTACCGCCAAAGGTCGATCCGTGCTCGCCAGGGTGCAGCACACCCAGGACGCCGGCGTCGGCGATGACCGCCGACACCGGCAGGATGCCGCCGCCGAGCGCCTTGCCCAGGGTGTAGACGTCGGGTTCGACATTCCAGTGCGCGCAGGCGAAGGTGGTGCCGGTGCGGCCGAGTCCGGACTGGATCTCGTCGGCGATCATCAGCACATTCTGACTGGTGCACAAGTCTCGCACACGCGGTAGATAATCCTCTGGCGGCACGATGATGCCGGCCTCGCCTTGGATCGGTTCGAGGAGCACCGCCACCGTGTTCTGATCGATGGCGGCCGCGACCGCGTCCGCGTCACCGTAGGGGACCTGTACGAAACCTGGTGTGAAGGGACCGAATCCGGTGCGTGCCTCGGGATCGTCGCTGAAGCTGACGATGCTGATGGTTCGGCCGTGGAAGTTGCCGCCGGCAACGATGACCGTGGCGGCACCGTCGGCGACGCCCTTGACGTCGTATCCCCACTTTCTGGCGACCTTGATCGCGGACTCCACGGCCTCGGCGCCGGTGTTCATCGGCAACACCATGTCCTTGCCGCACAGGGTCGCCAGCGCTGCGCAGAACGGCTCGAGTCCCGCAGAGCGGAAAGCGCGGCTGGTGAGGGTGACCCGCCCGATCTGATCGAGAGCGGCCGCGACGATCCGCGGATGGCGATGCCCGAAGTTCACCGCAGAGTAGGCGCCGAGACAATCGAGGTAGCGGCGTCCGTCGACGTCGGTGATCCAGGCGCCCTCGGCGGATGCGGCGGTCACCGGCAATGGCGAATAGTTGTGCGCCACATGTGGTTCACTCGCGGACACCACGTTCACCTCCCTGTCGGAGCCCCTCAATTCTAGGGTGCAGCACTTGACTCCGCCGCCACCTTTGAGCAGTTCGGACATGTCGACGAGCACCGGTTCGAAACCGGTCGTTCGCAGTGCGTGTGCGAGTGCCGGTGCCGCATCGGTCATCACGACTCGGCGACCATCGGAGACGAAGTTCAGACCCAGTGCGAACGCGTCGGCGTCGGCGGCGATGATCGCGGTGGGGAACAGTGCGGCGAGCACCGCTTGCGAGGCAGGCGAGAAGGCGGGCGGGTAATAGGCGATCAGATCGTCATCGAGCACACCGAGTGCGGTGTCGAGGTGATAGAAGCGTGGGTCGACGAGTTCGAGTGTGATGACCGGTATCCCGGTCAGCGTGGCCACCTCGGCGTGGGTGGCGGGGTCGGTGCGGAATCCGGCGCCCGCAAGGATGCGGTCGCCGACCACCAGGAAGTCGCCCTCGCCTTCCTGGACGCCGGTGGTGCGGTGTACCGGTCCGAGGCCGTTGGCGGCGAACCAGTCGGCATAGTGATCACCTTCTGCCGCCCGCTCGTCGAACGCGAAGCGCGCGGCGATCGTCGCACCCGCGACGCTGAGACCGCCGTTGGCCGCGTAGACCATGTCGGGCAGGCCGGGTTGGGGATCGACCCCGAGCACGGTGTGCCCGAGTGACTCGTAGACCTCGCGAAGGTGGCGCCACTGCGAGATTGCGCGGTCGGTGTCCACCGGCACCGTGGGGTCCATCCAGGGGTTGATCGCGTAGTCGACAGTGAAATGGATCGGCGGGGTCATCGCATAGGTGCGCACCCGGGGAAACCGGGTGGTCGCGGACACGGCGGCAGGGCTCGTGATCGTCATGAATCGACGCTAGCCTGGGTCGATGATGCAAACAATCGTCGAATCTTGCTGCTCTATGCAATAGAGTGTGCATCATCTGTCGTGAAACGGAGATGTGTTGCGTGAACTCGATGAGTTGGATGAGAAGGTGCTCGCCTGCCTGACCCGCGACGCCCGGGCCACCTACGCGCAGATCGGTGACGTGGTGGGACTGTCGGCGCCGGCGGTGAAGCGACGGGTGGATCGTCTCGTCGAGGATGGTGTGGTCAAGGGATTCACCATAGTGATCGATCCATATGCGATGCAGTGGACCACCGAGGCGTATGTGCAGGTCTCGTGTCGCGGCAACATCTCGCCGCAGGCGCTCAAGGATGCGTGGGAGCCGATTCCCGAGGTGGTCAGCGCCGCCACCATCACCGGTCAGGCAGACGCGATCCTGCGGGTGCGCGCCCGAGACGTCCGTCATCTCGAGCAGGCGCTCGAGCGGATCCGTAGTGCCGGTCCCGTGGATCATTCCGAGTCGATCATCGTGCTGAGTCAGCTGATCGACCGAGGTCATCCGTGACTGCGATTGGTCGTCATCTGGCGTCGTGCTAGCCTGGTCGCCGTGATGAACACCGCACGCGTCTATTGGCGCTTTATCGAGGCTCCGGGTGGGGCCGCGATGAAGCGCTGAATCGCCGCGCGCGTAACACCCGGAGCCCCGAGCAGCGACCGTCAGGTTGCTGCTTTTGTCATTTCCAGGCCTCCGGTGACGTACGAACAACCAGGGGCCACCCGATACGACCGGGCCTGACCCCGAAAGGCATGACGTGACCACCATCTCGGACTTGACCGCCGCCGAATCCACCTCGGACCGCCGGATCAAGTCGTTCCGCTCCATCCCGTCTCCGGACACCATCCGCACCGAATTGCCGCTGACGTCGCGTCGTGCGCTGACCGTGCAGCGTGACCGCGAGGAGGTCGCCGACATCCTCGCCGGCCGCGACGACCGCCTGCTGGTGGTGGTTGGTCCCTGCTCCGTACACGACCCGATCGCGGCCATCGACTACGCACGGCGACTGGCGCCGTTGGCCGCCGACCACGCGGACCGACTGAAGATCGTCATGCGGGTCTACTTCGAGAAGCCGCGCACCACCGTCGGCTGGAAGGGCCTCATCAACGATCCCGGGATGGACGGTTCGTTCGACGTCGAGCGTGGCCTGCGCACCGCGCGCTCGCTGCTGCTCGACATCATCGACCTCGGTCTGCCCGTCGGGTGTGAGTTCCTCGAGCCGACCAGCCCGCAGTACATCGCCGACGCGGTGGCCTGGGGTGCGATCGGCGCCCGCACAACCGAGTCACAAGTGCACCGGCAGCTGGCCTCGGGCCTGTCGATGCCGATCGGCTTCAAGAACGGCACCGACGGCAACGTGCAGGTGGCCATCGACGGCGTCAAGGCGGCAGCCGCCCAGCACGTCTTCTTCGGTGTCGACGACTTCGGACACGGTGCGGTCGTCGAGACGGCGGGCAACGACGAGTGCCATGTGATCTTGCGTGGTGGCACGACCGGACCCAATCACGATCCCGAGTCGGTCGCGTCTGCGGTCGCCGCGCTGGCGAAGGCCGGTCTGCCCGAACGGATCATGATCGACTGCTCGCATGCGAACTCGGGCAAGGACCACATCCGCCAGGCCGAGGTCGCCGAGGAGATCGCCACCGCCATCCGTGCGACCCGGACGTCGGGCGCACCGGTGACGATCAGCGGTGTGATGTTGGAGAGCTTCCTCGAGCCTGGCGCGCAATCCCCGGACGACGAACAGTTGACCTATGGGCAGTCGGTGACCGACAAGTGCATGGGCTGGGAGGCCAGCGCCGCCGTGCTAGCGACGCTGGCCCGTAGCTGAGCGACCTCGGCAGGTGAGTGCCCCGACTCATGGTGGTCGGGGGAGTCACAGGGTGATCGCAGCCGTCAGCTCGCCCGCGTCCTGTCGGCGCGAGTTGGCTGAGCAGCCCGAACAGCAGACCCGAGTTGCCACACCTCGCGGGTCTCGGTCACCTGGTAGGCGGTCTGCACATCGGCCGGCGCGGTGATCTCGACCTTGTTGGTGACGCCGGCGTCTCGCGCCACGGTCAGCATGCGGTCGAGCTGCACCGCCTGATCGGCGGCGGCCCTTGCGATAGCGGGCGATCCAGAGCGCCAGCCCGCGGGTGTCGGCAGGCAGGACGCCGGGCCGTCAGACGATGTCGACCTCGGGGCGTCCCGTCTCGATGGTGACCACTGCCCGGGTGTGCAGACGCTCGGCCGGGCTGCCGATCGAGTCGGCCACCCGGAATTCGGCGTCCCAACGGTCACGCTGCAGCCGGTTGAGGACATAGCCACGCTGGGCGTTGCCGAAGCGCACGTGGGGTGATGCGGCCTTCAAGGCGCGGTCGGAATCGTGGCTATCGCGGCCATCGGCCCCCGATGCGATCGATGTGCCGGCCAACTCGACACCGATGGTGGGGGATTCGTCGCGATAGCTGGTGCGGAGGTCGGTCACCACGTTGCGGTGGATGTCGCCGACGACGGACACCAGATCGGTCACGCCGCGCTCTCTTGCACCGTCGAGTATACGGGCCCGGCATGCCTCATATCCGCTCCAACCGTCCATGCTGACCGCGCGCCGACCGTCGAGGGTGCGGGCGAGGTCGGCGATCGGTGTCTGATGGGCAAGCACGTTCCAACGGGCCTCGCTGCGTGCGAATCCGTCGAGCAGCCAGCGTTCCTGGATGGGACCCAGGATGGAACGACGCGGGTCGGCAGTGGCGGCGTCCTGCGGGGCGTCGACGTCGCCGTTGACCTGGTCACTGCGATGGCTGCGGGTGTCGAGCACACTGAACTCGGCGAGGGTTCCGAAGCGCAGGCGACGGTGGGCGCGGATGTCGGCGCCGTACGGACGGTGGGCCAGGCGGACCGGTGTGTGTTCCCACCATGCTCGCAGGCCGTGGGCGCGGCGGACGAGGAAGTCGGGGACAGTCATGCCGTCTTCGGGTATGTCCGCCGCCCAGTTGTTGTCGACCTCGTGGTCGTCGAAAGTGGTGACGAATGGGCTGGTCCGATGGATCTGCTGGAGGTGCGGGTCGAGTTTGTAGAGGGCGTATCGATCGCGGTAGTCGTCGAGATCGAGACATTCACGTGCCGCGGATTCGGGCATGGCCGTGGTGTGACGACGACCGCCGCCGCGATTAATGGGTTTCTCGTAGATGTAGTCGCCGAGGTGGAACACCACGTCGGGGGCGTGTGTGGCCATGTCGGCGTAGGCGACGTAGTAGCCGTCGGCCCACGACTGGCAGGAGGCGAGCGCGAAGGTCATCGGTGCGTCCGTACCGGCGGCGTGTGCGGTGACGGTTCGACCGACCGCAGATCGCTCGCCGAGAGCGGCGAATCGATAGAAGTACTCCCGACCCGGCTCCAGCCCCCGGACGTCGACGTGCACGGCGTGGCCGTTCTCCGCGGTGGCCGGAGCGTGTCCGTGGCGCACCGGTCGCGTCATCGCCTCGTCGGCGGCCACTTCCCAGGCCACCTCGATCGGACGGGCGCCCATCCCGCCGCCGCGGGCCAGTGGTCGCGGGGCGAGGCGTGTCCACAGCACGACGCCATCGGGCAGCGGATCGCCAGACGCCACCCCGAGGGCGAACAGGGGGCTGTCTGGTGCCGACGCACCAGTCGACGAGGCGGTGTCACCGAGGATGCCGGGCGTGAATGCGAGAGCGGCGACGGCCCCGCTCCAGCTCAGGAATCGACGGCGGGTCATGCCGATTCGGAGAGTGCGGTCTCCGCAGAGTTCGATGTCCGGCACGCCGCTGGGCATGGCGCCACCCGATCAGGCGCGGCTGGACGGGGTGCGACGGACACCTGGCCGGCGGGTGATGGATCGGTGAAGACGAGTTGGGGAAGGGTCGGCGGCCCGAGGCTCAGGCGGCCAGCACCAGCCAGACGGCGATGTAGTGGAGTGCCGCGGCGACGGCGGTGCAGGCGTGGAACACCTCGTGATGGCCGAATGTGGATGGCCACGGGTTGGGCCAGCGGGCCGCGTAGAGGATGCCGCCGACGGTGTAGAACACGCCACCGGCGGCGAGCAGGATGATCACCGCCCAACCGGCCTCGGTGACCAGGGCGGGTGCGACCACCACGATCACCCAGCCGAGCAGGACATACAGCGACACGCCGAGCCATCGGGGGGCTGCCGGCCACGCGAGTTTGAGCGCGACGCCGGCAACTGCGCCCAGCCACACAATGCCCAGGACCCACCAGCGCACATCTGCGGGCAGTGCCATCGCGCAGAACGGCGTGTAGGTGCCGGCGATGAACAGGAAGATCATCGAGTGGTCGGCGCGTTTCATTCGGACCCTCGCCCGTGGCGTGCGCCAGGGGATGCGGTGATAGCTCGCGCTGACCGCGAACACACCGAAGGTGGTGAGCGCGTAAATCGCACATGTCATGGCGGCGAAGGGGCCGCGCATGATCACGGCGCCGACGACCACGGCGAACCCGGCGCAGATGGCGGCCATAGCCGCGTACTGATGGATCACGCCCCGCATCCGCGGCGGGACGGGTGCCGAGGTCTCATGCGCCAGGAAGGTCACGGAACCTACGGTACCGTAACTTTTGGAGCGGATAAGATCAGGCAGCGATGAAACTTCTTCCCGATCGGCTCCGACGTCCCATGCTCAGCGTGTACGAGCGTCGGCTCATCCAGCTGATGGACACCTCCCGGTTGCCCCGTCATGTCGCGATCATCTGCGACGGAAATCGGCGGTGGGCGCGCGAGGCCGGATTCGAGGACGTCAGCCACGGTCACCGGGTCGGTGCGCAGCGCATCGCCGAAATGCTGTCCTGGTGTGCTGGGCTCGACATCTCCACGGTCACCATCTACCTGTTGTCCACAGAGAATCTGCAGCGGACGTCGGACGAACTCGACGCGTTGATGGAAATCGTGCCCGACATCGTCGACGAGATTTCCGGACCGGACGGCAACTGGTGTGTGCGGATCGTCGGCAATCTGGCGGGGCTGCCCGAGCCGGTCGCCGAGCGGCTGCGTCGGGCGTCGGAGCGCACTGTCGATCGAGTTGGTATGAACGTCAACGTCGCAGTCGGCTATGGCGGCCGCCAGGAGATCGTCGACGCCGTGCAGTCGTTGCTGGCCGACCGTCTCGCTGCGGGCGCGACCGGGGAACAGATGATCGATGCGGTGACGGTCGATGCGATCGACGAGCACCTCTACACCAAGGGGCAACCGGATCCCGACCTGGTGATTCGCACTTCGGGTGAACAGCGACTATCCGGATTCCTGCTGTGGCAGAGCGCCTATTCGGAGATCTGGTTCACCGACGCGTACTGGCCCGAGTTCCGTCGGGTCGACTTTCTTCGGGCACTGCGTGACTATGCGGCACGGAGTCGTCGTTTCGGCAAGTGACCCGCGGATTCGGTCCGATAGGTGACCGCGATTCGGCCGAGGCGTCAGCGCGGGTAGGTGACGATGATCTGTCCGGTGCGCGCGTTGCGCCAGGTGATGGTGCGGTCGGTGTGCATGGTCGGTATCCACGGCCCGTCATGTTTGCGGTCGTGGTCGGGGCGGCACAGGGGTGCGAGGTTGAAGGCCACGGTCCAGCCACCGGCCACCGGGTCAGCATGGCAGAACTTGAGCAGGTGGTCGAGTTCGCATTCCTCGGACGGTCTGCCGCAGTACGGGTAGCGGCAGCGTCGGTCGAGTTGGATGATCTCCGCCCGCAACGCGGCTGACGGCCTGTAGGTCAGTGCCCCCGGTGGTGGGGCGGCGAACCCACCGTGCCCGGTCAGGTCGATCGGTGGGGCCGGTGTGCGGTTGCCGAAGATGATCAGTCCGCTGGCGGTGCGGGTTTCACTCGGTCGGGCGGTGATGGTGGTGGCGTGTGGTGCGATTCGTGCGGCGTGGGCGGGATCGATGGCGCCGTAGCCCATCAGGCGGGTCGGGTCGAGACCGGTCGGGTCGCGCAGCAGGGTCAGGCCGGGGACGATGAGGTCGGAGTCGGAGTCGGTGTCGTCGGCTGGTTCCGCGTCGGCGACGTCGGTGTCGTGTTCGGCGGGTGGTGCGGTGATGAAGTCTCGTCGGGGTTGCAGGGAGGGTGCGACGTCAGCGGTGTCGACGTCATCGGTTCCGATGTCGGATTGTTCGCTCTCGACCTCGACCTCGACCTCGATGTCGCTGTCGTCGTCGATGTCGGCGAGGGTGATCGGCTGTTCTTCGGCCGCATCCGGCCCACCCACCGCGGGTTCGTCGGCGGTCTCGACGGCTGCGTCGGTGTCGTCCGCCGTGCTGGTGTCGACCGAGGAGTCGCGGACATCGTCGGTGACCGAACTCGGGGTGGCGGGCGTGGCCTGCCCCGGGTTGCTGGTGCGGGTTGGTGTGGCGGGGCAGGTGTCGTCGCCGCAGTGGCAGCGCAGTTTTGCGCCGGGAGCTTTGATGATCTCGGCGAACGCGGCGACGCGTTGGGCTTTGATGCTGCGCCCATCACGACGACACACCCGTCGTCCGATGAGGGCGCTGATGCGGTCGCGCAGGTGCACGCCGTGTTCGGCGGGGATGCAGGCATCGACGGTCATGTGCCCGAACGCTTCGTTACCGATCGTCACATCCCCGAACAGGTCGGTGATGTCCTCCCGGGTCTCGGCGGCTCGATCGGGGTCGAGGCTGATGATGATGGCGTCGAGATCATCTCGCAGGGCGGTGTCGGTGGTGGGTCGGCTGGCCAGATCGAGCACCACATCGTCGAAATCCCACGGCTCATCGCCGTCGTCGGGATCGTCGGTGGCGGAAGGGTCGGTCTCGGCCGCAGCATCACCAGCATCATCGGAGCCCTCCTCGTCGGTGTCGGCCACGTCGGTGCCGTCATCGTCGGTGCCGGCGTCGAGGTCGGCTTCGGGGTCGTCGAGGTCGAGGGTGAGTTCTGAGTCGACATCCTTGCTGTCGGTGTCGTCGGTGTCGGCGTTGTCGGAGAGTTCGCCCAATCGTGCCCGCAGGTCGCCGGTGGGCCCGGTGGCGGCGCCGCGGATGGCCACACCCAGCCGGTGGGGGCTCAGGTCGCCGGCGCGGAAGGCATCACGGATCTTGGGGTGCTCGTCGAGGAGTTCGTCGAGGTGGATCCATTCGCTGGCTTTGGTTCGGGAAATGCCCAACTGCAGTGAGATTTCGCCTTTCGCGGCTTTGTCGGCGGCGTTGCGGATGCGGTTCGGGACATAATCGTTGTATCCGGCCAGGCGCTCGTTGTAGGTGGATTCACCGATCTGACGCGCGATCTGCATCGCCAGGGCCTGGGCTTGATTACTCAGCCGCAACAGGTCGCGACCATACTGCGCCAACTCGTCCAGACTGCTGCTGGCCAGCAGAGCGTCGTCGGCGGCACGATCGGTGAAGGTGAACACAAGACACTCCTTTCGGCGACAACAGCGAGATCGGGATGGGTTGGTGGGGAATCGAACTGCTATCAGACTATCGGGTGGGTCCGACAACTTTGGGGTGGTGCGGGTGGGCTGTGGATGGACTTGTTCGGTGAGCTGCTGGGTTCAGGATACCGGTGGGGTCCGACAACTTTTCGTGCGTGAGAGTGGTTGCGGTGGTGGCCCCTTCGTGACGCGGCCTCGCACGCTCGGACGCTCCTCAGGGATCAGGGCGCTTCGCTTGTTCGTTGTTGCGCTCTTTGCGATTCATGGCTGGGGCTTACTCTCCGATTCTCTAGTGATCGGGAAGCGTTGGTGGGTAATCGAACTGGTATCAGAGTATCGGGTGGGTATGACAACTTTCGGGTGCTGCGGGTGGGGTGTGGATGGACTTGTTCGGTGGGTGTTGCGTTCAGGATAGCGACGGGGTCCGACAAGTATTCGTGCGTGAGAGTGGTTGCGTGGGTGGACCCTTCGTGAGCGCCTCGCAGGCTCGGACGCTCCTCGGGGATCAGGGGTGGCGCGGCCTCGCAGGCCGGGTTGCTGCTCGGGGGTGGTGTGATTCGTTTGTTCTGTGCGGCGAGTTCTCGTGGTCGGTGATGGGTGTGGATGGACTCCATGGATTCCAGAAAAGGGGAAACACCAACGGCATACGGATTCATAGGTATTCGGTGACCAATGACACCAGCGCCCGGACGTCGGCTTGATACGACGACGCAGGGGGAGTGCCGAAGCCGACCACCAGGCCCGATGGCGAGCTGTCGTCGATGCTTGTGTCCGGATGGCGATACTGCGACATCTTCGCCAGAGCGAACCGTCGGCGAAGTGCCGCATCGAATACCGTGTCCTCGTCGTGGGAAGGGAGTGGGATCACTGCGTGGAGCCCGGCGGCGATCCCCGGGATCGTCACGCCCGCATGGGCCAATGCATCGGTGAGGACATCTCGCCGACGCCGGTAGTACTGGCGGCTGCGGCGGATGTGCCGATCGTAGGCGCCGGAATCGATGAGCTCGGCCAAGACGAGTTGATCGATGATGCTGGCGTCGGGTTCCCGGCGGCCTTTCGTCGCGCGTACCACCTCGACCAGACGAGGTGGCAGGACCAGCCAGGCGATGCGCACCGCCGGTGAGATGCTTTTGCTGACCGAACCGGTGTAGATCACCACGTCGGGGTTGAGGGCCTGCAGGGCGCCCACCGGCTCTCGGTCGTAGCGGAGTTCGCCGTCGTAGTCGTCCTCGACGACCAGCGCGTCATGATCGCCCGCCCACTCGATGACTCGGGCACGGCGCGACGGGGACAGGGGCACCCCGGTCGGGTACTGATGGCTCGGGGTCAGCAGCACCGCCGACGCCTCGTCGGATAGTCGGTCGACCGCGGCGCCGTCGCCGTCGACCGGAACTGGCATGGTCGCCGTTCCGCCACGTTCGACGGCCGCGCGGTGAAACGGCAACCCATGGCTCTCCACCGCGAGGACATCACCGAATACGGTGCGCGACAGCAACTCCAGCGCGCGCAGAACCGATGTCGTCAACACGATGTGGGCGGGGTCGGTCCGCACCCCGCGGGCGCGCGCCAGGTATCCGGCCAAGGAGTTGCGAAGCCGTTCGCTGCCTTGTGGATCGCCGGGTCCGAATGTCCGGTCCGGGGCGTCGGACAACACACGACGCGTCGCGGCGATCCAGTCCGCACGCGGGAACAGCGACGGATTGGGTTGGCCGAGCCCGAAATCGTGGTCGATGGTGGACGTCTGACGCACACTGCGCGTGGGTGCCGAGACCCCGGGGCGTGGGGTGTCGGCGACTCGGGTGCCCGACCCCTGGCGGGCCACCAGCCACCCCTCGGCGATCAGTTCCTGATAGACGGCGGCCACCGTCCCGCGCGCGAGCCCGACGTCGGCGGCCAGCGACCGATACGGAGGCAGCAGGGTTCCTGGTCCCAATCGGCCGTCGCTGATCGCTTCACGAAGCGCGGAGGCCAGCGAGTGGCGACGGCGTGCGCCTCGTCCGCGGGTGCTGCCCGCCGGGTCGGGCTGCAGATCCAGGTAGAGATCGACGCCCAGATGTTGCGCGATCCGCTCCCACGGATCTGGATTGACACTCTTGTCCACCCTTGAATTGAACCAGTTTTCTGGTGCAATCCACTCCTACTGTGGAAGTCGATACCACATCGAGGAGAGGGGCGGTCATGAAGGTGATCGTGTTGGGTGCGAGCGGTGAGATCGGCAGTGAGGTGGTCAATCGCCTGCGTGCGCAGGGGATTGAGGTGACCGCGGCGCATCGGTCGACAGGTGTCGATGCCTACGAGGGCACTGGACTCAGTGAAGCGTTCAGTGGCGCCGACGTGGTTGTCGACTGCGTGAACGTGACGACGACAAGCGCGGACACCGCGATCGACTTCTTCGGCACGGTTGCTCGCAACGTCTCGACCGCTGCGCTGTCCGCCGGCGTGGGGCGGGTCGTGTGCTTGTCGATCATCAATGCCGCTGACCCGGCGGTCAACGCCAAGTTCGGCTATTACCAGGGCAAGGCTGCGCAGGAGAAGGTCTACCGCGAGTCGCTGCCCGCCGATGTTCTGACGATCGTGCGCTCGGCCCAATGGTACGAGTTGGCGCGGCAGATGATGAGCACTCTGCGGTTGGGTCCGGTTGCCGCCGTGCCCCATATGCGTTGCCGGCCACTGTCGGCGGCCGACGCCGCTGCGGCGCTGGTCGGTGCGGTGACCACCGCGCCGGAAGGTGACGTCGAGGTGGCCGGCCCACACGTGCTCGACCTCGCTGACATCGGCAAGGCCATCGCTCGCCGATCGGGGTCGCCACGCTGGGTGGTGGGCATCCGCTTCGGCGGCACTGCGATTCGGAACGGTGGTCTCGTCCCCGAGCGTCCCGACGTGGTCACCACCACAACGCTGGACCAGTGGTTGGATGCGGAGTACGCGGCATGAGCGCGCCGACCGCCGCGCCGCATGACACTCGGCGGATGTGGATTCCGCGGACAAACCCCACGGTGTACAAGGCTCTGGTGGCGTTGCAGCGTGCCTCGGCCGAGGGGCTGGCGCCGCGCCTGGCCGAACTGATCAGGATTCGGGTGTCGCAGATCAATGGCTGCGCCTACTGCCTGCACATGCACCTGTCGGATGCCCGGTCGGCCGAGGTGGAGCCGGAGGCGGTGGGGATGGTGGCCCTGTGGGCCGACGCGCCGCACCTCTTTACCGATCGGGAGCGGGCCGCGCTCGATCTGGCCGAGCACGTGACCCAGGTGGGCGACGATGGCGTTCCGGATGATGTGTTCGAGCGTGCCGCAGCACTTTTCGATGAGGTCGAACTCGGGCAGGTGATCGCCGCCATCGTCATGATCAACGCGTGGAACCGGATTGCTGTCGCCGGGCGCTACCCTGCGGGGCTGGATGAACGCAGAATGCCTTGAGCGTCAAGGTTGTCGGCCAGGATCACAGCTTTCGCAGGCGGACCCTGTTGATCGAGTGGTCGGCGTCCTTGCGTAGCACCAGTGTGGCGCGCGGTCGGGTGGGCAGGATGTTCTCGATCAGGTTGGGCTGGTTGATCGAGGTCCACAGGTCGCGCGCCGCGATGGTCGCCTGCTCGTCGGTCAGGGACGAGTAATAATGAAAGTGCGACTGTGGGTCTGCGAATGCGGTGGTGCGCATCTGCAGGAAGCGTGAGATATACCACTGCTCGATGTCGGAGGTCTTGGCATCGACGTAGATCGAGAAGTCGAACAGGTCGGACACCATCAGGGTGGGTCCGGTCTGCAAGACGTTGAGCCCCTCCAGGATCAGGATGTCCGGTTGCCGCACATAATGCCTCACGTCCGGGACGATGTCGTAGGCAATGTGTGAGTAGACCGGGGCGGTCACCTCGCGTGCGCCGGACTTGACCTCGGTGACGAAACGTAGCAACGCGCGTCGGTCATAGGACTCGGGAAAACCCTTGCGGTGCATGATTCCCCGACGTTCCAACTCGGCGGTCGGCAGAAGGAATCCATCCGTGGTGACCAGGTCGACCTTCGGGTGCGACTCCCACCGCGCGAGCAGGGCGGCCAGCACGCGGGCGGTGGTGGACTTACCCACCGCGACGCTGCCGGCGATGCCGATCACGAATGGCACCTGCCGGTTGGTCTGGCGTTCGCCGAGAAAGGTGGACGTGGCCGCGAACAGTCGTTGGCGTGCCGCGATCTGTAGGTGGATCAGACGTGACAGCGGGAGATACACATCGGCGACCTCGTCGAGGTCGACCTGTTCGCCGAGGCCCACCAGCTGTTGCAGCTCGGCGTTGGTCAACACCATGGGCATGGATTCGCGGAGTTCACGCCACTGCCGACGGTCGAGCTCCAGATACAGACTGGGATCGCGCCCGGTCGTGTCGCGTGCCATGGTCCTACAGCTTAGGGCGGACGGAATCGCGCACCACCGGTAGCCTCCGGTCATGACAACTGCCGCGTCCGCACCGATCACGGACTACCTGCGCTTGGGGCTGGCCTTCGACAGGCTGGAAGAGGGTTTTGTGGACGCCTACACCGGCGACCCGGCGCTGCGGGCCGAGGTGGCCGCCGCTCCCGCGCCCGACCCGGCCGTACTAGCCGATCGGGCGCGCGGACTTTCGTCAGAGCTGCCCGCCGAGCTTGGCCCCGCGCGAGTGGAATTCCTGCGTGCGCACCTCGCGGCGCTGGAATGCTCGGCGCGCAAGTTCGCAGGTGAGGAGATCGCGTTCGTCGACGAGGTGCGTGCCTACTTCGACGTGGACATCGACCTCGGCGATCAGCAGGCATACCGAGATGCCCACGCGGCGATGGCCGCCGAACTCGGTGTTCCGGGTGCGTCGGGGGTAGCGCTGGCTGAGGCCTATGCGGCCTACAAGCGATCCGACGAGATCCCGCCGGACCGTGTCGACGAGTGCGTGCGCGCCTTTGCCGGTGCGCTGCGCGAACGGGTGCGGTCCACTCATCCCTTGCCGGATAGCGAGATCGTCGAGTTCGAGGTCGTCACCGACAAGCCGTGGTCGGGGTTCAATTACTACCTCGGCGATTACCGGTCGCGGGTCGCCATCAACCTCGACCTCACGCAGTACATGTCGACGTTGCCGCACCTCATCGCGCATGAGGCGTACCCCGGACATCACACCGAGCACTGCCGCAAAGAGGAGATCCTGGTGGGCGGTGGGCAGCAGGAGCAGACCCTGTTCGTGGTCAACACCCCGCAGTGCCTGATGGCCGAGGGCCTCGCCGACCACGCCCTGCACGCGGCGATCGGCCCGGACTGGGGTCAGTGGGCGCAGGAGATCTACGCCGATCTCGGACTGCGGTTCGACGGTGCCCGTGCTGTGCGGATGGCGCGCGCGTCGGCGGGCTTGGTGGGGGTCCGTCAGGACGCTGCGCTGTTGCTGCACGACCGTCGGGCAGATCAGGACACTGTCGCCGAGTTCCTGCAGCAATGGCTGCTCGCGCCGCCCGAGCGAGCGCGTCAGATGCTGAGATTCCTGACCTCCCCGCTGTGGCGCGCCTACATCTCTACCTATGTCGAGGGGTACCGCCTGCTGGGTGAGTGGCTCGATGCCGCACCCGAAACGCAGCGGTTGGAACGCTTCGGTCGCCTGCTCGACGAACCGCTCACCCCGGCATTGCTGAGAGCCGAACTCCAGGACCCGAGGCCGGGACAATAGACTTGTCTGCCATGAGCCTGAATTCGATGTCCCTGGCCGAACTCGACCCGGATGTGGCTGCGGCGATGAACGGCGAGTTGAGCCGGCAGCGGGACACCCTCGAGATGATCGCGTCCGAGAATTTCGTGCCGCGCGCGGTGCTCCAGGCCCAGGGCAGCGTGCTCACCAACAAGTACGCCGAGGGGTACCCGGGGCGTCGTTACTACGGTGGCTGCGAGTACGTCGACGTCGTCGAGGACATCGCTCGCGACCGGGCCAAAGAGCTGTTCGGCGCCGACTTCGCCAACGTCCAGCCACACTCGGGTGCACAGGCCAACGCCGCCGTACTGATGGCGCTGATGACCCCGGGCGAGAAGATGCTCGGTCTCGACCTGGCACACGGCGGGCATCTCACCCACGGCATGCGGCTGAACTTCTCGGGCAAGCTCTACGAGATCGAGTCCTATGGCGTCAGCAAAGAGGACTTCCGCATCGACATGGATGAGGTCCGCAAGATCGCGCTCGCGGGCAAGCCGAAAGTGATCTGCGCCGGCTGGTCGGCATATCCGCGCACGCTGGACTTCGAGGCGTTCCGGTCCATCGCCGACGAGGTCGGCGCCTACCTGTGGACCGACATGGCGCACTTCGCCGGCCTCGTCGCCGCCGGGCTGCACCCGTCGCCGGTGCCGTACTCGGACGTCGTCTCGTCCACCGTGCACAAGACGCTCGGCGGGCCGCGCTCGGGCATCATCCTGGCCAAGCAGGAGTGGGCCAAGAAGCTCAACTCGGCGGTGTTCCCCGGGCAGCAGGGCGGGCCGCTGATGCACGCCATCGCGGGCAAGGCCGTCGCGCTCAAGATCGCCGGAACCGACGAATTCGTCGAGCGGCAGCAGCGCACGCTCTCGGGGGCGAAGATCCTGGCCGACCGGCTCACCGGCTCCGACGTTGCCGACGCGGGCATCTCGGTGCTCACCGGGGGCACCGACGTCCACCTCGTGCTGGTGGATCTGCGTAACAGCCGGCTCGACGGTCAGCAGGCCGAAGACCTGCTGCACCAGGTCGGCATCACGGTCAACCGGAACGCGGTGCCCTTCGATCCGCGGCCGCCGATGGTGACTTCGGGTCTGCGGATCGGGACACCGGCGCTGGCCACCCGCGGTTTCGGGGACACGGAGTTCACCGAGGTCGCCGACATCATCGCGACCGCACTGGCGGCCGGTACCGATGCCGACGTCTCCGCCCTGCGTGGGCGTGTGTCGCGCTTGGCGCTGGACTTCCCGCTCTACGACGGACTCGAGGACTGGGGGCTGATGAGCCGCGGGTGAATCCCACCTGACGTCGCAGCGCCGACGGCGCTGCGCCCCCGGACCCAGGGTGGCCAGACTGCGGGGCGGTTCTCTATTGTTGCTCCGGTGAATGCATTGACCACCGATGAGCTGATCATCGCGCTCTCCAAGGCGCTGCCGGAGATCGCCGAGGACCATCAGGCGGCTGCCAGTCCCTGGAAACCGCACGACTGGGTGCCGTGGGACCAGGGCCGCAACTTCGCCTTCCTCGGTGGTGAGGACTGGGATTCGACGCAGTCGACGATCTCCGACGAGGCCCGCGCGGGTGTCCTGGCACTGCTGCTGACCAAGGACAACCTGCCGTCCTACCACCGGGTGCTGGCCATGCACTTCCCGGCGTTCTCCGACTGGCGTCAGTTGGTGGGCGTGTGGACCGCCGAGGACAACCGGCACGCCATCGTGCTGCGCGACTTCCTTGTCGTTACCCGCGCCATCGACCCGGTCGATGCCGAGGAGCGACGCCGCATACACGTGACCGCCGGCTACCGTCAGCGTCCCGAATCGATCGAGAATCTGGGACCGCTCGACGTGCTCGCGCTGATGGCGGTGCATGAGAACCAATGCGTGGGCTACATCGAGAAGCTCCGTGCTGCGGTCACCGACGACGTGTTCGGACAGATTCTCGACAAGATCGCTGCCGACGACGCCGTGCAGGCCGCCACGTTCGGCGCCTTCCTCAACGCCGGACTCGTCGCCGATCCGGCCGCCACGGTGGTCGCCGTCGACCAGGCGCTGGCCCGGTTGGAGACCGAGCCCATCGGCTCCGACATCGCCGACTTCGACGCCGAGCGCGCACTCATCGCCGGTTACGAGGATGCCGAGAGCCGCACTCGCGTCGCAGCCGCCATCGTCGACGCATGCAAGCTCGCGTCGGTCGCAGGCCTCGACGGCGAGGCAGAAGAGGCTCGACGTCGCGTTCTGGATCGCGCCGGTGTAACCAGCGCGACGTAGCCGCCAGGCAACGTGCGTTAACGCATAATTCACGCCGACACACCCCTGTCCGCCGCGCCGGGCAGGGGTGTTTCGGCGTACGTTGGCCAGTGACGGACCGCGGGGAAGCGGTTCGTCCGGGAGGTTCGATTCGTGGTTTGCACCAGCAACGCGAGAGGGCCGGCCCCGGTCCTCGTCCACCTTGGCTGACCAGCCAAGACGGGCAAGAACCCGCCGGTCGTCGCAACTGGTTTGTGCGGGGCCCGCACAAACGTAGGAGCCCTACGTGACCACACGCACCTACGTCCTCGACACCTCCGTCCTGCTCTCCGATCCCTGGGCGGTCACGCGTTTCGCCGAACACCATGTGGTCTTGCCGCTGGTCGTCATCGGCGAACTCGAGGGCAAACGTCACCACCATGAACTCGGCTGGTTCGCTCGCGAGGCACTCCGGTTGCTCGACGACCTCCGACTCGAGCACGGCCGCCTCGACATTCCGCTCCCGATCGGTGACGAGGGCGGCACGCTGCAGGTGGAGCTCAACCACACCGATCCGGCGGTGCTCCCGGCAGGTTTCCGAACCGAGACCAACGACTCCCGAATCCTCGCCTGCGCGTTGAATCTTCGCGCCGAAGGCAGTGACGTCACGCTGGTCTCCAAGGACACCCCGCTGCGCGTCAAGGCCGGCGCCGTCGGTCTTGCCGCCGACGAGTACCACGCACAGGACGTGGTGGTGTCCGGATGGTCCGGGATGACCGAGTTGGACGTCGAGAGCACGAGTATCGACACCCTGTTCGCCGAGGGCGTCGTGGACATCGACGAAGCGCGAGAGTTGCCATGCCACACCGGTATTCGGCTGCTCGGCCATTCGTCCAGCGCGCTCGGTCGGGTCAATGCGGACAAGCGGGTGCAGCTTGTCCGCGGCGACCGTGAGGCCTTTGGTCTACATGGCCGGTCGGCAGAACAGCGTGTGGCCCTCGACCTCCTGCTCGACGACAGCGTCGGGATCGTGTCGCTCGGCGGCAAGGCGGGCACCGGCAAATCGGCGCTGGCGCTGTGCGCTGGACTCGAGGCAGTTCTGGAACGCCGTACCCAGCGAAAGGTGGTCGTCTTCCGGCCCTTGTACGCGGTCGGCGGCCAACAGTTGGGATACCTGCCCGGCGGTGAGGCGGAGAAGATGGGGCCCTGGGCGCAGGCTGTCTTCGACACCCTCGAAGGTCTCGCATCGCCCGAGGTGATCGAGGAGGTGTTGAGCCGCGGCATGCTCGAGGTGCTTCCGCTCACCCACATCCGCGGCCGTTCGTTGCACGACTCCTTCGTGATCGTCGACGAGGCGCAATCGCTGGAACGCAACGTGCTGCTGACTGTGCTCTCACGGCTCGGAGCCGGCTCGCGCGTGGTGCTCACGCACGATGTCGCCCAACGCGACAACCTTCGGGTCGGCCGCCACGACGGCGTCGCGGCGGTCATCGAGAAACTGAAGGGCCACCCGCTGTTCGCGCACGTCACACTGACTCGCAGTGAGCGCTCGCCGATCGCGGCCTTGGTGACCGACATGCTCGAGGAGTTCGCCCCCGGCGCATAGCCGGGCCCCTTTCGCCAACCGCGCACTCGTCGCGTTCACGCGCATGCTCCGACATGCGCGTGAACGTGGTGGGTGCGCGGTTGGCGTCTATACCGCGTCCACGAACGATCGGGTTCAGCAGTGATCCGATCACAATCGCACCGTGACCGGCACGAGACTCACAAGCTCGCACTCGCTGGCACACTGGTGTGGTGCTGAAGTTACTGATGAGACGAATGAGGTTTCTGGGACTTCTGGTGATCGCGGTCGTCGCCGCCGTTGCCGGAGGTGCCGGTAGCGCACTCGCCGCACCCGCAACAACGACACCGTCGACGACGCCGGCCGCGCCGTCGGGATCGCCGATTCCCGAGACCGGTATCCCGATGCTCGACGAGGTATTGAACACCCTCGCCGGCAACCTCGGGCTCGGGGGCACCGGGAGTTCCGAGGTCGACAGCAGTCAGATGATCGTCGTCACCGCGCCGGAGGCCAGTGACACCACGGCGACCCTGACCGCCTTCGAACGTGGCACCGACGACGCGTGGAAACCGGTCATCGGCCCCACGAAGGCCTTCCTCGGATCGCTCGGGATAGG
Organism: Gordonia sp. NPDC062954; assembly: GCF_044543825.1. Classification (NCBI taxonomy): domain Bacteria; kingdom Bacillati; phylum Actinomycetota; class Actinomycetes; order Mycobacteriales; family Gordoniaceae; genus Gordonia; species Gordonia sp. NPDC062954. The sequence goes on along the minus strand of NZ_JBITWL010000014.1, from coordinate 81,692 downwards.
TGAACCCGAGGACAACGTCTATCGCACACCAGAGGGCACCTTCGACCTGGACCAGGCCTTCGGTCGACTGCCGAACCCGGGCACGAAGATGCCCTACAAGCAGGTCGATCGGCAGGACTGGTGGGACTCGAACATGAAGTCGCCCACCTACAACACGATGGTGCGACAGGTGCAGAGTCCCGGCGGCGACAGTGAGAACCTCTACGACTCCGGGCCGGTGTACGACTATGCGGTCAACATCGCGCACAACCCGCAGCGGATTCCGGGTAAGGCGTCGGCGATGTTCCTGCACGTGACCAACAACCAGCCGACCATGGGGTGCATCGCCATCGACAAGGATCTGATGCGCAAGGTGTTGACCTGGCTCGATCCGGCCAAGCACCCGAAGATCGCGATCGGGGTGAATCAGGCCGGACCGTCGGGATCTGCGTCGTCGGGATCGGAGGCATCCGACCCTCAGACGCCCGAATCGTCGGCTCCCGAATCGTCGACACCCCAGTCGGCGGTGCCGGAGTCGTCGTCGCCGAGCACGTCGGCGATGCCCGGCGCGGATTCCCTGACCCAATTGCTCAATCAGCTCGTCAGCTTGCTGCCGTCGCTGTCGCAGACCACCGCGGGCGGCTGAGCCTCCGCACACCAGAGGCGGGGATCGGCGATCGGCCGGTCCCCGTTTCGCTGGGCGCACTCAGAGCGCCACCAACGTCCCGGTTCGGTCAGGGTCGCGAACGCTTGAGTTCGAAGCCGCAGAATTCACCACCGGTGACCATGTCGATCTGCCGGCGGGCCTGCTCGATCACCGGGGTGTCAGGGTCGAGCACCGAGAGGTACTGCTCGTGTGCGGCCAGTGACCGCACCGCGAGATCGATCTGATCGGCCACGTCGACCCTGTGCGTGGCGGCGGGGCCGTTTTCGAAGAGCCACCGCGGCCGCTCGACGTCGAGGCTGTCGTAGGCATCGAGCACGGCGGCGGAAAACTCCATGTGATCGCGCTGATTGGGCATCCCCGGAGCCCACTCGGGTCCGCCATAGAGCGACAGGACCACGTCGGGATGCACGCGACAGATGGTGTCGCGCACACGGTCGCGGAGTTCGGCGGTATTGCGGATCTCGCTGTCGGGGAAGCCCCAGAACTCCACCTCGTCGACCCCGACGATGGCGGCGGAAGTGCGCTGCTCGTTTTCCCGGACGGGCCCGGCCGTGGCCGGGTCCATGCCCTCGATGCCTGCCTCGCCGCTCGACGCCAGTGCGTAGATGACGCGTTTGCCTGACGCGGTCCATCGTGCGACGGCCGCGGCCATCCCATACTCGGGGTCATCGGGATGGGCGACCAGCACGAGTGCGGTCTGCCAGTTCTCGGGGAATTGCTCCACGACAGTGCTCAGCGTTCGCGATCGAGGTTGGCCATCTTCAGCACGTCGAGGCGTGCGTCGAGTTCTGCTTCCGACAGCTTGTCGCCGATCAGGCCGCGGTCGACCACGGTCTGGCGAATCGTCTTGCCCTCCTTGAGTGCCTGTTTGGCAACTGCGGCCGCCTCCTCGTACCCGATCGCACTGTTGAGCGGGGTCACGATGGACGGCGAACTCTCCGCGAGGGTGCGCAACCGCTCCTCGTTGGCCACCAGTCCGCTGATGCAGCGGTCGGCGAACAGGCGAGACACGTTGGCCAGCAACTTCAGCGACTCGAGTACGTTGCGGGCCATCATCGGGATGTACACGTTCAACTCGAAGGCGCCGTTGCCGCCACCCCAGGTCACCGCGGCATCGTTGCCGATCACCTGTGCGGCCACCTGGGTGACCGCCTCGGGGAGAACAGGATTGACCTTGCCGGGCATGATGGAGCTTCCGGGCTGCAGGTCGGGGAGCAGGATCTCACCGAGTCCGGTGAGCGGGCCCGATCCCATCCAGCGGACGTCGTTGGCGATCTTGGTGAGGGAGACGGCGACGGTCTTCAGCGCTCCGGACAGTTCGACGAGGCCGTCGCGCGCTGCCTGCGCCTCGAAGTTGTCGGTGGCCAGCGAGAGGGCGTCGACGTCGGTCAGCCGGCGCAGTTCGGTGACGACCTTGGTGCCGAAGGCCTCCGGGGCGTTGAGCCCGGTGCCGACGGCGGTGCCGCCGATGGGCAGTTCACCGACATGTGGCAGGGTCGCGGTGACCCGCTCGATGCCGGCCTCCACCTGGCGCGCGTAACCGCCGAACTCCTGGCCGAGGGTCACTGGTACCGCATCCATCAGGTGCGTCCGGCCGCTCTTGACCACCTCGCGCCACTGTGTGGACTTGTCGAGCAGGGCCAGGCGAAGATGATCGAGTGCCGGGACGAGGTCGGTGACAACGGCTTCGGTTGCCGCGACGTGGGTTGCCGTGGGGAAGGTGTCGTTCGACGACTGCGACATGTTCACGTGGTCATTCGGATGCACCTCGACACCGTTGGCCTTGGCGATCGAGGCGATGACCTCGTTGGAGTTCATGTTGGAGCTGGTGCCCGATCCCGTCTGGAACACGTCGATGGGGAACTGGTCGTCGTGCGCTCCTTCGGCGATCTCCTTGGCGGCCGCGATGATCGCGTCGGCCTGTGCCGCGTCCAGCAGTCCGAGATCCTTGTTCACCTGGGCGCACGCCGCCTTGAGCAAGCCCATCGCGCGAATCTGGGTGCGCTCCAACGGTCGATGGCTGATCGGGAAGTTCTCCACTGCCCGCTGGGTCTGTGCGCGCCAGAGCGCATCGATCGGGACCTTGACCTCGCCCATCGTGTCGTGCTCGATGCGGTACTGCTGTTCGGTCATTCGTGTTCCTCCAGCTTCATCGGCGGTGATAACCACGGTACTCACCCCATACGTCCGGGCCATGGATGGTGTTGTGAGATCCGCCGTACTTTCGGGTCGTCAGTTGACACAAAAGTACGGCGCAACAGTCGGCGGATTGGGGATGCCGACGGACGTTATGCACAGCGGCGCTGCGGACGGGGATATCGGCGGGTGAGTCGCTCAGAGTTCGGGGGTGATTGATCCGACCTGCGCTCCCGCCCTGTCGCAACTCGACGACTTTCTTGTCGAGCAAGACGGCGTTGTCGCGCGGCACCAGGTGACGGCGCGCGGGTACACCGCCGCGTTCATCCGTCGCAAAGTGCGTTGTCGGGAATGGGCTCGGGTGTATCCGGGCGTCTACGTCAACCACACCGGGCCGCTGACGTGGCGCCAGCGAGCCTGGTGTGCAGTCCTCGACGTTCACCCTGCTGCGCTGAGCCACCGCTCGGCACTGAATTCCGACGGCACACCCGACTCCGGTCCTATCCACATCGTCGTGGATCGCTCACGTCGGGTGACACGGCGTCCCGGCGTCGTCGTCCACTACGGGACTCAACTCGAAGCAAAGGTGATGTGGGAAACGCATCCTCCGCGCATGCGAGTGGAGCAGGCGGTCCTCGACGTCGCCGCTGAAGCGCGGTCGGAGACTGACGTCATCGCATGTCTGGCGGACGCCGTCAACTCCCGGAAGACGACTGCGGACCGTCTGATAGGCGCGATTTGGGGTCGGCCACGGATGCGCCGTCGAGAGTTTGTGGCGGGCGTTCTCGACGATGTGGCCAACGGGACGTGCTCGGTCCTCGAGCATGGATATCTGGTGGCTGTCGAACGCAGGCATGGACTGCCCGAGCCGGCGCGACAGGCCGCGACCACAGTCGGTCGCCGTGGGTTCCGCGATGTCGACTATGTGGAGTGGGGGTTGGTGATCGAACTCGATGGTCGTGCGGCCCATGACGACTCACGGAACCGAGATCTCGACCTGCAGCGGGACCTTGATGCCGCCGTCGATGCTCAACGCCAGACGCTTCGCGTCGGTTGGGGGCAGGTGTTCGACCGCCCTTGTCAGACGGCTCGCCAGATCGGACAGGTATTGCGTGCCCGTGGGTGGGATGGCGCGGTGACTCCATGTACGTCGTGCCCGACTGCGTCGTAGATCGATATCGCCGTACTTTGAGGCCACATGTCGACACCGATCTACGGCACTGTCCTCACGACCGGACGCGAACCCCCAGCGGCACGGTGACCGCGCCACCCGGATCGGTGAAGAAGTCGTTGCCCTTGTCGTCGACGACGATGAACGCGGGGAAGTTCTCCACCTCGATCTTCCACACGGCTTCCATACCGAGCTCGGGGTACTCGATGACCTCCTGGCTCTTGATGCAGTCGAGTGCCAGGCGGGCGGCCGGGCCGCCGATCGAGCCCAGGTAGAACCCGCCGTGCGAACCGCAGGCCTGGGTGACCTGCTTGGACCGATTCCCCTTGGCGAGCATCACCATCGAGCCGCCGGCGGCCTGGAACTGCTCCACGTAGGAGTCCATGCGGCCGGCAGTGGTGGGACCGAACGAACCCGACGCCATCCCCTCCGGGGTCTTCGCGGGGCCGGCGTAGTAGACGGGATGGTCGCGCAGGTAGTCGGGCATCGGTTCGCCGGCGTCGAGGCGTTCTTTGATCTTGGCGTGCGCGATGTCGCGGGCGACCACGAGCGGGCCCGTCAGCGACAGCCGGGTCTTGACCGGGTGCTTGGACAGTTCGGCCAGGATCTCGGGCATCGGGCGGTTGAGATCGATCTCGACCGCCTCGCCGCCCTCGATGTCCTCGGTGACGCCGACGGCGGGCATGTACTTGGCGGGGTCGGTCTCGAGTTGCTCGAGGAACACACCGTCGGCGGTGATCTTGCCGAGCGCCTGCCGGTCGGCCGAACACGAGACCGCGATGGCCACCGGACAGGAAGCGCCGTGGCGCGGCAGGCGGACCACCCGGACGTCGTGGCAGAAGTACTTGCCGCCGAATTGGGCGCCGATCCCGAAGGACTGGGTGAGCTTGAAGACCTCGTCTTCCAACTCGGTGTCACGGAACCCGTGCGCCGACATAGAGCCTTCCGTCGGCAACGCATCGAGATAGTGGGCCGACGCGTATTTCGCTGTCTTCAAGGCGAATTCGGCCGACGTCCCGCCGATCACCACCGCCAGGTGATACGGCGGGCAGGCGGCGGTGCCCAGCGACCGGATCTTTTCGTCGAGGAACTCCAGCATTCGCTTGGGATTCAGGATGGCCTTGGTCTCCTGGAACAGGAACGACTTGTTGGCCGACCCGCCGCCCTTGGCCATGAACAGGAACTTGTACTCCGGTCCCTTCGGCCCCTGCTCGGTGGCGTAGATCTCCACCTGCGCAGGCAGATTGGTGCCGGTGTTCTTCTCGTCGTAGGTCGTCAGCGGCGCCAGCTGCGAGTACCGCAGATTGAGCTTCGTGTAGGCGTCGAAGACACCACGCGAGATGGCCTCGGCGTCGTCGGCGCCGGTCAGCACACCCTCTGACTTCTTGCCCATAACGATCGCGGTACCGGTGTCCTGGCACATCGGTAGGACACCTCCGGCGGAGATGTTGACGTTCTTGAGCAGGTCGAGCGCGACGAAGCGATCGTTGCCCGACGCCTCCGGGTCGTCGATGATCTTGCGCAGCTGCGCGAGGTGCGCCGGCCGCAGGTAGTGGCTGATGTCGTGCATCGCCTCGGCGGTCAGCTTCGTGATGGCCTCGGGTGTCACCTTCAGGAAGCGTTGACCGTCCACCTCGATCGTCGACACACCTTCGGTGGTGATCAATCGATAGGGCGTGTCGTCGGCGCCCGTGGGCAGCAGGTCGCTGTAGCGGAACTCAGGAGTGGGGGCTGTACTCACCCGCGAATCGTATCGTGGCCGGTCAGCGGCGGTGATCGGCTGCCGTGCCGACGGTGTCCTGAGTCACAGGTGCCCGAGGCCACGGCCGGCGACCGGGCCCGCGCGCAGCTCCGGCTGCACCGGACCTACACGTCCAGGCGCGCGTACTCGCGGAGCTTGGTGACCTGATGCACGGCTTCGATGCGGCGAATGGTGCCCGACTTGGAGCGCATCACCAGCGAGCGGGTGGTGGCGCCATTCGGGCGGTACGTGACGCCGCGCAGCATGTCGCCGTTGGTGACGCCGGTCGCGCAGAAGAAGGAGTTCTCGCCGCGGACCAGGATGTCGTTGGTGAGCACGCGGTCCAGATCGTGGCCGGCGTCGATGGCCTTCTGGCGCTCGGCGTCGTCACGCGGCCAGAGCTTGCCTTGGATCTCGCCACCCATGCACTTCATCGCGACGGCGGTGATGATGCCCTCGGGGGTGCCGCCGACGCCCATCAGCATGTCGACGGTGCTGTAGTTGTCCGCTGCAGCGATCGCGCCGGCGACGTCGCCGTCGGAGATCAGCCGGATCTTGGCGCCGGCCTGACGGATCTCACCGATCAGATCGGCGTGGCGGGGTCGGTCGAGCACCACCACGGTCAAATCGGCGATGTCGATGCCCTTGGCCTTGGCGACCGAATTGATGTTCCACTCGACGGACTCTTCGATGTTGATGGCGCCCTTGGCCTCCGGGCCGACGGCGATCTTGTCCATGTAGAACACCGCAGATGGGTCATACATCGTGCCGCGCTCGCTGACCGCGATGACGGCAATCGAGTTCGGTCGGCCCTCGGCCATCAGGGTGGTGCCATCGATCGGGTCCACCGCGACGTCGCATTCCGGGCCCTGACCGTTGCCGACTTCCTCGCCGTTGAACAGCATCGGCGCCTCGTCCTTCTCGCCCTCGCCGATCACGACGACACCGCGCATTGAAACGGTCGAGAGAAGTTCGCGCATCGCGTCGACGGCCGCCCCGTCGCCCTTCTTCTTCTCACCGCGGCCCACCCACCGGCCGGCCGCGAGCGCGGCGGCTTCGGTGACCCGCACCAATTCCATCGCGAGGTTACGGTCGGGGGCCTGGGGGGAAGGGGACATGTCGGACTCCTCGGCGTGGCGGCGGTGACACTTCGACAACAAAGCGATTGTCCTCATCCTTGCATGTCACACCCGGCGTTTGAGCAGCCACCCCGCCTGGTTTACTGGCCGTCATGGCCGACAAACCCCGTATCCTGCACAGCAGCAAGGACATGATCTGGTCCTTGATCCCGCTGCTGATCATCTGCGCGATCGTGGCGGTCGCGTCCGGGAACTGCTCGGTGGGGTTGACGGGTCAGGCCTCCGACGACCAGACACCTGAGTTCGATGTGTCGAACGCACTGCAGGCCGACGCGCGTGATCTGCCGTTCCCGATCCGTCTGCCCGACACCCCCGACGGTTGGAAGCCGAACTCCGGTTCGACCCTTCCGGTGGGCGGGACGACGGTGAGCAACGTCGGCTGGATCTCAGATGTGGGCGCCTACGTGCAGCTGAGCCAGACGAACGCCGCCGAGGACGATCTGGTGGTGTTCCTCGGCGACGGAGAGGCGCTCGGTACGGGTACCCGCACCGAAGGCGGTCGCGAGTGGGTGACCTATGCCAACGGGGACAAGAAGTTCTGGATCACCGACCTCGGTGACGTTCGAATCGCCGTGCTGTCGCGTGGGCCCGACGAGGACATGTCCGAACTCGCCCGCGGCGTACTGGCCAAGCAACCGTTGCCGACGAGCTGACGCAGGGGATCAGTCCTCGGGTTCGCCCTCGCTGAGTGCGACCTCGATCCGTTCGCGAGCACCGGCCAGATGCTCCTCACATCGCTTTGCCAACGCCTCCCCGCGCTCCCAGAGCGCCAACGACGCGTCGAGGTCGAGCCCGCCGTGTTCGAGTGCCGCGACGACTTCGGCGAGCTCGTCACGGGCTGCCTCGTAACCCAGCTCCGAGACCGGCGTCTGGTCATCGGGCGTATCTGAACTCTGCGGACTCATGTGTTCGTCATCCCTTCTTCGCGTTCGTCGACTCCGCCTGCCGTGGCGCTTGGGCGGCGGCCACCTGCGCGGCGGCCGACCCGTCGGAGACCCGGATGCGTAGTTGTGCACCGGCCGGCATCTCGGCGACCGACCCGACGACATGCGCGGGCGAGACGTCGGTGCGCTGGACCACCGCATACCCGCGGGCCAGCGTCTGTGCCGGACCCAGGGTGGCCAATCGTGCGGAAAGATGATCACGGCGGCGATCCTCGGCATCGATGTGCCGGCGGATGTCGCGGCGGAGGTCACGACGCATCCGATCGATGGTCTCCGCGTGCGCGTCGAGCATGGTCAGTGGCCGCGCCAGGACCGGACGGGCGCGCAATCCGTCGACCACGTGCTGTTCGCGGCGCACCCAGTTGCGCAGTGCGTGTGCGCTGCGCCGACGCAGCTCGTCGATCCCCTCGAGTTCGGCGCCGACATCGGGCACCACCCGCTTGGCCGCATCAGTCGGCGTCGCCGCGCGCAGGTCGGCAACCAGATCGAGCAGCGGGGTGTCGGGTTCGTGACCGATGGCGCTGATCACCGGTGTCCGGCAGGCGGCCACCGCCCGCAACAGTGCCTCATCGGAGAACGGCAGCAGATCCTCCACGCTGCCGCCGCCGCGGGCGATGATGATGACCTCCACGTCCGGTTCGGCGTCGAGCTCGCTGAGATGTGTCAGTATTCGCGGAACGGCCGTCGGCCCCTGGACCGGCGCGTCGCGTACCACGAATCGGACAGCATCCCACCGATCGGCGGCCACCGTCATCACGTCACGTTGCGCTGCGCTGGCCCGACCGCTGATCAATCCGATCGACCGCGGCAGGAACGGCAGTGGGCGCTTGAGCCGCGCATCGAACAGTCCTTCCGCGGTCAGCAGCTGGCGTAGACGTTCGATCCGGAGCAGGAGTTCACCGATCCCCACCGGCCGGATGTCGGTGACACGCAGGGAGACGGTTCCGCGACCGGTGAAGTATGTCGGCCGTCCCAGCATGACGACCCGACTGCCCTCGGTGAGGGGAACTTCGGTGCGGTACAAGAGGTCTGGGCTGCAGGTCACCGAGATCGAGATGTCTGCCGCGGGGTCACGCAACGTCAGGAAGGCGACCCGGGTGCCCGGACGCCGGTTGATCTGGGTGACCTGGCCCTCGACCCAGATCTGCCCGAGGCGGTGAATCCAGTCGGCGATTTTCGTGTTGACGGTCCGGACCGGCCACGGGTTCTCGGCCGAATTCGCGTCGGTCACAAGTCGGCGGGCGTCACGTCGACGGCTGCCGCTTGCTGTTCTGTGCGGCGATCCGGTTGTCGATCATGGTGACGAACGGCGCCCGGGACTTGGTGGCCCGTTCGTAGGCGACCAGGGCCTCGAGTTCGTCGACGCCGACCCCGCGCAGTTTGGCACGCAGCTGCGCCAGGGTGAGGTTGTCGTACTCGATGTACTCGACGATCTCGGGCACCTCGCCGGCGCCGGTCGTCTCGACTGCGCCATCCGACGTCCCGTCGCCGTCGCGACCGACCAGATCCTCCGGCGGGGCACTGTAGAGCGCGAAACGACCGGCGGACGCGTCCGGACCGGCGGTCTGCTCGGCATCGGTCACAGCCGCGGTCACCGACTTCTCCGCGGCCTGTGATGCCGACTTCGTGGCCGCAGTCTTCTTCGCCGCAGTCTTCTTCGCCGCGGTCTTCTTGGTCGCGGTCGTCTTTGTCGCAGCCTTCCTGGGTTCCGGCTTCTTCTTCGGTGGGGCGGCACTCTCGATCGGGGTGCGAGCGGCCTCGGTGTCCGCTTCGGCATCGTCGTCCTCGTCGAAGCGCGCCCACTCGGGCTCCTCGACCGGACGGTCGAAGAGCATCTCCAGGGCGAGGTCGCCCTTGATCGCGAGTTCGGCGATGTTCTGCTGCATCCGCATGCCGGCCTGCACGGTCTGGCTCACCGCCGTCATGGGCAATGTGACAACCAGTGTGGGCAGTTTGCGGGTCTCCTCGATCGCGGTGACGACGAGTCCGGCGGCGATGCGGGCCGGATAGGGTGCGCGAACCATGCCCATACTCTGCCATTCCCGGTGGTACGGGTCCACCGGCGCCAGTCGGTCGCGTCGGGGACCGAACCGACCCGGACCGACCCCGTACCCTGGGAGGCATGTCTGAACGCAAACGTGTCCTGCTGGCCGAACCGCGCGGCTACTGCGCCGGGGTGGACCGTGCCGTGGAGACCGTCGAGCGTGCGCTCGACAAGCACGGTGCGCCGGTGTACGTGCGCAAGGAGATCGTGCACAACCGGCACGTGGTGGAGACCCTCAGCGAGCGCGGCGCGATCTTCGTCGGCGAGACGGACGAGGTGCCCGAAGGGGCGCTTGTGGTGTTCTCCGCGCACGGCGTGTCCCCGGAGGTGCACCGCACCGCCGCCGAACGCAGCCTGAAAACGATCGACGCCACCTGTCCGCTGGTGACCAAGGTCCACCAGGAGGCCAAGCGGTTCGCCCGCGACGATTACGACATACTGCTCATCGGGCACGAGGGTCATGAAGAGGTGGAGGGCACCGCGGGAGAGGCGCCGCAACACGTGCAGCTCGTGGACGGCCCCGACAGTGTCGACAACGTGACGGTGCGCGACGAGTCGAAGATCGTTTGGCTGTCGCAGACCACGCTGTCGGTCGACGAGACGATGGAGACGGTCAACCGGCTGCGTGAGAAGTTCCCGCTGCTCAACGACCCGCCCAGCGACGACATCTGCTATGCCACGCAGAACCGGCAGGTCGCGGTCAAGGCGATGGCGCCGCGCTGCGACCTGGTGATCGTCGTCGGCTCGAAGAACTCGTCGAACTCGGTCCGTCTGGTCGAGGTGGCGTTGCAGGCAGGCGCGAGCGCCGCACATCTCGTCGACTACGCCCGCGACATCGACCTCGACTGGCTCGACGGTGTGGACACGGTCGGGATCACATCGGGCGCGTCGGTGCCGGAGGTGCTGGTGCGTGGCGTGATCGACCTGTTGGCCGAGCACGGTTTCGACTCCGTGGAATCGGTCACCACCGCCAACGAGACGGTCACCTTCGCGCTGCCGCGTGAATTGCGCCCCGCCCGCACCGCGCGATAGGGCCCGCGGCAACGCTCGGCGTGTCGGTCAGAACTCGTCGGGATCGAGACGTGTGACACGGCGATGGGGTAGCGCGATCGCCAGCACCGCGGCGATCAGTGCGGCACACACCCCGGTTCCGATCATCGCCACGTTGCGCGCGGTGTGATCCGGGGGTGCCTCCGGTGTGGGGGCGGCAATGGCCCTCGGCTGGGCCGCGTCCGGCGTGTCGCGGGGAATCTGATTCGTCAGCGCCGCGACGGGGTCGAGGACCCCGTAGCCGATCGCGGTGTCGTGGCCGGTCCCCGGTCCATGAGCGGTTCGCACAATGCGTGCCATGACCTCCTTCGCGCTGAGCTCGGGATAGCGCGAGCGGACCAACGCCACGGTGCCGGCCACATAGGGCGTGGCGAAGCTCGTTCCGCCGATGGGAACCGGCCCGTCGCGACCCTGTTGCGCATCGACCAGTTTCGAGGAGCCGCGCGTGCTGTCGAGGCTGACGATGTCGGTGCCGGGTGCGGCCACCGCCACCCACGGTCCGTGCAGGCTGAAGCCACTGGGGGCTCCGGTGCCTGCGTCCACCGATCCGACCGCGAGCACATACGGGGTGAACCAGGCCGGACTGGCGACGGTGCTCACCGATCCCCAGCCGGTGCCACCTGGTGTCGGTTCCGCATTCTGCTGCTGGCAGCCGGAGTTCTGCGACAGGTTGCCTGCCGCCACGACCACCACCACGTCGCGGTCGTAGGCGTATTTCACCGCGGCGCCCAGGGATGCGTCGTTGAGCCGGTCGCCGGCGGGTGCGCATGCGACCTCGGAGATGTTGATCACCGTGGCCCCGAGGTCGACGGCGCGGACCACCGCATTTGCCAGGGTGCGCACCGATCCGTAGCCCGAGCCGACCGTGGGGTCCGTGTCGTCGGCGCTGCGGCGGTCTTTGGCCGAGTAGGCACCGCTGGACTGTCGGATCGAGATGAGTGACGACTCGGGGGCGACCCCCGCGAAGGCGTCGCGGCTGCTCGGCCGTGCGGCGATGATCCCGGCCACGAGGGTGCCGTGCGCGTCGCAGTCGGCCAGGCCGGTGCCCGACGACACGTAGTCACCGCCGCCGGCAACCCGGCCCAAGCGCGGATGAGGTGTGACGCCGGTGTCGATCACCGCCACCTTCTGGCCCTTGCCCCGGCTGAAGCGCCACGCCTCGGGAAGGTTCATCATCTTCTGTGCCGCAGTTGGTTTGGAGATGTCGTGGCTGCCCGTTACCAACGGTTTGGCGCACAGCGTGCGCTGTTCGGTCGGCTCCGGTGGCGCAACCGGGGCCGAACGCACGAGGGCTGAGGAGTTCACCGTCGGTGGTGTGATCGCGCCAGCGGGTGCACCCGACAGCGTGAGGGTGAGTACGACGGTCGAGATCATCGCTGCGGCGACCGCCACGTGCCGCTGTCGAACCCGGCCTCCGAAGGTCCTGAAATGCGCGCTACTGCGCACGTCAGATCTCCCGGATGATCCGGTACAGATCGAGAATCCACAGCAGCAGCGGCACAATGATCGCGACCAGTAGATATTCGGCGATCTCCGCGGCGCGCCGCATGACCGGTGAGAACTCCTGATTCGGTGCCACCACGCCGAGCACGAGCGCCGCGACCATGATGCCCATCGCGACCACGAAGGCGGTGATGGGCCAGCCGCCTGCGCCGAATGCCAGACCGGTGGTCAGTCCGAGGATCGCGAGTGCCCCCGAGCCGATCAGAAAGGCGGCCTGCGCCAGATCGCTGTGTGAGCGTCCCCGCAGGCACAGGACCACCGCGACGATCGCCGCGTAGGCGGCCGATTTCGGCGCGAACCCGGATAGGGGGGCGGCCGCGAGGAAGGCCGAGACCGCCGTGACCAGCGACGTGCCGGCAACGATCCCGGTGAGGTAGGCATTGGCCACGAACGACCGTCGCTCCAGGGCATCGGCCTTGGGCAGCGCCATCGCGCCGATCGCGCCGATACCTTCGATCGCCGGTTTCGGCTCGACATCCTCGACGTCGATCGGCGCGCCCGCGGTCGGTACCGGAGGTAATGGCAATTTGGCCAGCACAATGGTCAACCGCGGCGCCAACGCCACCAGCAGCAAGCCGACGGCGGCGAGAACGGCAGCGACATCGCTGATGTCGGCGTCGAGGAGTAGGGCGGCGGTACAGCCGGCCCCGGTCAGCAACGCCGCGGTGGTGACCGCGCTGTGGACAGCGGCGCCGACTGCGGTGAGTCGATACGAGATCACGGTCGCGACCAGAGTCAGCGCGCAGCCGAAGGTCAGGTGTGCGGCGCCGTAGTTGCCCGGCGTCACCAACATGCCGGTGACGAACACGAGTGGCGTTGCGGCGGCGACAAGCACTGTGGCGCTGAGTTCGTCACGGTAATAGCGCGCGACGATACTGCCCGCGGTGATCAGGCCGATGCCGGCCAGCGCGCTCAATGCGGCCACCCACACCGCCCCGCTGGTGGATCGGTAGGCGCCGAGGGCGACGGCCGCCGCGATCGCCGCGAGCACGGCGACGGTGTAGCCCGCGATCCGGGCGGACGTGGCCGACCAACTGGCGAAGCGAGATTCATTCAAACGAGCGACAGCGTCGACCACGTCGTCGAACAGCGCGGGCGCCTCGCCGGTGCGGGTCGAACGCAGAACCAGCAGGTCACCGTCGCGCACTCCGGACTCTGAGAGACAGCGGTTCGGGGCGATCGGTTCCTGTCCGACCAGGGCCAGCGTCCAGCGCTGCTGACGGTCATGCGGGCGGTCGTCCCCGCCGTCCGGGTCGTCGGGATCCCGACGTGCCGGATTGCGTGACTCTATCTGTGCGATGAGGTCGGGGATGAGTCCCGCGATTGGCATCGCCGCAGGTAAAGCCACATCCAGCTGTGTATTGCCGCCCAGGATCGACACCCGGACCAGTTCCGGTTCGATACCTGAATCGGTGCGTCCGCCTCCGGTCGGCCCGAAGCTCGGCGCGTGCGACATCCTCGTGTGCGCATCCAGAGTCGACATCTGGTGGATCCTCCCCGCCCGGTTCGCGGTTACCATGCGAACCGCGTCAATTGTGTACCAGTGGCGCCCGAGTGCACGAACTCGGGCAGCCGGATCGGGGTCGGGGGGAGATCGCGTGGTGACGACTACGGAGGGGTTCGTCCGCCGTCCGCGGATCACGCCGCCACGGATGCCGGGCGGCGAACTCAATCTGCAGCCGCCGCCGGATGTGCCGCGGGTGGTGCCGGGCAACATGCTGCTCAAACTGCTGCCGGTGGTGATGGTGGTCGCCGTCGTCGGGATGATCGCGCTGATGTTCGTCACCGGCGGACGCAACATCCTGTCCAACCCGCTGTTCATGATGTTTCCGCTGATGATGCTGATGTCGATGTTCGGCATGTTCGCTGCCGGCGGGCGCGGTGGCGGCAAGCGTGCAGCGGAATTGAACGAAGAACGCAAGGACTACTTCCGCTATCTGGGCCAGACCCGGCAACAGGTACTCGAGACGGTGACCGCCCAGCGGGCCGCGGCGACCTGGAGTCACCCGGACCCGACATCGTTGCTCGATGTGATCGGGACGCGGCGGATGTGGGAACGACGCCCCACCGACAGCGATTTCGCCCGGGCCCGGATCGGTCTGGGCACGCAGCGACTCGCGACCCGGCTGATGCCGCCGGAGACGGGCCCGCTCGAGGACATCGAACCGGTGTCGATGGTGGCACTGCGGCGCTTCTCCCGGACGTACTCGTCGGTGCATCGTCTGCCGACGACGGTGTCGTTGCGCGGATTCCCGGCAGTCAACATCGAGGGCGCGCGGCAGGAGACCCGAGATCTGGTGCGCGCGATGATCGTCGAGTTGTGCGCGTTCCACGGACCTGACCACCTGCATGTCGCGATCATCACCGGCGATCCGGCCGGCGAGGCGTGGGACTGGGCCAAATGGCTTCCACACGTGGGACATCCGACGCTGCGCGACGGGGTGGGCGCCATGCGGATGATCTATCCGACGCTGGCGGATTTCGAGAACTCCATGGCCACCGATCTACTCGAGCGAGGACGCTTCAGCCGTTCTGCCCCGCCGACCCCCGGCCGCGCACACCTGGTGGTGGTGCTCGACGACGGTCATGTCGCCGGCGATGAGCGGTTGATCAACGATGCCGGCATGGAGGGGGTCACCGTCCTCGACCTCACCGCACCCCCGGACGGGCTGGCCGCCCGGCGCGGGCTGCAGCTGGTGGTCCGCAACGCAAAGGTGTCCGCGCGCAGTGCGGCCGGCGTCGAGGAGATCGCCGACATGGACTCGCTGAGCATTCCGGAGGCGGAGACGCTGGCGCGCCGGATGGCGCGGTACCGGTTGGCCACCGCGGCGGCGTTGGCCAACCTGGAGAGCGAGGCCACCTCCAGCGATCCCGGATTGCCCGCGCTGCTCGGCATCCACGACGCCACGCGGTTCGATCCGGCGGTCGGCTGGCGAGGTCGTACCGGCCGCGACCGTCTGCGGGTGCCGATCGGGATCACGCCCGATGGGGTACCGGTCGATCTCGACATCAAGGAGAGCGCACACGGTGGCATGGGTCCGCACGGATTGTGTATCGGTGCAACCGGTTCCGGTAAATCCGAGTTCCTGCGCACGCTGGTGCTCGCGATGCTCGCCACGCATTCACCGTCGGAGTTGAACTTCGTCCTCGTCGACTTCAAAGGCGGCGCCACATTCCTGGGGCTCGAGTCGGCGCCGCACGTCGCGGCGATCATCACCAACCTCGAGCAGGAACTGTCGATGGTCGACCGCATGAAGGATGCGCTGTCGGGTGAGATGAACCGCCGCCAGGAACTGCTGCGGTCGGCGGGCAATTTCGCCAACGTCAGCGAGTACGAGCGGGCCCGCGCGTCAGGGGTTCGGCTCGAACCGTTACCCGCCCTGTTCATCGTCGTCGACGAGTTCTCCGAACTACTGGCCCAGAAGCCCGATTTCGCCGAACTCTTCGTCGCGATCGGACGGCTGGGTCGTTCGTTGCACATCCATCTGCTGCTCGCCTCCCAGCGCCTCGAGGAGGGCAAGCTCCGCGGCCTGGACAGTCACCTCTCGTACCGCATTGGTCTGAAAACCTTCTCCGCCAACGAATCCCGCTCCGTGTTGGGTGTGCCAGACGCGTATCACCTGCCCAGTGTGCCGGGATCGGGCTATCTCAAGTGTGATTCGGCCGAGCCGGTGCGTTTCAACACCTCTTACGTGTCGGGCCCCTATCACCCGCCGCTCGCCGCCGACGGTGTCATCGACGACGGGCCGGTGTACAACGGCCCGCGGGGGCGCATGAAGGTCTTCACCGCGCTGCCGGTGCCGCTCGACGACGGTGCCACCAGTGCCTCGGTGCTGGATCAGGCGCAGGCACTGCTGGACGAAGAGCCGCCGGCAGAACCCGACACCCCGTCCTACGACGATCCGGCGGCCGCCTCCGTGCCCACGTTGCTCGATACGCTGGTCGCCCGGATGACCGGACACGGCCCGCCGGCACACGAGGTCTGGCTCAAGCCGCTCGACGAATCGCCGACGGTCGATCATCTCGTCGGACGTCGGGATTGGTCGACGCCCGGGGGAGCCGGCAACCTGCGGCTCGCGGTGGGTCACGTCGACCGTCCGTACGATCAGCGCCGCGACATGCAGGTACTCGATCTCACCGGAGCCGCGGGCAACGTCGCGGTCGTGGGTGGACCGCAGTCGGGTAAGTCGACCGCGGTGCGCACGATCATCATGTCCGCCGCCGCCACCCACACCCCCGAACAGGTGCAGTTCTACTGCCTGGACTTCGGTGGCGGCAGCCTGTCGACGATCGCGGGGCTGCCGCACGTCGGCTCGGTCGCCTCGCGGGGGGACATGGATGCGGTGCGCCGCACGGTCGCCGAGGTCGCCGCGATCGTCCGCAACCGGGAGCTGCTGTTCTCCCGGATGGGTATCGAGTCGATGCGTGACTACCGGGCGCGTCGCGCGGACTGGTTCGCCGGGCGTGGCGCCGACGATCCGCTCGCCGTCGACCGCCACGGTGACGTGTTCCTGGTCATCGACGGTATCGGTGTGCTGCGCAACGAACTCGACTTCCTCGAGGAGCAGGTCACCACGATCGTGTCGCAGGGGCTGTCCTACGGCGTGCACGTCATCGTGACCGCGACCCGCTGGGCCGAGGTCCGCCCCGCCGTCAAGGACCTGATGGGCAGCCGGATCGAATTGAAACTCGGCGACGCGATGGATTCGGAGATGGGTCGGCGTGCGGCTGCGCTGGTGCCGCACAATCGACCCGGCCGCGGCTTGACCCCCGACGAGCTGCACATGCTGATCGCCCTGCCCCGACTCGACGGGGTCAGCGTCGCCGAGACGCTGCCGGCGGGTGTGCAGGATGCGGTCGACAAGCTGGCCGCCGCCTACCGCGGCCGGGAGGCGATGGCCGTGCGCAAGCTCGGCGCGCAGATCGCCCAACGCGACGTCGACTCGCTCGTGGCCGACGCGGGTCTCGAATTGGTGGCCAACCAGGTCGCGGTGGGTGTCGGTGAACTGGAGCTCGCGCCTGTGGTGCTGGACTTCACCACCCAGCCGCACTTCATGGTGTTCTCCGATGTGGAGCACGGCAAGACGACCCTGTTGCGCAACATCGTCGGCGGTCTGGTGCGCAACTCGACGCCCGACGAGGTCAAGATCGTCTTCGTCGACTACCGCCGCACCATGCTCGGCATCATCGACAGTGACCACCTCGGTGGCTACGCGAGCTCGGCCAACAAGGCCGGTCCGATGATGACGCAGTTGGCGGAGATACTGACCGCCCGGCTCCCACCGGAGGATGTGACGCCGCAACAGTTGCGGGACCGCTCCTACTACACGGGGGCCGATGTCTACCTCGTCGTCGACGACTACGACATGGTGGCCACGGCGTCGGGCAATCCGCTGTTCCCGATCGTCGAACTCGCCGCGCACGCGCGCGACATCGGATTCCACATCATCCTCGCGCGTCGCTCGGGCGGAGTGGGACGGGCGATGTTCGATCCGCTCATCGGTCGGCTGAAGGACCTGTCTTGCGACATGCTGCTCATGAGTGGCGACCGGGACGAGGGCTACATCACCGGTCGGGTGCGGATGCAACAACTCATCCCGGGCCGCGGCGAACTCGTCTCCCGGACGCGTCCCCAGGAGATGATCCAGGTCGGCTACGTCGAACCCCAGGAGTGATGGTTGGTGACCGCCGCTGCGCGCCCGACCGTGGTCGATCTCGCCTACGGCGATCTCCGGCTGTCCGACGGTCGTCGCGCCGACGTCGGTGAGCTGCTCGAGGCGGTCGACTCCGCAACGGTGGTGATCGGCGGATCGCGGATCTTCGCCGAGCAGGCATGGCGGGACGTCTGGGCGCAGCTGGGGCTACCCGATCGCGGCCCGGACGGTCCGGTGCCGATGGTCGTCGGACATCCGAGCACGTGGGGCAGCCTGCGGACCGCCGCGTTGGCGCGCTCGCTGCCTCCGATGCCGGCGCCCGTCGAACTTGTTGCGCGTGCGGTCCTGATCGCCCGCAGCCACTGCGACGGCGCGATGCAGCGCTGCGCGGTGGTAGAGACCACGCACGTGCCGGCGCCACCGCACGATCCCGCCCGATCGGTCGTCGTGAACTGGGATGTCGCGCGGATGCGGCGGACCGTCAACGGCTGGTCGGTCGAGGCCACCGATGTGCTCACCCCCGACGCCGATGACATAGCGCAGCGGACCGAGTCGATCGTCGACGACTCGGTCGAGGCGGTCTTCGTCGATGGAGCCGACCCGGCTGAGCGGGATCGCGCACGTGAGGTCGTCGGCACGCACGCCCTGGCCGGCCGCGTGGTCGACGTCGATCGTGCCCTCATCGGCCGATACGGGTGGCGGACCGGTCGTCCGCAGTCCGAAACCGGTCGATACGGCACCGCCGGGCCGATCGCCCCGGAGCCGGTCGCCGGTGGCGCTGATCGAGCCTCACGACGTGCGGTGTGGGCCTCGGGTGTCGTCGCGCTGGTGATCGCGATCGTTGCGGTCGCGGTCGGGGTGGTGCAGGTGGGCCCCGACGATCCCGCGGAGAACACGGTGGCCCTGGGGCGGACCACGATCGTCGTGCCGGCCGACTGGCGGCGCAGCGACCTGGAGTCCTCCGACGGACAGGCCGGCGTGCAGACCACACGCACGGTGTTCGCCGACCCGGACACCGGCCGGCGCCTGCTGGTGGTGCAGAGCGAGGTCCGCTCGGATTCGACGCTGGACTCGGTGGCCCGCAGCCTGGGAAATCGTATCCGGCAGCGCGGTGACGATGTGGTGACCGAGTTCTCGCCGTCGACACGTTTCATGGGTCGCGATGTGATCAGCTATCGGGAAACGCCGGCGTCGGGCAGCACCATCCGCTGGTACGTCCAGGTCGCCGACGGTCTGCAGGTCTCGGTCGGCTGTCAGGACGGCAGTGCCGGTGAATCGGTCGATGCCGAGTGTTCCCGGGCGGTCTCGACGATCAGAATCGAGCCCTCGACGTAGCCCACCACCTGGGGCGGTGGAGCGTTTTGACCCTGACCTGCGCGGTCGCGTAACCTGGATCGCTGGTGCATGGCATCTGGGTCCCCGTGAGGGATGTGGATAGTCGAGGCCCGGGTCCCCACTGGTCGCCGGGAGCAACCTCTGCCATCGTGCCCGACCAGCACCCACATCGACAGAGTTGAGGACAACTGTGCCTACCTACACCCCGAAGGCCGGTGACATCACGCGTGCGTGGCATGTCATCGACGCCACCGACGTGGTGCTCGGCCGCCTCGCCGTGCAGAGCGCGAACCTGCTCCGCGGCAAGCACAAGGCGACCTATGCGCCCCATGTCGATGGTGGTGACTACGTCATCATCATCAACGCCGAGAAGGTCGTGCTGACCAGCAACAAGGCCGACCGCAAGCTGAACTACCGCCACTCCGGGCATCCGGGTGGGCTCAAGGTCCAGACGACTGCCGAGCTCCTGGAGACCCACCCCGAGCGCGTGGTCGAGAAGGCGATCAAGGGCATGCTGCCTTCCACCAAGCTGGGTCGCGCGATGGCCGGAAAGCTGAAGGTGTACGCCGGACCGAACCATCCCCACGAGGCACAGCGCCCCGTGTCCTTCGAGATCAAGCAGGTGGCCCAGTGAGCAACGAGAACATCAACGAACCGGCCGTCGAGATCGACGACGAGGTGCAGGCCGCTGCTGCCGACACCGGCGTCGAGGCAGTGGAGCAGGCCGCCGACGACTACGACACCGATGTCGCCGTCGCTGTGAGCGACGACGTGCGTGAGACGGTCGTCCTCGATCGCCCCATCCAGACCGTCGGCCGCCGCAAGGAAGCCGTGGTGCGGGTGCGTCTCGTGCCGGGCACCGGCGAGTTCAACCTGAACGGCCGGACCCTCGAGAACTACTTCCCCAACAAGGTGCACCAGCAGCTCATCAAGGCTCCGCTGGTCACCGTCGAGCGCACCGAGTCGTTCGACATCTTCGCCAAGCTCGTCGGTGGTGGCCCCTCGGGCCAGGCCGGTGCGCTGCGTCTGGGCATCGCCCGCGCGCTGATCGAGGTCACCCCCGAGGATCGTCCGGCACTGAAGAAGGCCGGCTTCCTCACCCGTGACCCGCGCGCCGTGGAGCGCAAGAAGTACGGCCTCAAGAAGGCCCGCAAGGCGTCGCAGTACTCCAAGCGCTGAGAGTGGCACGCCTTTTCGGTACCGACGGCGTCCGGGGCCTGGCCAACGACGAGCTCACCCCAGAGCTCGCGTTGCGCCTGGCCTCGGCCGCCGCGGTCGTTTTCGAACACCAGTCCACCACCGACGTCCGGCCGCGGGCGGTCGTCGGTCGTGATCCCCGTGCATCCGGTGAGATGCTGGAGGCCGCTGTCTGTGCGGGCCTCGCTGCCACCGGAGTGGACGCGATCCGCGTCGGTGTCGTGCCGACGCCGGCTGTCGCGTTCCTCACCGCCGACTACGGCGCCGACTTCGGTGTGATGATCTCCGCATCGCACAATCCGATGCCCGACAACGGCATCAAATTCTTCTCGGGTGGCGGTCACAAACTCGCCGATGCGGTCGAAGACCGGATCGAGGCGGCGATGGCCGATGACGAGTTCGCCCGCCCGATCGGCGCGGCCGTCGGCCGGATCATCGACGCCGCCGACGCCGGTGACCGGTACCTGCGTCATCTGACCGCCGCCATCGACCAGCGTCTCGACGGCCTCACCGTGGTCGTCGACTGTGCGCACGGTGCGGCCTCGGATATCGCGCCGAGTGCGTACGCCGCCGCCGGCGCCCGGGTCATTGCGATCCACGCCGAACCCGACGGTCTCAACATCAACGACGGCTGCGGTTCCACCCACATGGGCAAGCTGCAGGCAGCGGTTCTCGAGCACGGCGCCGACCTCGGTTTGGCCCACGACGGCGACGCCGATCGCTGTCTCGCGGTGGACGCATCCGGCCAGATCGTCGACGGCGATGCGATCATGGCGGTCCTTGCGACCGCTCTGCGCGACCGGGATCGGCTGCATGACAACGTGCTCGTCGCGACGGTGATGAGCAATCTGGGTCTGCACATCGCCATGCGCGATGCGGGTATCACCTTGCGCACCACCGCTGTCGGTGATCGGTATGTGCTCGAAGAGCTGCGTCGCGGCGGGTATTCGCTGGGCGGCGAGCAGTCCGGTCACATCGTCATCCCCGCTTCTGGAACCACCGGCGACGGAGTCCTCACAGGCCTGCTGCTGATGGAGCAGATCGCGGCGACGGGGCGTCGCCTCGACGAACTCGCCGCGATCATGACCGTGCTGCCCCAAGAGCTGATCAATGTACGGGTCGCCGACAAACACATGGTGGCACGGTCGGAGAAGGTCCGACAGTCGGTGGTCGACGCCGAGACCGAGCTCGGTGGGGACGGCCGGGTGCTGCTGCGCCCGTCCGGCACCGAGCAGTTGGTGCGGGTGATGGTCGAGGCACCGACGGCGGACGCGGCGCAGACCGTGGCCCGGCGCATCGCCGCGGTGGTGGAGGCTGCGGGCACATGACCCGCCCACAGGCGGTGCTGTTCGACTTCTCCGGCACGCTCTTCCGCTTCGAGGCGCGCGACGAATGGTTCGCGGAGCTGCACGACGCCGACGGCAACGCGCTGCATCTGGACACCCAGGCGGAACTGATCCGCCGGATGACGCAGCCGGTGGGGATTCCCGCCGCGTTGGCCGATGAGGACCGGATCGCCTGGGAACAGCGTGATCTTGATCCGGCCCAACACCGCAAGGCCTACCTGTCGATGCTGCGCGCATCCGGTCTCAGCGTGGCCGATCACGCTGAACAGCTGTATGCGCGAGTACTCGACCCGCACTCGTGGCGGATCTTCGACGACACCTGCGCCGTGCTCAAAGGTGTGCGTGCGGCCGGCATCCGGGTCGGCGTGGTGAGCAACATCGCCTTCGACCTGCGTGAGGTGCTCGCGCTGCACGGCATCGAGGACCTGGTCGAGCAGTATGCGCTGTCATACGAGGTCGGCGCGATCAAGCCGAACCCGGAGATCTTCCACGCTGCGCTCGACCCGCTGGGGATCGAGCCGGCGGCTGCACTGATGGTCGGCGACAGTGAGCACGCCGACGGGGGAGCACGCGCCATCGGATGCGACTTCGCTCTGGTGCACGACGTGCCACCGGCGCAACGGTCGACCGCTCTGATCGACGCAGTGCGAGCCCGCGGCGTGGACCTGTCGCGCTGATTTCTCGGTGTCCCCACGGAACCTGATCGGGTCGTCGCGCGTCTAAGTGGTGCTGTTCGTAAATTCGTCCGGGGTATTCATCGAACGCCGAAGACCCCCGACGAATTTGCGGACAGGGCCACTAAGGTCTGAGAGAACACGAGGCGAGGGGGTCGGGATGGTCGATGTGCCGACATCGGTCGATGTCGACGAGATCAGCGGCGTGATCGCGTTCTATCGATCCGCGGCCGACGTGGTCGATGCCGCCGCGACAGATCTGGCCGGTCATGATCTGGGCAACTGGGCGGTGGGCGAGGAGTATCACGAACTCGGGGAGCGCTACCGCGAGATGGGTCGCCTCATCTCCGAGCGGCTCGGTGCGCAGGCCCGCGCGGCCGACCGCCTGGCCGAGGCGCTGCACGAGGCGATGACGGCGTTGGTGGCGACCGACACCGAGATCGGCGCGACCGAGATCGCCGATCCGATCGCGCGCAGAGGCCGCCGATGACGCGATCGCCCGATTCCCTGCCCGCCCTGCGGGACCACGCCGTCGGCGGACTCGAGCACCTCGGTGAACTGCTGGAATTGGCGGCCGGCCTAGGTGCCGCAGTGGCCGGCACCGAGGCGATACAGCGGCCGTTCCGGCAGGTCGGTGGGGTGGACCCGGCCCTGATGGCGGCGGAGGGCAGGCGGCTGTCGGCGGCACATCGGTCGGTCGCCGAGCGGCTGCATCGACTTCCCGAGCAGCAGGTCCGCCTGGACCGCGGGTGGACCGGCGAGACCGGCTCGCGCGCGGTGATCGCGGTGATCGAGCATCAACGCCGAGCTGAGGCCGACCTCCATGTGTTGCGGACGCTGGCCGAGGCGACCGCCGCTGCGGCGGCGGGAATCGACCAATTGTTGCGGACCTGGTACCTCACCGTCGCGCGGTTGTCGGTGCCGCTGGCCGCCGGTGTCCCGATCGGCGAGGTGCCTGGGGCGCTGGCGAGCGGACGCCTGCGCGTCGACCTGGTCGTCGACGACATCGTCTCGCGTGTCGGCCTGTACTTCACCACAGCGGAGGCGACGATCACCGGGATCGACGAGATCGTTGAGCACCTCGATCGCGCGACCGAGGACCTGGCGGCAGACGCCTATCCGGGTGACACGGACCAGCCGAGCGGTGCGGTTTCTGTCGCGCGTGCGTCAGTACCGAACGCTCCCACCGGTACAGACACTGCCGCGTCGACCGACCGCGATACCCCCGACCGCGATACCCCCGACCGCGATACCGACGTGCCGCTGCGGTTGCGGTCGTCGACTACGCCGACGCTCGAGGACGATCCCGAGCAGCCTCATCAGGTCCCGTCGGCGACGACAGAGGAAGCCGCCTCGCACCCGTCGCCCGTGGCCACCGGCGCCCCGGCACTCGAGTCCCCGCCCGCAGATTTCGCACCTGCAGAGTCCACGGCTCCGCCATCTCCGGCACTCGAGTCCCCGCCCCCTGCCTCTCCGCCGTCGAGTTCGTCACCGGCGCATCCCTCATCCGGTGGCGAACTCGCGCTGGCCGGTGAGCAGTGATGGCCGACGCTGGGCAGGCGCGATGAATTTGGCCGATCAGATCGAGGCGATCGCACGGCGGGCCACCGCTCGCGTGGTCGCCGCCTCCAACGAATTCTCTGCCACGCAACGTCGGCTCGACGCGGCATGCGCCGAGCACCGCGCGGCGACCGCGACAGCCGACGAGCGGTTGCGCGGCGAGCTGCATCGGGAGTCCGAGGTCGCCGAGACGGCCATACCCCGGATACTGCTGCCCGCCGACCAGGCCGCCGCGAGTCCGCACACCCCGGTCCCCGACGAATCGGTCTCGGGCGAATAGGCTGTCGGTGTGCCGGCAACCAAACCAGGACCGTCCAGTTCAGCACCGCGTCGTCCGCTGCCATCGGGCTCGCCGGGCAAGCTGATGTCGGAGTTGGGGCGTCGCGGCCCCTACCGTGTGCTGCGCGGTGATCTCGGGATCGTGGGTATGCGCGGGCAGGTGTTCTCGCCCGACAGCGGGCGCCGATTGCCGGCGATCGCGGTCGGACACACCTGGATGGCCGACAGCCAGCGCTATCGAGACCTGCTCTACCACTTCGCTTCCTGGGGTTTCGTGACGGTCGCCCCCGACGCCAACAGCGGATTCTTCGCCTCCGACATCGGTCTGGCCGCTGATCTGCGGGCCGCACTCGACATCGTCTCGCATGTGCCACTCGGGCACGGTGCGGTGACCGTCGATCCCGATCGTCTGGGCCTGGTGGGGCACGGTTTCGGAGCGTCGGCCGCGGTGCTGGCCGCATCGGATCAGGCGTTGCGCGGACACCGGGCGCCGGAGTTGGGCGGTGTGGTCGCGGCGTTCCCGGCGCCGACCACGTCGGCGCTGCTGCCCGCGGCGGCTCTTGTCCGTGCGCCGGGCCTGATCATCGCCGGTGCGGGTGAGCTCGACACGATGGATGCGAACGCACTTCCGCTGGCGCAGGCCTACGGCGCAGATGTGGTCTTGCGCACCGTGCCTCGGGGTGCGCCTCGCGACCTGCTCGAGCGCCGCACGATCAAGTCCTTCGTCGGTATGAACGGATCCGACCGAGCGCTCCACGCCATGATTCGCGCCGCTGGCACCGGATTTCTCCTGCACAGCGTGGCCGGGGAGAAGGGGTTCGGCGGATTCGCCGACGCCGACGGTGCGGTGGGCAAGTTGAGTGCTGTCGACCTCACGGATCCGCCCGTGCAGGCAGTCGACGCGGTGTCCCACCTCCTCGGCGCCAAACCACGGAAGCGGCGGCTCAAGAAGCGTTGAATTCACAGGTACGCTGACTGACTATGTGTGGAATCGTCGGATACGTCGGCCAGCGGGATGCGCTCGGCATCGTGGTCGAGGCGCTGCGGCGGATGGAGTATCGCGGATACGACTCGGCCGGGGTGGCCATCCTCGACGGAAAGGGCGGCACGGCGGTCGAGAAGAAGGCCGGTCGCCTGGAGAACCTGGACAAGCAGATCGCCACCGTGGGGCCGGAGAAGCTCAGTGGCACCACCGGGATGGGGCACACCCGATGGGCGACGCACGGAAAGCCCACCGATCGCAATGCCCACCCGCATGTGAGTACCGACGGGCGGCTCGCGGTGGTGCACAACGGCATCATCGAGAATTACGCCACCCTTCGTGACGAACTCGAGGCCGACGGCATCGAGTTCGCGTCGGAGACCGACACCGAGACCGCCGTGCACCTCGTCGAGAGCTTCTACGCCGACGGCCCTACCGCCGGCGACTTCGTGTCGAGCGCCTACGCCGCGTTGCGGCGCCTCGAAGGCGCCTTCACGCTCGTCTTCACCCACTCCGACCATCCGGACACCATCGTCGCCGCCCGCCGTTCCACCCCACTGGTGGTCGGTGTCGGCGAGGGGGAGATGTTCGTCAGCTCCGACGTCACGGCGTTCATCGAGCACACCCGCGATGCGGTGGAACTCGGTCAGGACGAGGTCGTGGTGATCACCGCCGACGACTACCGAATCACCGATTTCGACGGCGACCCGCGGGCCGGGAAGCCGTTCCACATCGACTGGGATCTCGCCGCGGCGGAGAAGAGCGGCTACGACTTCTTCATGCTCAAGGAGATCGCCGAGCAGCCGGCCGCGCTGGCCGACACCCTCCTCGGTCATCTCGACGGTGGCCGCATCGTGCTCGACGAGCAACGTCTCACCGACGACGACCTGCGCGACGTGGACAAGGTCTTCGTGGTGGCGTGTGGCACCGCATATCACGCCGGACTGCTCGCGAAGTACGCCATCGAGCACTGGACGCGACTGCCGGTCGAGGTGGAACTGGCCAGCGAATTCCGCTACCGCGACCCGGTGCTGGACCGATCGACGCTGGTGGTCGCCATCTCCCAGTCCGGCGAGACCGCCGACACCCTCGAGGCCGTCCGGCACGCCAAGGACCAGAAGGCCCGGGTGCTGGCGATCTGCAACACCAACGGGGCGCAGATCCCGCGGGAATCCGACGCGGTGCTCTACACCCATGCCGGCCCGGAGATCGGGGTGGCCTCCACCAAGTGCTTCCTCGCGCAGATCGTGGCCGCCTACCTGGTGGGTCTCGCGTTGGCGCAGGCGCGCGGCACGAAATACGCCGACGAGGTCTCGCGCGAGTTCGCCGCGATGGAGGCGATGTCCGGTGCGGTGACCGAGGTCCTCAAGACGATGGAACCGGTCCAGCAGCTCGCCCGCTCGCTGGCCGACCACAACACGGTCCTGTTCATCGGCCGCCATGTGGGATATCCGGTGGCACTCGAAGGAGCGCTCAAACTCAAGGAACTCGCCTACATGCACGCCGAGGGTTTCGCGGCGGGTGAACTCAAGCACGGACCGATCGCGCTGATCGAGGACGGGCTGCCGGTGATCATCGTGATGCCCTCGGCCGACGGTCGGGCGGTACTGCATTCCAAGATGGTCAGTAACATCCGCGAGATCCAGGCGCGTGGTGCACGCACCATCGTGATCGCCGAGCAGGACGACACCGCAGCCGCAGTGGTCGCCGACCACTTCATCCCAATCCCCAAGACGCCGACCCTGTTGCAGCCGCTGGTGTCCACGGTGCCGCTTCAGGTGTTCGCGGCCACCGTCGCACAGGCCCGCGGCTATGACGTCGACAAACCTCGCAACCTGGCCAAGTCGGTCACCGTCGAGTAATCGGGCCCGGAGGAGGAGCAGCACCGATGCCGATCCGCCACCTCACCGCCGACGCCGTCCGCACCGCCGAACACGCGGCCGGTGATCTGCTGGCGAACGGAACCTTGATGCGCCGCGCATCCGGGGGCGTTGCAGCCACGGTGATCGAGGAGTTGCGCCGCACCGGCGGCTGCTACGGCCGTCATGTCGGCCTCGTCGTGGGCGCCGGCGACAACGGCGGGGACGCGTTGTATGCCGCCGCGGCGCTCGCCCGCCGCGGCGTGCGGTGTGTTGCGGTGCTCCTCGCGCCGCAGCGGGCGCACCCGGCGGGGCTCACCGCATTCCGGGCCTCGGGCGGTCGCGTCGTGGCCGAGTTGCCCGCCGGACTCGACGTGGTGCTCGACGGGGTCGTCGGCATCGGAGGTCGGGGTCCGCTGCGTCCGGCGGCCGCTGCCGTGTTTGCCGCGCTGGTGCCTGCCGACCAGGGCGGACCCATCGTCGTCGCTGTCGACCTGCCGTCCGGCGTCGACGCAGACACCGGACAGGTACACGACCCGGCCGTGCGCGCCGACATCACCGTGACGTTCGGTGTGCGGCGTCTCGCGCATCTGCTGGCCGGCCCACAGTGCGGTCGGGTGCGACTCGTCGACATCGGGATCGACACCTCGGGTGCCGACGAGGCGGACACGCTGTGGGAGCTGACCGATGCCGACGTCGGTCGGATGTGGCCGGTACCCGGCCCGTCCGACGACAAGTACAGCCAGGGTGTGGTCGGGGTGATCGCGGGGTCGGCCCGCTACCCGGGGGCGGCGATCCTCGCCTCCGGCGCCGCGGTGACCGCGACCTCAGGGATGACCCGATTCGTCGGTTCGGCCGCTGCGGACGTGGTCTCCCACCACCCCGAGGTGGTCGCCGTGGCGCGCTATGCCGACGCCGGACGCGTGCAGGCGTGGGCGGTCGGGCCCGGGATGGGTACCGACGACGACGCGCTGGCGCTGTTGGGTGAGATCCTGGCCACCGATCTACCGGTCCTCGTCGACGCCGACGGCCTCACCCTCCTCGCCGCTCACCCCGAACTGGTGGCCGACCGCGCCGCGCCGACCCTGTTGACCCCACACGCCGGTGAGTTCGCCCGGTTGACCGGCGCCGACGTCGGTTCCGACCGACTCGGTGCGGTTCGTGGCCTCGCCCGGGACTGGCGGGTGACCGTGTTGCTCAAGGGCCGAATCACGTTGGTGGCCGATCCCACCGGCACGGTCCTGGGCAACGACGCCGGATCGTCGTGGGCGGCGACAGCCGGCGCCGGCGACGTGCTCACCGGCATCGCCGGCGGGTTGCTCGCGGCGGGCCTGTCGCCGCAGTCGGCGGGCGCCGCGGCGGCCCGGGTGCATGCGCGGGCGGCCGCGCGGGCAGCCCGGGGAGCCCCGATCGGCGCCGCCGACCTCCTGGCCGAGGTCCGCGACGCGATCAGGGATGTGCGCGCCGGTCTGGGACAATGGTCGCGATGACCACTCATGCCCTGACCGCGACCATCGATCTCGACGCGATCGCCCACAACGTCGACGTCCTGCGTACCGCCGCGGGCGCCGATGTGCTGGCAGTGGTGAAAGCCGACGCCTATGGACACGGGGCGGTACCCGTCGCCCGGGCCGCGCTGGCCGCCGGCGCCGCCGAACTCGGGGTGGCCCACATCACCGAAGCGCTCGCGCTGCGCCGCGCCGGTGTCGACGCCCACCTCACCGCATGGCTACACGCACCCGACGCCGATTTCGCATCCGCCATCGAACACGACATCGACATCGCGGTGTCCTCGACGCGTCAACTGGACTCGGTGGTGGCGGCAGCCGAACGACTGTCGCAACCGGCCACCGTCACGGTCAAGGTCGACACCGGACTCAACCGCAGCGGGGTGGCGGCCGATGAATGGCCGGACTTCAGTGAGGTCCTCGGCAAAGCTCGTGCCGCCGGGGCCGTCGCGGTGCGTGCGATCATGTGCCATCTCGCGCGTGGCGACGAACCCGAACATCCGCTCAATTCCGAGCAGGCACGACGACTCGACGACGCAGCCGCCGACCTGCGCCGGCTCGGCGCCGGTCCCGAGGTCGCCCATATCGCGAATTCTCCTGCGGCGCTGACCCGTCCGGACCTCGCGCGGGATCTGGTGCGTCCGGGCATCGCCCTCTACGGCCGTAGCCCGATCCCCGAACGCGGTGACTTCGGGCTCGTGCCGGCGATGACGCTGACGGCTCAAGTGGCGCTGGTCAAGAAACTCGCTGCCGGACAAGGTGTTTCCTACGGACACACATTCGTGGCGCAACACGACACGATGATCGCGGTGCTACCTGCCGGATATGCCGACGGCGTGCCCCGCCTGCTGTCCGGTCGCTTCCAGGTCGCGATCAACGGGCGGCTCTTCCCCGGCATCGGACGAGTCTGCATGGACCAGTTGGTGATCGACCTCGGACCCGACGGAGGTGGGGTGCGCGAGGGCGACCTGGCCGAGCTGTTCGGCACCGGACGGACCGGCGGGCCGACGGCCGGCGACTGGGCCGACGCCATCGGCACCATCGACTACGAGATCGTCAGCGGTATCGGGTCGCGTGCCGTGCGCCGCTACGTGGGTGATGTCGATGAGTAGATCCGAGCGATTCGGTTGGCTCGCCGGGGTCACCGGCGTCGGGGCGATCGGTGCGGTCGCAGCCGGTGGGGTGGCTCGCAACGCGGCACGACGACGTGGGTCCGCGCGGGTCGATCCATTTGCCGGCGTGGACTTCACCACGATCTACGACGACGACGCGACCACGGTGACCGCCGACGACGGCGTATCGCTGGCCGTGCGCACCGTCGTCACCGGTCCGGGGCGCGAGGACCCCTCGATCGAACCCGACCTCACCGTGGTGTTCGTCCACGGCTTCAGCCTGCGGATGGCGAGTTGGCATTTCCAGCGCTATGCGCTGGAGGCATGGTGGTCGCAGCGGACGGTCCGCATGGTCTTCTTCGATCACCGTGGACACGGGCGTAGCGATCCGGCGCCGTCGGAGACCTGCACGATCACCCAGCTCGCCGACGACATCGCCGCGGTGATCCGATCGGTGGCCCCGCGCGGGCCCATCGTGCTGGTCGGACACTCGATGGGCGGTATGTCCGTGATGGGCCTGGCTCGCCGTGACCCGGCACTATTCGGGCCGGACGGCCGCGTCACCGGGGTGGCGCTCATCGCGACCGCGGCGCGCGGCATCACCGAGGCGGGACTCGGGGAGGGCTTGCACAATCCGCTCGTCGGCGCCTTCCGCATGTCGGTGCGTCACGTCCCCGCGCTGGTCCGCGCCGGTCGCGGAATCACCCGGCAGGCGCTCGAACCCGTCCTGGTCGCCGCGAGCTTCGGCACCGACTTCTACAGCCCGAACGCGGGTCGTGCAGTCGAGAAGATGATCCAGAACACACCGATCGAGACGCTCGTGGATTTCCTGCACGCTCTGGAGGACCACGATGAGACGACGGCGTTTCCGATTCTGGCGCATGTTCCGTCGGTGGTGGTGTGCGGCAACCAGGATCGGCTCACGCCGCTGCCGAGGTCGGTGCGCATGTACGCCGAGCTCGGTCCCGATTCGCGCCTCGTCGTGGTGGATGGTGCCGGGCACATGGTGCCGATGGAGCGGCCGGAGGAAGTGACCGAGGCCATCGCCGACCTGGTGGAGCGGGCCCGGGCCGCCGCCCCCCAGCCACACCGCCGATGGTGGCGAAAGCTGCTGGCGCGGTGAGCGAATCGACTCGACCCGCCACTGCAGGCGAACGGACACTGCCCGAGGTCGACGACACCGAGGCACTCGGCCGTGAACTCGCGGCGCAGTTGCAGGCAGGCGATCTGGTGATCCTGGACGGTCCACTCGGTGCCGGCAAGACCGCGATGACCAGGGGCATCGCGGCAGGTCTGGGGGTGATCGGACGGGTGTCATCGCCCACGTTCATCATCGCCCGGGAACACCGGGCCGCGCTGCCGGGACGGCCCGGCCTGATCCACGTCGACGCCTACCGGCTCGGCGGCCTCGACGAACTCGACGCCCTTGATCTCGATACCGATCTCGCGGATTCGGTGATCGTGGTCGAGTGGGGCGAGGGGGTGGCCGAACGTCTGGTCGAGCGTCACCTCCTGGTGCGCCTGCGGCGCGAACCGGAGTCCGAGGTGCGTAGCGCGGCATGGGAATGGGTGGAGCACTGATGTACATACTCGCGATCGACACCTCCACCGACGCAGTCGTCGCCGGTGTCGCGGCGCTTCGGGGAGCCGACGCCACCGGAGAGGTGCTCGCCGAACGGCAGGTGACCGACGGTCGGCGGCATGCCGAGATCCTCACCAGCCTCGTCGGCGAAACCCTGGACGAGGCCCGCGTGGCCCGCAGTCAACTCGACGCCGTGGTGGTGGGTTGCGGTCCGGGGCCGTTCACCGGGCTGCGGGTCGGGATGGCCACCGGGGCGGCATTCGGCGACGCGTTGGGCGTGCCGGTGCACGGGGTGTGTTCACTCGATGCGATCGCCGCAGCGCAGATGTCGGAGACCTCCGCGTCGTCGCTGTTGGTGGTCACCGACGCGCGGCGCCGCGAGATCTATTGGGCTACTTACGATCAGGGCAGGCGGACGGCTGGCCCCGCAGTGGCGCCGCCCGGCGAGGTCGTTGCCGATCTCGCCGACATGCCGATCGATGTCGTCGTCGGTTCACCGACCCACGCGGGGCTGTTCGATCGGCCGGTCGGCGCGGCGTCGGTACCGTCGGTGGTCGGACTGGTGACGGTGGCACGCGCCGACTTGTCGGGCAGCATGCCCCCGGCGGCGCTGGTGCCCCTGTACCTGCGGCGACCGGACGCGGTGGAACCCAAGCGGCGCCGACCCGCCGACCCGCAGCGACAGGAGTTGGCCCGGTGACGACCTCGGAACTGATCGTCGACGCCCTCGAACACCCGGACATCCCGCGTTGCGCGGCGTTGGAGAAGCTGATGTTCGCCGACGACTCTCCCTGGCCGGCGACTGCTTTCCGTGCCGAGCTGAATGCGCCGTACAACCGGTACTTCGCTGCGCGCGAACAACCCGGTGGCCCGGTCGTCGGCTACGCGGGCATCTCCACGCTCGGGTCGCCGGGGGATCTCGAGTGTGAGATCCACACCATCGCGGTGGCGCCGACCCATCGCGGTCGCGGATACGGGCGCGCGTTGCTCGCAGCGCTGCTCGCGGTGGCCGACGAGTGCGGTGCGCCCGTCTACCTGGAGGTGCGTACCGACAACGACACCGCGATCGCCCTGTACGAGGGCACCGGTTTTGTCCGGTCCGGCGTGCGCCGCAACTACTATCAGCCGTCCGGCGCCGACGCGTACACGATGATCCGCCCGGCGAGCGGAGTCACGTTGCAGCAGACCGGGGGTGCGCAATGATCGTGATGGGTATCGAGAGTTCCTGCGACGAGACCGGCGTGGGCATCGTCGAGTGGTCGCGCGACGGCATGGGCGACGGTGGACGCGGTACGGCGAGGTTGCTTGCCGACGAGGTGGCATCCAGCGTCGACGAACATGCGCGCTTTGGTGGCGTGGTACCCGAGATCGCGTCCCGGGCACATCTGGAGGCCATCGTGCCGACCATGCAGCGCGCCCGGGAGGCGGCTGGTGTCGACCGGCCCGACGCGATCGCGGTCACGATCGGCCCGGGGCTGGCCGGGGCGTTGCTGGTCGGGGTGGCCGCGGCCAAGGCGTACGCGCTGGCCTGGGACGTCCCGTTATATGCGATGAATCATCTCGGCGGCCATGTGGCGGTGGACACCCTCGAGCACGGCCCGATGCCCGAGTGTGTGGCGCTGCTCGTCTCGGGTGGACACACCCACCTGTTGCACGTCACCGACCTGGCACGTCCCATCACGGAGCTGGGCACCACCGTCGACGACGCGGCGGGGGAGGCGTTCGACAAGGTGGCGCGATTGCTCGACCTCGGGTTTCCCGGCGGTCCGGCGCTGGACCGGGCGGCGGCCCACGGCGACCCGCACGCCGTCGGCTTCCCCCGCGGGATGACCGGTCCCCGTGATGCGCGCTACGACTTCTCGTTCAGCGGCCTCAAGACCGCTGTCGCCCGCCACGTGGAGAAATGTGAGCGGCAGGGCACCGCGGTGTCGATTCCCGATGTCGCCGCATCGTTTCAGGAAGCGGTCGCCGACGTGCTGACGATGAAGGCGGTGCGGGCGTGCACCGATCTCGATGTCGACACCCTCGTTCTCGGGGGTGGTGCCACCGCCAACTCGCGCATCCGGTCGCTGGCCCAGGAGCGCTGCGCGGCCGCCGGGATCACCTTGCGAGTACCCAAGCCGCGCCTATGCACCGACAACGGCGTCATGATCGCCACCCTCGGAGCGCACGTGATCGGTGGTGGGGCAGAGCCCTCGCCACTGACCGTGGCCACAGACCCGGGAATGTCGGTGCAGGTCAGTCAGCTCTGAGCGATCAGATCGGACTTTCGCAGCCTCCGCCCTTGAGTGCTGGCACTCTCGTGTATAGAGTGCTAGTGGCACTGTGATGAAGCCTCGTACACCCGCGACGGCGGGGTTTCGGCCCAGGGCCAATGAACGTGCAATTCGATTCATCGTTCAACAACTCAGTACGAAAGTTGAGGAACCACATCGTGGCGAGCGTGAACATCAAGCCGCTTGAGGACAAGATCCTGGTGCAGGCCGTGGAGGCAGAGACGACCACCGCGTCCGGTCTGGTCATCCCGGACACCGCCAAGGAGAAGCCGCAGGAAGGCACCGTCATCGCCGTGGGCGAGGGCCGGGTCACCGAGCAGGGTAACCGCGTCCCCGTCGACGTCAAGGAAGGCGACACCGTCATCTACAGCAAGTACGGGGGCACCGAGATCAAGTACGCCGGCGAGGAGTACCTGATCCTCTCGGCGCGCGACGTGCTGGCCGTCATCGGCAAGTAAGACCCACGAGCACTTCGTGAGTCTCCCGCCCCGGTGCCCTCGTCGGGCGCCGGGGCGGAGCCATTTCTCCCGCGATTCCCCGGATCGAGAAAGAAATCCATGCCCAAACAGATTGAATTCGACGATGTAGCGCGCCGCGCACTCGAGCGCGGCATCAACCAACTGGCCGACACGGTCAAGGTGACGCTCGGCCCGCGTGGTCGGCATGTGGTGCTGGCCAAGGCCTTCGGTGGACCCAACGTCACCAACGACGGTGTCACGATCGCCCGCGACGTGGACCTCGAGGATCCGTTCGAGAACCTCGGTGCCCAGCTGGTGAAGTCGGTTGCCACCAAGACCAACGATGTCGCCGGTGACGGCACCACCACCGCGACGGTGCTGGCCCAGGCAATGGTGACCGCAGGCCTGCGCAACGTGGCCGCAGGCGCCAATCCGATCGCGCTGGGAGCCGGCATCGGCAAGGCCGCCGACGCGGTCAGCGCCGAACTGGTCCGGCTGTCCACCCCCGTCGATGGGGAGAAGGCCATCGCCCAGGTCGCCACCGTGTCTTCTCGTGACGAGGAGATCGGCGAGATGGTCGCCAAGGCCATGACGCGCGTCGGCGCCGACGGCGTCGTCACCGTCGAAGAAGGATCGGGTCTGTCGACCGACCTCGACGTGACCGAAGGTATCCAGTTCGACAAGGGCTACCTGTCGCCCTACTTCGTGACCGACGCCGACAGCCAGGAAGCCGTTCTCGAGGACGCCCTCGTGCTGCTCTACCGCGACAAGATCAGCTCGCTGCCGGAATTCCTGCCGCTGCTGGAAAAGGTCGCCGGCGACGGCAAGTCTCTGTTGATCATCGCCGAGGACGTCGAGGGCGAGCCGCTGTCGACCCTGGTGGTCAACTCGATCCGCAAGACCATCAAGGCGGTCGCGGTCAAGGCGCCGTTCTTCGGTGATCGTCGCAAGGCGTTCCTGGAGGATCTGGCCGTGGTCACCGGCGGCACCGTCATCTCCTCGGACATCGGCGTCAGCCTCTCCGACGCGGGTGTCGAACTGTTGGGCTCCGTGCGCCGGGCGGTGGTGACCAAGGACACCACGACGCTGGTCGAGGGTGCGGGTACATCCGAGGAGATCGCGCAGCGCTCCGAGCAGCTGCGCCGCGAGATCGAGCGCAGCGATTCCGATTGGGACCGCGAGAAGCTCGCCGAGCGGTTGGCGAAGCTCGCCGGCGGTGTCGCGGTGATCCGAGTGGGCGCCGCCACCGAGACTGCGCTCAAGGAGCGTAAGCATCGCGTCGAGGACGCGGTCGCCGCGGCGAAGGCAGCCGTCGAGGAGGGCATCATTGCCGGTGGCGGTACCGCCATCCTGCAGGCCGCGAAGGTCCTCGACGATCTGGCCGCCGACCTGTCCGACGAGGAGGCCCTGGGCGTGAAGGTCGTCCGCGACGCAGCGCGGGCCCCGCTCTACTGGATCGCATCGAACGCCGGCGTCGACGGCTCGGTCGTCGCTACCCGGGTGACCGATTCGGACTCGGGTATCGGCTTCAACGCCGCGACACTGGAGTACGGCGATCTGCTCGCCGACGGCATCATCGACCCGGTCAAGGTGACTCGGTCGGCTGTCGTCAATGCAGCCTCGGTGGCCCGCATGGTGCTCACCACCGAGACCGCCATCACCGATCAGCCGGAAGAGGCCGCGGCCGACGCGCACGGTCACGGTCACGCGCACTGATGAAGTGAGACCGGGCAGCGGCGGACGAACCCGACCGCACTGCCCGAGACGCACCGATGGGGGCATCGATCACACGATCGATGCCCCCATCGGCGTAGAGGTCTGAAAACTGTCGTCAGCTCGCGATGCGGCGGCCCACACCGCGCTTCATCAGCATGCTGCGCTCGGACTCCGACAGCCCGCCCCAGATGCCGTAGGGTTCGGCAACGGCGAGGGCGTGTTCGCGGCACTGGGCGATCACCGGGCACTGATGGCACATCTCTTTCGCGCGGCGCTCGCGTTGGGCGCGCGCCCGGCCGCGTTCGCCGTCCGGGTGAAAGAACATCGACGAGTCCACACCGCGGCACAGGCCCTGCATTTGCCAGTCCCAGATGTCGGCATTCGGGCCAGGGAGGTGATTCGGCTGAGGCATGACAGCGACTCCTTGTCTGCGAGTGGCACTCGATTGATCGGCGCAAACACACAGTAAGCAAGCCGCAGAAATGCAGTCAATCCCGCCAAATAAGGGGTCAACGATGGTGAAATTTCCAGAAATGTTAACTGTGCGTTGACTATGCGTCGGCGGCTACCATACCGATTCGGTGTGGTCGGCCCGACCCGGCACATTCGTCGTTTTGGTGCGACTGACCTGCTGTTTTCGGTGTGTTGGCGGGTGCTTGGCGCGGCCCTGTGTCGCGTGACGAGCAGGTGACGGAACAACTGCCGAGTAACACGATTGAAACTCAGAGCTCATTTCTGTGTGACCTGGGCGGCGAATTAATGTTTGTGACACCAGGTTAAATTCATGCAAACTAGAACAGGTTACACTCGTTCTGAATCGATGTCGGAACCGCAAAAAACAGGGTGTGAAATGGGGGAATGCGCGCACGGCCGGGCGTTGTGGTCTGCCGCGGTTGAGCAGGGAGGTATAGGTCACACTGCCGGCGCATTCGCGATCCTCGACGAGGTTGAGCGTGCCGGCCGGCGATGCGGGGCTCCGGCATTGGAGTCCTTGGCACTGTCGACGCGCGCCTCACTTCTGCGGCAGGCGGGCCGACATCGGAACGCGGCCGCGCTCGACGGTCGCGCGTTGCTGCTTGTCGGATCTTCTGGCGCACCAGAGCCGCGCAACCGGACACAGACACAGACGCATCGCGCCGCAGTGCTCGATGCGCTCGTCGGTCTGGCCGCTGATCATCTGGGGCAGGTGCACCTCGCGGCAGCACGACGCCTGTTGGCGCGGGCACGTGGCATCGCAGACGTGGCCGACACCGCATGGCTGGCCGGCCGTCGGCCGCTGCTGCGCATCGAGTGGGTCAGTGCCGAGGTCGCGATCTACTCGGCAGACTCCGCGTCGGCGCTCGAGCACGCGCAACACGCCCGGGAACTGTGCACGGTCGCCGACACGCCCCTGCGGCACCGGGTCAAGACCGAGTTGATCGCTGCGGCAGCGCACGCGGCGGCGGGCGACCTGCTCATGGCCGCTCAACGTGCGGCCGAGGTCACCGCGGACGCGCGGGCCGGTGGGCTCGTGCCGTTGGAATGGGCGTCGTTGGCGCTGCGACACGGTCTGGATCCCGCCGATGAGGACGTGGCCGGAGACCTCACCCGGGTTCGGGGGTTACTGGTGGGTCGAGGAGTGCCGTTTGCAGATGAGAGGACCGCCGGTGGGTGACTCGGTACTCGGTGGCAATCGCTAAGGTGACGTGGGTACACAGCACACGAGCAACACCACGACCATGTAACACGGGGATCTCAACTGACGATGAAACTGACGGGTGTTGAGCTGGACGAGGCCGTCCGCGCCGCAGGGCAGGGCGATCGAACAGCGCTCACGTCGGTTCTCGAAAGTGTGCAGGATCCGATCCTGCGTTACTGCCGAGGGCGGATTGGAGTCGGAGAACGCCACCTGTTCTCCGCCGACGATATCGCGCAGGAGGCGTTGATGGCAGTGATGACCGCGCTGCCCCGGTACCAAGACCAGGGCAGGCCGTTCATGGCTTTTGTGTACGGCATTGCCGCGCACAAGGTTGCCGATGCCATGCGAGTGGCCGGTCGGGTCAAGTCCGATCCGGTCGAGACGCTCCCCGAGACCGTGTCGTTCGTCGGTGGGCCCGAGCAGATGGCGCTGGATTCCGACGGCAGCCGCAGGATGCGGTCGCTGCTGGAGATCCTGCCGGACAAGCAACGCGAGGTGCTCGTGCTGCGGCTGGTGGTGGGATTGTCGGCCGAGGAGACCGCGGACGCGATCGACAGTACGCCCGGCGCGGTGCGGGTCGCCCAACACCGCGCGCTGGCAAAACTACGGACCGAACTGAGGAAGGCAGGTGAGGTCGATGAACGACGAGCATGAGCCTGCCGATCAGCGATGGGATGTGAACGATCCCATCGACATGACCTCGGTTCACGCGGACGACCATTTCATCGAGTCGTTGTCTCACGATCGACCCGTGCCGACCCGGGATCAGGCCGAATACGAACTGGCCGAACTGTTGTCGGGCTGGCGTCACGAGGCTGTCGCCGCGCCGCTGCCCGAGTTGCCCACCGTCGACGAGGTCGAGTCCGCGATCGCGGCGTCCCAGCGCGCAGAACGCGGGCGCGGGGTCATCCGGCACCTGCGGGTGGCCTCCGGCGTGGCTGCGGTTGTGGTCATCGCCTGCGCGGGCCTCACCGTGTTGGCAGAGGGATCGTCTCCCGGCGACCCGCTGTGGGGTGTCAAGAAGGTGGTCTTCGCCGAAGCTGCCAGTGAAACCCAGGCGGCGATGGACATCCAGTCCGACCTGGAGAAGGCCGAGGCCGCGATGGCAGCCGGCGACGCCGATCAGGCTGCTGCGTTGATCGCCAAGGCGCAGCAGCAGATGGGGCCGGTGCGCGACGATGCCACCCGTAACCGCATGAACGAGTGGATGCAGCGACTGCGCGCCGACACCGATTCGGCCAAGTCCGCATCGTCTGCCTCGTCTGCTGCCGTGCCCGGCGGATCGAGCAGTGTGGGTGGTGCGCCCGGGCCGAGCACACCGCCGCGTGACCTCGATCGTCAGAGCAGTGGTTCGGTGACCGTCACCCTGCCCAGTTCGGGGAATCCGCCGGCGACGTCGGCGCCGGACAGCCCGACCGGTCAACCCGACACCACCAAGCCCGAGCAGCCGCCGACCTCCACCACGACTCCCACGCCGACTGCTGCGCCGGGCGATGAGACCGGACAGCCCAGTCGGCCGGTCACCACCACGACGACCACCACCACGACGTTCTTCTTGTGGTGAGTGGCGCGGAGGCCGGTTGCCCCTGATCTCTGAGGAGGGCCGGAGCGTGCGGAGGCCCGTCACGAAGGGCCCTACTCAGGATGGATGCCGAAGCGACCCGATGAAACGCTGAAATAGCGCACGGACGCCACTCAACGTGGCGCGAGGGGAATTCTCAGCGCTCGTCGTCCATGTGTCCGCGCGCATCGGCGTAGCCGCGGCAGTAGTCCCAGGTGACGTAGGCCTCGGGGCGCGGATCGACGGCCGGTTCGTGAGGCCGAACGGTGCCGTCGATGAGCAGCTGCAGCAGGTTGGCACGCAGCATGTCCCAATCGTGATAGTGATCCTCGTGGCAGTCCTCGCACACGACGACCAGGCCGCGGACCCCACGATGGGCCAACAGCGCTTCGTAGACCGCCAGATCGGCGAGATCCTCCTCGACGGCGACGCGCTCGTTCTCGTCGAGCGGGACGCCGGGTTCCACCGAGTCGAGAGCCGACGCCGGGTCGCTGGGGTCGTCGGCGAACGGATCTGGCGGCAGTCCGGGTGGAAGATGGTCACGCACAACACCACGGTAACCGATGATCGGACCCCGGTGGAGCAAGGCGTCCACAGGTCGATCGACCCCGGTGGGCGATGACGTGGAAAGGCTCGACGCAGGGTGAGCCCGGACACGCCCATGGTGCCGATACCATGGTGCAATGACTGCAGTGCGCACCGGTGGAGACGACCCCGGCAAGGTCGCGATGCTCGGCCTCACCTTCGACGACGTCTTGTTGCTGCCCTCGGCGTCCGACGTCATTCCCAGCGACGTGGACACCTCGTCGCGGGTGACCAAGGACATCACCCTCAAGGTCCCGCTCGTGAGTTCGGCGATGGACACCGTTACCGAGGCGCGGATGGCCATCGCGATGGCGCGCGCGGGTGGCATGGGTGTGCTGCACCGCAATCTGTCGATCGAGGATCAGGCAGGGCAGGTGGAGACCGTGAAGCGCTCGGAGGCCGGCATGGTCACCGACCCGGTGACGTGCTCGCCGACCCACACCCTCGCCGAGGTCGACGCGATGTGTGCGCGGTACCGGATCTCCGGTCTCCCGGTGGTCGACGGTTCGGGTGAACTCGTCGGCATCATCACCAACCGTGACATGCGTTTCGAGGTCGACCAGTCGCGCCCGGTGTCCGAGGTGATGACCAAGGCTCCGCTGATCACCGCACAGGAAGGGGTCTCCGCGGAGGCCGCCCTCGGTTTGCTGCGTCGCAACAAGGTGGAGAAGCTGCCCATCGTCGACGGCAACGGCAAACTTACCGGCCTGATCACCGTCAAAGACTTCGTAAAGACCGAACAACACCCGTTGGCGACCAAGGATGCCGACGGCCGTCTGCTGGTCGGTGCTGCTGTGGGAACCGGTGACCCGCAATGGGATCGAGCGATGGCGCTGGCCGATGCAGGCGCCGACGTGATCATCGTGGACACCGCGCACGCGCACAACCGCCTCGTCCTTGACATGGTGGCCAAGCTCAAGGCCGAGGTGGGCGACCGGGTGCAGGTCGTCGGCGGCAATGTCGCAACCCGTGAGGCGGCCCTCGCGCTCGTCGAGGCCGGCGCCGACGCCGTCAAGGTGGGCGTGGGACCGGGGTCGATCTGCACCACCCGGGTCGTCGCGGGCGTCGGGGCACCACAGATCACCGCGATCCTGGAAGCGGTAGCCGTCTGCAAGCAGCATGACGTGCCGGTCATCGCCGATGGCGGTCTGCAGTACTCGGGCGACATCGCCAAGGCGCTCGCCGCCGGTGCGTCGACCGCCATGCTCGGCTCGCTGCTGGCGGGCACCGCAGAGGCACCCGGCGAGTTGATCCTGGTCAACGGCAAGCAGTTCAAGAGTTACCGGGGGATGGGCTCGCTCGGTGCGATGCAGGGGCGCGGTCAGGGCAAGTCGTACTCCAAGGACCGGTACTTCCAGGACGACGTGCTCGCCGAGGAGAAGCTGGTGCCCGAAGGCATCGAGGGCCGGGTCCCCTTCCGCGGGCCCCTCGGCCAGGTGATCCATCAGCTCGTCGGCGGCCTGCGCGCGGCGATGGGCTACACCGGGTCGTCGAGCATCACCGATCTGCACGACGCCCGCTTCGTCCAGATCACCGCGGCCGGTTTGAAGGAATCGCACCCGCACGACATCACACTGACCACCGAAGCGCCCAACTACTATTCCCGCTGACGCGCGTTTGCCCCGGTGTGATCCGGGGCACAACCGCGACCTCAAACGTGTAGCAGAAAGGCGCAACGGTGCGTGACCTCGTCGACATCGGCATGGGGCGGACGGCCCGACGGACGTTCGAACTCGATGACATCAGTATCGTCCCGTCGCGACGGACCCGGTCGTCCAAGGATGTGTCGACCGCCTGGCAGATCGATGCCTACCGCTTCGAGTCACCGATCCTGAGTCATCCCACCGACGCCTTGGTGTCGCCGTCGGCGGCGGTCGAACTGGGCCGCCTCGGCGCTCTCGGGGTGATCAACGGTGAAGGGCTGTGGGCCCGACACCGCGACGTGGACGCCAAACTCGAGGAATTGGCCGCGGTGGCCACCGACAACGCCGATCCGTTGGCCGCGATCCGGCTGCTGCAGCAACTGCATGCCGCACCGCTCGACCCCGACCTACTCGGTGCGGCGGTCGCCACGGTGCGCGACGCGGGTGTCACCACAGCCGTCCGCGTGAGTCCCCAGCATGCGCCCGAACTGACGCCGGCGCTGTTGCAGGCGGGTGTGGAGATCCTCGTCGTGCATGGCACCATCATCTCTGCCGAGCATGTGGCCCAGGCGGATCCGAACGACGGCCCGGTTCGCGAGCCGTTGAACCTGAAGACCTTCATCGCCGAACTCGACATCCCGGTTATCGCCGGTGGCGTACACGATCACCGGACCGCCCTGCATCTGATGCGCACGGGTGCGGCCGGCGTCATCGTCGGGTACGGCTCTGCCGAGGGTGCCACCACGACCGGCGAGGTACTCGGCATCGGGGTGCCGACGGCGACGGCGATCGCCGACGCGGCCGCGGCCCGGCGCGAGTACCTCGACGAGACCGGCGGCCGGTATGTGCACGTGATCGCCGACGGTGACATCCACACCTCCGGTGACCTCGCCAAGGCCATCGCCTGTGGTGCCGACGCGGCAGTTCTCGGTACACCGCTGGCCGCCGCCGCCGAGGCGCCCGGGCGCGGGTGGTACTGGCCGTCGGCCGCCGCCCACCCCGACACCCCACGCGGTGCTCTGTTGCAGGTCGCGACCGACGAGGACCGGCCCAGCCTGGAATGTGTGCTGAACGGGCCGTCGCAGGACCCGTACGGCGAACTCAATCTCGTCGGCGCCCTGCGTCGTTCGATGGCCAAAGCCGGCTACAGCGATCTCAAGGAATTCCAGAAGGTGGGCCTGAGCGTCCACGTGTGAGCAGCACTCTGCGACCCCGGCGACCCCGCGCACCCGTCACGTTTGCGCGCATGTCGCGACGTGCGCGGATACCTGGCAGGTGCGCGGTTGGCTCCGGGTGCGGTAGCGCGGGAGGCGAGCGGCTCGGCGCGGGTACGGTCGGCGGGTCAGTCGAGGCCGCGGG
Source organism: Gordonia sp. NPDC062954 (assembly GCF_044543825.1). Lineage (NCBI taxonomy): Bacteria > Bacillati > Actinomycetota > Actinomycetes > Mycobacteriales > Gordoniaceae > Gordonia > Gordonia sp. NPDC062954. The sequence goes on along the minus strand of NZ_JBITWL010000014.1, from coordinate 38,954 downwards.
CGATCAGCGTGTCGGCGAACCCGTCGGCGGTACGTAGCGCCGCGATGACCACCGGCGCGACGAGAATCCGTGCGCCGGGACGCAACCCGCGCGCCTTGCGGGCCTCGTCGACCTGCGCCACCACCTCGACCATGAGCGGGATGGACCTGATGGCCAGAGCCAGCGCCAGCGCGATGTGATCGACCCGCACTCCTCGCCCGGCCAGCGGCCGAAGCGCGGTGACGACGGCGTCGAGAATCGCCGAGGTCCTGGTGGTGAGGGTGACCGCGGCGGCCATCGCCACCGATGCCGCGAGAACGGCGCAGACGACCAGGGCACGTTGCCAATCGGTGAAGATCACCTGGAAGACGAAGACGAACACCACCACCCAGACGACCGGGCGCATCTGGCGCCACGCCTCACGCGGCCGGATGCCGCCGAGAGCGAACACGCCGACCACCCCGAGCGCGAGGAACCCGACCGCGGCCGGCGTCCGTACGGTGATGCTGACGGCGAGGATCGCCGCACCCAGCCCGAGCAGTTTGAGCCCTGCAGGAAGCCGATGCAGTGGTGAATGACCCGGCCGATAGACACCGAGGGTCGTCATGTCATCAGCCGACGGTAAGCGGTGACCGCCGCGGCGGGCTCGTCGTCGGCGACGACGCGGCCCTCGTCGAGCACGATGACCCGGTCGTAGTCGGCGACCATGTCCAGATCGTGTGTGAGCACCACCAGTTGTTCGTCCAGCGTCGTGAACACCGTGCGCAGCATCGCGCTGTTGCGGAGATCCAGCAGCGTGGTCGGTTCGTCGGCGACCAGCACCGATGGCCCGGTCGCGAGCACCGAGGCCAGCGCGAGTAGCTGTTTTTGGCCACCCGAGAGCCGGTGTGCGGGGTGGTCGGCGTGATCGGCCAGCCCGAACTGCGCGAGCACCGCCGCGGCGCGCGACGACCGCTCAGCGCGGTCGCGGACGGTACGGGTGAGGGAGAGCTCGATGTCCTCGATGACGGTCGGCATGATGATCTGTCGATCGGGATCGCTGAAGATGAACCCGACCTCTTTGCGGACCCGACGTTTGTCCCGGGCAGCGTCGATCCCGTTGACCGTCACCGAACCGCGGTCGGGGACCACCAGCGCGTTGATCATTCGCGCCAGGGTCGACTTGCCGCTGCCGTTGGCGCCGATGATCCCGATCCGCCGCTCGCTCAGGGTGAGATCGATGTCGTCGAGCACGACCCGGCCCTCGTAGGCGTGGCCGACACCACGGAATTCGATCATCGATCTGATTCGCTCACCGACGTCGGGTCAGTGGCCGCGGCGCAGCCGGATCGGGGCGATCAGTCCCGGGTAGGCGCGGTGCACCTGAGCGGCCACCAGCGCCGCGATCACAGCCTTGGCGATGTCGCCGGGAATGTAGATGCCGTTGGTGGAGATGGCCGCCCACAGCGACAGATCGGTGCGCAGCAGCAACCCGATGACGCCGCACGCGTAGATCACCACCATGCCGCCGACGATGTTGATGCCGACGCCCCACACGATGCGATAACGCGGCATCATGGCCGCGGTAGCCAGCCCGATCACCAGTACGGCGGGCAGAAAGCCCACGAAGAAGCCGGCCGTCGGCGAGGACAGTGCGACCAGCCCGCTGCGTCCACCGGCCAGGATGGGTAGCCCGGCGATAGCCAGTACGGCGAAGATGATCACCGCGAGCGTGCCCTTGCGGGGGCCGAGGATGGAACCCGCCAGCATCACACCGAGGGTCTGCAGGGTGATGGGCACACCCGAGGCCCCGATGGTGATGGTGCCAGGTAGTCCGAGGGCCGCGATCAGCGCGGCGAACACGGCGGCCTGCGTCAGATCGGCCACCGACAGTGAAAAACGGCGTGAGGATGATGGCGCGCCGGTGGTCGAAGACATGCCTGCATTATGTCTGGCGACGTTGATCACTAAACTCCCTGGGGTGACAGATTCTTCTTCCGCACCCCTTCCCGACGGTCCTCGCCCGGTGCTCGTCATCGACTTCGGTGCGCAGTACGCGCAGCTGATCGCCCGGCGGGTGCGTGAGGCGCGGATCTATTCGGAGGTCATCTCGCACGACGCGCCGCTCGCGGAGTTCGAGGCCCGCAAACCGCTGGCACTGATCCTGTCGGGTGGGCCGGCGTCGGTGTACGCCGAAGATGCGCCCGCCCTCGACCCGGGTGTCTTCGACCTGGGGGTCCCGGTGTTCGGCATCTGCTACGGGTTTCAGGCCATGGCCCGCCAGCTCGGTGGGGAGGTGGCCAACACCGGCGGGCGTGAGTTCGGTCGGACCACGCTGACGGTGACCGGTGACGGAGTGCTGCACGAGGGACTGACTGAGACGCAGCCGGTGTGGATGAGCCACAACGATGCGGTGCAGCAGCCCCCGGAGGGTTTCATCGTCACCGGATCGACCCCGGGCGCGCCGGTGGCCGCGTTCGAGTGCGTCGACCGTCAAATGGCGGGTGTCCAGTATCACCCGGAGGTACTGCACACGCCCCACGGTCAGCAGGTGCTGACGCGCTTTCTCTACGAGATCGCCGGCCTCGAGGCGACCTGGACCGCGGCCAACATCGCCGATGCGCTCATCGACGCGGTGGCCGATCAGATCGGCGACGGATTGGCCATTTGCGGACTGTCGGGCGGCGTCGACTCCGCGGTGGCGGCTGCCTTGGTGCAGCGGGCCATCGGCGATCGGTTGACCTGCGTGTTCGTTGACCACGGGTTGTTGCGGGCAGGCGAGCGGGAGCAGGTACAGCACGATTTCGTCGGCGCGACCGGCGCGAAGCTCGTCACCGTGGACGCCGCCGACACCTTCTTGTCCGAACTCGCCGGTGTCAGCGACCCGGAGACCAAACGCAAGATCATCGGTCGCGAGTTCATCAGATCCTTCGAAGGCGCGGTCACCGACGTGCTCGGTGATCACGCGTCCGATGGTGCCAAGGTCGAGTACCTGGTCCAGGGGACCTTGTACCCCGATGTCGTCGAGTCCGGTGGCGGCAGCGGTACGGCCAACATCAAGAGTCACCACAACGTGGGTGGTCTCCCCGAGGATCTGGAGTTCTCGCTGGTCGAGCCCTTGCGGCTGCTGTTCAAGGATGAGGTCCGGGCGGTTGGGCGGGAACTAGGTCTGCCCGAGGAGATCGTGGGGCGCCAGCCCTTCCCGGGGCCGGGTCTGGCCATTCGGATCGTCGGCGAGGTCACCGCCGATCGTCTGGCGATGTTGCGCAAGGCCGACCTCATCGCCCGTGAGGAACTCACCGCCGCCGGCCTCGACGGTCAGATCTGGCAGTGCCCGGTGGTGTTGCTGGCCGATGTGCGCAGTGTGGGGGTGCAGGGCGACGGCCGCACGTATGGCCATCCGATCGTGCTGCGCCCGGTGTCCAGTGAGGACGCGATGACCGCGGACTGGACCCGGGTGCCCTACGAGGTGCTCGAACTCATCTCGACGCGCATCACCAACGAGGTGCCCGACGTGAACCGGGTGGTTCTCGACGTCACGAGCAAGCCGCCGGGCACCATCGAGTGGGAGTGACTTCGGTCGATGGCGATCGATGGGTCATCGTCGTCGTGACGACCGTGCGCCGGTGACGATGAGCAGCAGGCCGATCACCAGGCCGGTGGCGACCGCGATCCATCCGAGGTCGCCGGCCGACGGTAGGTCCGGTCCACCGGCCAGTCCCCACGCCGCGACCGACAGGGCGGCGATTCCGAGGAGGACCAGACCTGGCGCGCGGTGCCGGGTATTGCTGCTCCCGGTGGTGCGGAGATCGGTGTCGTCGTCGTTCATCGGGTCACCTCCACATGTCCCACGTTGGTGTGCGCATCGATGGTGAGCACGGGTCCGTCGGTACCGTCGCGGCCGCCGTCGAGTCCGTCTGGGCAGACATAGTCGCCGACGTTCGCATCGCAGTTGGCGCTTATGTTGGTGTTCTCGCCCACCAGTACCTCGATCTCGCCGACGCCGTTTCGCAGTTCCACGGTGCGATCGGCGGTGATGTCCACACCGCGCAGGTCGAGCACCATCTTGCCCATCGTGAGGGAATACGCGTCGTCGATGTCGGATTCCGCGATCGGTGTCCACGTCCGCTCACCGACGCCTCCCGACGGCAGGTTCAGATGTCCGATACTGGTGGTCGCGATGGCGGCGACGCCCAGGATCAGGGCGATCGGCACCAACCCGGCACTGTGCCCGCCGGCGTTGCGACGGCGGAGACCCGCATAGATCAGGCCGCCGCCCACCACCGCGAGGGCCATCGAGACGATGCGTGCCGGGGTGAACCAGTCGACGCCGACCTGATGCAGTGCGGCACCGGCCGCGGCGACGATCACCGCGAGGCCGATCACCACGAGGGTCAGCGGCGAACGGCGTTGCGAGCGATGGTCGATCGCCTGTTCGGTGGCGGGTTCGGGCAGATCCCAGGCGAACCGGGCGGTGCCCAGCGGATCCCAGGCCGGTGGGGTACGGCGCAACTCGTCGGTCGCGAAAACCTCTGTCGGTCCGGTGTCGGTCTGGGCGGCAGGCCCTGTGCCGGAAGCGCGTTGGGAGGCGACGTCAGGTGTTCCAGCCCCGAACGCCCCGGCCCCGAACGCCGATTGCCCGGGAGGAGAGGTCGACGGACCTGCGGGTGGTGCGGCAGAACCAGGGGAGTTCGTCGGGGTGGCGGGAGCGGCACCGCTCGGACCGGTCATCATCGCCCGTGGAATCCACGGCTGCAGTGGGCCATCGGTGCGGGCCGCGACCACGTCGGGCGTGCCCGGGTGATGAGTGTCGACGCTGGTGCCCGCCGGCGGTTCCGGTGTGCGCTGGTAGAGCAGCCACCAGCCCAGCAGCATCAGTGCTGCGCCGAGGAGGCCACCAGAACTCCACGTGGTGTTGGGGCCGAATGAGGTGAGCACGATGATCGCGAGCACGATCAGCAGGATCAGCTGTGGATTGCGGTGACGCCGATGGCGCGAATGCTGTTGCGTGGGGCCGTGGATGAACTCGCCGTGCCGAATCGAGCCGAGCTCGTCGTGCTGCTTGTTCTCACTCGGCGTGGCCACCCACGCGGCGATGTACAGCACGAGGCCGCTACCGCCGAACAGCGTCGCCACCACGAATGCGATCTTGACCAGCGTCGGGTCGACGCGGTACCGCGCGCCGATGCCGGCACACACACCGGCGACGGTGCGGTTGGTGCTCGGTCGAATCGGCCGGGTCGCCCACAACCCCTCGAACTGCTTGGTGTCCATGGTCTCCATCGTGGCGACTCGGACGTGCCACCACATCGGGGGAGGACCCTGAGAAAGTCCCTGATGTGCGGGGCGGGTCGGTCGTGCCACTATCGAGGTGTGAGTGGTTCCCCCGTGCCCGCGGCCTCGAGCCCGTCGACGTCGGCCCAGTTGCCGACGCCGCGACTGATGCGTCGCGACGGCGGTCGGGTCATCGCCGGGGTCGCGGGAGGCATCGCCGATCACCTCGGTGTGGACGCCTTCCGCGTGCGGGTGGTGTTCATGGTGCTCGCCGCGCTCGCCGGAGCCGGTGTGCTCGCCTACGGGCTGCTGTGGTTCTTCTGTCCGCCCGGTCGCGACACCGCACCGCCCGGACCTGGCGAGCGTCGGCAGGCCTATGGCCTCGCGCTGGTCGGGCTGGTCGCGATGTCGGTGGTCGGCTTCGCCACCTCCGGCACGCCGGCGGCCTATCTGGTCCCGTTCGTCTTCGTGGTGATCGGTGCGAGCCTCGTGTGGCGGGAGTTCGACACCTCGCACAGCACACCCCGCACCCCGTTGCTCACCTGGACGCGCTTCATCGGCGGCGCATTGTTGGTGATCGGCGGTCTGGTGGTGATCGTGCTGGCCGGCGACCGGTCGTTCGGGGGGTTGTCGACGACGTTGCTCGCGGTGGTCGCCACCCTGATCGGGGTGGTACTGCTGACCGTGCCACTGTGGATGCGGATGTGGCGCGCGCTCAACGAGGAACGGGCCGCACGCATCCGTAACGCCGAACGCGAGGAGATCGCCTCGCATCTGCACGACTCCGTGTTGCAGACGCTCGCGTTGATCCAGAAGCAGGCGGGCAGACCGGAGGAGGTCGCCCGGCTCGCGCGAAGTCAGGAACGTGAACTGCGCGGCTGGTTGTTCGGTGATCCCGCCCAACGCGCGGGTTCGCTGTCGGCGAGTTTGCAGGAGGTCGGCGCGGAGGTCGAGGACCACTACGGCATCGAGGTCGACGTGATCACGGTCGGCGACCTGCGCCCGGAGGATGAACCCGCTGCGCAGCGACGCCGCTGGGCGGCGTTGGTGGCGGCGACACGCGAGGCCTTGATCAACGCCGCCAAGCATTCCGGGGAGCGCAAGGTGGATGTCTACGGGGAGGTGACCGACGACCAGGTCGAGGTGTTCGTGCGCGATCGGGGCATCGGTTTCGACCCCGAACTCGTCGATGGCGATCGGCACGGCATCACCCGTTCGATCACCGCCCGGATGCATCGCGCAGACGGGGAGGCCACCATCGATTCGGCGCCCGGACGTGGCACCAACGTCCGGCTCGTGATGCCCCGCGAATCCGGTGGGGGACACGCCGATCCCGACGGCGGTTCGGTGGATAAGGGTGCCGGACAGACGGGTTCGGCCGGAACCGCAGACAATACAAGTGGCGCGGGCCGGCCCTCACATCTCGACGCAGGACAGACCAGGGAGGCATCGTGACGACGGAATCCACGGACGCGGCGGTGTGTCGGATCTTTCTGGTCGACGACCATGCGGTGTTTCGTTCCGGCGTGCGAGCCGAGCTGTCCTCGGAGCCGGGTCTGGCGATCGCGGGCGAGGCGGGCACGGTGGCCGAGGCGGTGGCGGGCATCCTCGCCGTAGCGCCCGACGTCGTTCTGCTCGACGTGCACATGCCGTCGGGCGGAGGGGTGGCCGTGTTGCGTGGGGTCACCGACGCGATCACCGATGGCCCGCCGCCGGTGTTCCTGGCGCTCAGCGTGTCCGACGCCGCCGAGGATGTCATCGCGACGATCCGGGCCGGTGCGCGTGGCTATGTCACCAAGACCATCGACGGGGCGGCGCTCGCCGACGCCGTGCGGAGGGTCTCCGATGGGGATGCGGTGTTCAGTCCGCGCCTGGCCGGATTCGTGCTCGACTCGTTCACCGGCAAGTCCGCTGCGCCCGAGCCGCCTCTCGATCCGGAACTCGACTCGCTGACCAAGCGGGAACTCGAGGTGCTACGGCTGCTGGCGCGCGGTTACACCTACCGGGAGATCGCCGACGAGCTGTTCATCTCGATCAAGACGGTCGAGACGCATGCCTCCAATGTGTTGCGCAAGACCCAACAGTCCAACCGAAACGCGTTGACCCGATGGGCGGCCACCCGCCACATCGGCTAGCCCCAGCACTCCGGGCCGTTCACCCGGCTACGACGAGGATCAGCACCACCACGACGATCAGCGCGAGGACCGCACCGATGCCGACGGCGAGCATCGTCGGCGACAATCCCGACGGGCCTGAGCGCCCCAGCCCGGTCCGGTCCGAGGGCTGATGGGTCCCGGATTCTGTTGCCGTCGACACCGCCGACACCCGGTCGTCGGCGTGCGGGGAGGCAGCGGGCGGTCGGGCCGGCAGCGGTCCCCCGACCGGGAGGTGGGTGCCGGTGGGATGCGTTCGTGGTGGACGCGGCGATCGCTGGGCCCATGTGGGCAGTCCGCCATCCGGTGTGGTGATCGGGCTGGTCAGCACGTGGCGGACCGAACCACGTTCACCCGCAGCGACTTCGGCGAGCAGGTCGCGTGCCTGGGCCATGGTCGGTCGCCGCGACGGGCTCGGTTCCAGCAGCCGTAGCAGTACCGGCTCGACTGCGCCGGCCCGCGTCATCGGGTTGATGCGGGCGCGAGCGACCTTGTGCAGCAGGGCAAGTGAATCGTCGTCTACGCCGAACGGCGGTTGTCCCTCGACCAGGGTGTAGACCGTTGCGCCGAGTGAATACACATCCGACGCCTCGGTGGGTTCGGCGCCACGGGCAACCTCGGGTGCGAAGTATGCTGGCGTCCCGGTGATCACGCCGGAGCCGTGCAGACTGACCTCGTCCTTGAGGCGGGAGATCCCGAAGTCGGTGATCTTGACCAGACCGGCGGTGCGGCCGGTGGTGGTCACGAGCAGATTGCCCGGTTTGATGTCACGGTGGATGATGCCGGCGGTGTGTGCGGTGGCCATGGCGTCGGCCACCTGGGCGCCGATCTGCGCCGCTTGTCGTACATCGAGAGTCTTTGTGGTGTGCAGGATCTGCGCGACGCTGCGGGATGGGAGATACTCCATCACCAGCCAGGGCTCACCGCTGTCGAGGGCGACGTCGTGCATCGCGATGGCGTTGCGATGGACGAGTTTGGCGGCTATCCGACCCTCGCGCATGGCGCGTTGGCGGATGTTCTCGGCGGTTTCTTCGCTGAGGCCCTCGGTGGAGACCACTTGCTTGACCGCGACGTCCCGGTCGAACAGCTGATCGCGGGCCAGCCAGACCGCGCCCATGCCGCCGCCGCCGATGCGTGACCGCAATCGATACCGTCCGGCGACCAGATACTGGGGACCGGGCGTGCGATGGTGGTCCGGGGTGGTCGGCATAGGCTGCATGATAGTCGTGCCGTCGAGACAGGGTGCGACGCTTGACAGCGTCATCGCACATATGTTCGACTTCGGGTATGCGGTGGTCCGATCAGGGGGTCGTGGTCGACGACGGTGCTCTGCCCGGCTTGGGAAAGGCGGGTCTGGTGCGGTCGGTGCAGACCCCTGAGTTTGAGGGAGTCACGTTCCACGAGGTGCTCGCCAAGAGTGCGCTCAATCAGGTTCCCGACGCCGCGAATCTGCCGTTCCGTTTCACTGTCAACACCTTTCGCGGCTGCACGCACGCTTGTCGATACTGTTTTGCCCGGCCGACCCATGAGTACCTGGATCTCGACGCCGGCCGTGACTTCGACAGCCAGGTGGTGGTGAAGCTCAACGTCGCCGCGGTGCTGCGCAAGGAACTGCGGCGGCGATCGTGGACCCGGGAGACCGTTGCGCTGGGGACCAACACCGACCCCTATCAGCGCGCCGAGGGGCGTTATCGGCTGATGCCGGGGGTGATCTCGGCGCTTGCGGAGTCCGCGACACCCTTCTCGATCCTGACCAAGGGCACGTTGTTGCGTCGCGATCTGCCGTTGTTGCGGCAGGCGGCGCAGAAGGTGCCGGTGAGCATCGGGATCTCGCTGGCCTTCTATGATGCCGAACTGCAGAAGGCGATCGAACCGGGCACACCCTCGCCCAAGGCAAGGCTGGAGCTGATCCGGGCGGTGGCCGATGCGGGATTCGCGCCGCATGTGATGGTCGCGCCGGTGATCCCGTATCTGACCGACTCGGTGTCTCATCTCGAGAGCCTGATCGCGGCCCTCGCCGATGCCGGTGCCGCCGGTGTCACCGCCTTCCCGATGCATCTGCGCGGCGCTACGAAGCCGTGGTTTCTGGAGTGGCTGGCCGCCGAGCATCCGGCGCTGGTGCGTCGGTACCGCGGCCTCTACGGCCGGGGTGCCTATGTGACCCCGGAGTACTCGGCGTGGTTGGCCGCTCGGATGCGCCCCCTCGTCGAACGTCACGGGTTGTCGGGTGCGGCCGGCCTGCGGGCCGCGGCGTCGGCCGGTGCCCCTGCCCCCGGTCCGACGCCAGAGGCGCTCACCCTCTTCTGAGTTCCGCCGTGCCGCGTCCCGGCCGTACGCGTCGCCGCCGTGCTTCGCGTGCTCGATGTCGGCGCTCCTCCGTGTGTTGCGGGGGCGACTGGGTTCTGGGTGGAACAACGATCGGGCGCATGCCGCTGACCTCGCGCGTTGCGGTTGTCGGTGGTGCGCCCTAGTATCGAAACCACTCGAAAACATGTTCGAACGCACGTGCATCTTCCCGGCGCGCTATTGCGGAAAGTCGCTGGTAGGAGGCTGTATGAGTGTGTCGTTGGAGGTTTCCGAGAACGGTTCGGAGAACCCCCGTGTCCGCCGTTCGACAGACGGTGAACTGGACCGTCTCCGGCGTCGGATCGCGGCGATGTCGGGGCAGCCGGACCGGCCGGCGATGCGGGTGTCCGATCCGTCCGACGAGGTCCTGCCGGTCCCGGCCGCGATCGCCGATCTGTTGCCGCGCGGTGGCCTGGGCCGCGGTGGTGTGCTCACGGTCGATGGCGCGCGGTCGGTGTTACTGGCGGTGATCGCATCGGTGAGCGGCGCGGGATGTCAGGTGGGACTGGTGGGTATGCCGCACCTCAACCTGGGGGCGGTGACCGGACTCGGCGGCGATCTGGCCCGTATCGCCACGGTGCCAGAGCCGGGTGTCGACCCGGTCGAGGTGGCCGGCGTGCTACTCGACGGGATGGATCTGGTCGTGCTGGATCTGGCCGGCGCCGCGGTGCCGCCCGCGCGGACCCGGGTGATGATGGGACGGCTGCGTAAACAGAAGTCGGTGCTGCTGATCACCGGTGGTTCCTGGCCGGGTGCGCACCTGCGTCTGGTGACCGAGGTCGTCACCTACCGGCATCTACCGGGTGCCGATTCCGCAGACCTGGCGACGGCGCGGCCGGGGGTCGGCCGGATCGGTGGGATGACCCTTCGGCTGACGGTCGCCGCTCGCGGTGCGCGTCGTGTGGTCGGCGAGATCGAGATGCGGACAAGCGGATACGGTGCGGGCCGGCAGGTGGAACTGGCTGCGTCATCGACCGGCCCCCGCTTGGCGGTGGCGAACTGATGTCCGAGCTGACCACGGCACCGGAGCTCGGCTCACCGGAACCACCGGGAGCGTCGCAGGCATCGGGAGCGTCGGAGAAGCGCATCCTCGCCTTGTGGTGCCCGGACTGGCCTGCGACCGCGGCGGCGATCGCCGCGGATCTGCCGCCACATCACCCGGTCGCCGTCCTCCACGCCAATCGGGTGGTGGCCTGTTCGGCGCCGGCGCGGATGGCCGGGGTGCGGCGTGGCATGCGTAAGCGGCAGGCGCAGTCGGCCTGTCCGGAGATGACGGTGATGGCCGGCGACGACCACCGGGATGGTCGGGTGTTCGAGCCGGTGGTCGCGGTGGTGGCAGATCTGGTGCCCGTCGTCGAGGTGTTGCGGCCGGGGCTGCTGGTGGTGCCCGCGGGGAGGGCCGCCCGGTATTTCGGGGACGAGCACGTGCTGGTCGAGAAGCTGATCGATGCGGTGGCGGCGGGCGGGGTGGAGGTCCAGGGCGGGATCGCCGACGAGTTGTTCACCGCCGTGCTGGCTGCCCGTGGTGGGCATCATGTGCCGCCGGGCGGTGACGCTGCGTATCTGGCCGATCGACCTGTCGGCGACCTCGCGGTGGAGCCGAGCCTGAGCGATCCGGCTCGTGTCGAGCTGGTGGAACTGCTGCGCAGACTGGGGATCTCCACCATCGGGGCCTTCGCGATGATGTCGGTCCGCGACGTCGCCACCCGGTTCGCCGCCGACGCGGTGGTGGCTCATCGGTTGGCCAACGCCGCACCCGGCAGGCCGCCTTCGGGACAGGTTGCCCCGGCCGACCTGATCATCGAGCACCGGTGTGATCCGCCGATCGACCGGGTGGACTCGGCTGCTTTTCTCGGGCGCCGACTGGCCGACGAACTGACCGGACGTCTGGCGGCGGCGTCGGCGGCGTGTACGCGGCTCACCGTGGAAGCGGTCACCGAACGAGGGCAGCGCCATGCCCGGACCTGGCGGTGTGCGCAACCGCTGACACCGGAGGCCACCGCCGACCGAATCCGATGGCAACTCGAGGGGTGGCTGACCGGCGGGCGTCCCGGGGCCGACGACCGACCGGATTCCCCGGTGGCACTGCTGCGTCTCGAGCCCATCGAGGTGGTCGGTGCGGGTACGTTGCAATACTCGTTGAGCGGCAACGGTTTACCCGAGGACCCGGAGATCGGTGAACGGGCCCGGCGCGCTCTTGTGCGGGTTCAGGGTCTGCTCGGCGGCGATGCCGTGCAGCTTCCCGTCACGAGCGGAGGCCGCGGCCCCGCGGACCAGATCACCCTGGTGGCGCTCGGCGAGGAGCGGCTACCGTCACGGGATCCGGCGGCACCATGGCCGGGTGGACTACCCCAACCGACCCCGGCGGTGCTGATGGCGACACCGATCCAGGTGTTGGACATGCTGGGCACCCCGGTGGAGGTCACCGGTCGGGGCGGTTTCTCCGCCGAGCCCACCACGATTCAGATGGCGTCGGACGGTCGGCGACGACGCAGCTGGGAACTGCGGTGGTGGGCCGGACCGTGGCCGAGCGGGCTCGACGACGATGACCCCACCGGGATGACCGCCCGAGCTCAGGTGCTGCTCGATGATTCGCGTGCCCTGCTCCTGCGCTATCGGGCGCGGAGCTGGGTGGTGGAGGGAGTGTATGAGTGATGTGGTCAGCTGTTGGCGCCGCGGGCGATCACCGGCCATCGGTCCGCAGGCCCATCGGCCATCGGCACGACGAGTTCATCGACCAGATTGACTGCGGTACACACATGATTGGGCACCATGCGCACCGTCGTGCCGGGATCGGGAATCAACACTGCCGGGTGGTCGATCGGAAAGTCGATGACTGCGTGGTGTTCCGACAGCGAGGTGACGACAGCCGTCGGGGCTTCGAGGAGGCGACCGAACCCCGACGTCCAGGCGGGTCGGTCCGCGCCCACGATCTTGCTGCCCGCATCGATGACGATCCGGGTACCGCTGCGGTGTACCACGGTGGCGATCGCCGTCAGCGCGACATCGTCGGCGGTGCACGACCCGAGCTCGAGCTGCTGTGCATCGTTGAACGGGTAGACCCCGGGACGGATCTCGGTGAGCACCTCGGCGCTCGCGAAGCCGATCGTCGGGGTGGAGCCGCCGCTGCGCACCACCGGGTCGATCCCGTTGTCGCGCAGTGATCGGGCTGCCTGCGTCAGGGCCTCGAACTCGTCGTCGGCGGCGCGTCGACGGGCCGGGCCGGGGCCGTAGCCGTGGCCGGGGAAGGTGAACACGCCGACGACGTGCAGCCCGAGGTCGTCGGCAGCGCGGGCAAGGGCTCCGGCTTTGTCGGCGACAACTCCGGTCCGGTGCTGACCGGAGTCGACCTCCACGACCACCTCCACCGGGACATCCGTCAACACGGCAGCGAGTTGTCGTGCACCGGCCACCGAGTCGATCGCCAGGCGCAGCCGGGTTCGGCGGGCGAGTGAACGCAGCCGTGCACCCTTGTGCTCGGTGACCCACAAGGGGTAGGCGATGAACAGGTCGGAGACCGTCGGCGCCAGAGCGTCGGCGAAGGCTTCCGCCTCGCCGATCGTCGCCACCGTCAGGCCCACTGCGCCGGAATCGATTTGGCGTCGGGCGAGCTGTGCACACTTGTGGGTCTTGGCATGGGGCCGAAGGTCGATGCCGAGCTCGCGTGCGCGATCGGCGACCGCGGTGAGGTTGCGGTCCAGGCGAGCGAGGTCGACCGACAGGAAGGGCGTGTCGTCGGCCATCGACTCATCTGTCATGGACGACGATCGTAGCCGGTGGCCTGTCCGAGTGCGGCGGCCGATTCGCCGAACAGCAGGTATTCCTGGTGCAGGAGCCGCGCGGTCAGACCCGGAGCGATCCGATGCCCGAACTCGGCCAGTGACCCCATCGCGGAGTTGATCCGGCGCGGGCGGTCGACGATGCCATGCAGCACCCGCGACGCCGCTTTGTCCACGCCCCAGACGCCGGCCTGGTCCTCATAGGCCTCGGTCGGAGCGATCATGCGGGTGCGGACCAGTGGTAGCCGGACATTGGTGAATGTCACGTGATCGGACAGGGTCTCGACCCCGACGACGTCACTGAAGGCCTCCAGCGCCGCTTTCGACGCCGCATACGCACCGAACCGAGCCGTTCTGGACTGCACCGCGATGGAGGTCACGTTCACGATATGGCCGGATTGCCGGGCCACCATATGTGGTAGCAGCGCGAGGATCAGGTTGACCGCACCGAAGTAGTTGACCGCCATGACCCGCTGGTAGTCGTGCATCCGATCGGTGGCGTTGATGGTGGCCCGGCGGATGGAGCGACCCGCGTTGTTCACCAGCACGTCCACGTGATCATGTTCGGCGAGAACTCTTTTGACCATGCCGGTGACGGATTCGGTGTCGGTGACGTCGCATTGATAGGCGCTCACGCGGCCGGGAGGCACCCCGTCCTTGCTAGGGGTCGCGGAGAGTTCGGACACGGCCGCATCGAGTCCCGCCGGATCTCGTGCCACGATCATCACGTTCGCGCCGCGGGCCAGACACATCCTGGCCGCAGCCTTGCCGATTCCCGCCGAGCCGCCGGTGATCAGGATGTTCTTGCCGACCAGTGGCCCGCGTGGATCCTGCCGCCGATGTCGTGCGGGGTCGAGGTGTTCGGCCCAGTAGGACCACAGCCGTGGCCCGTACTCCTCGAGGTCGGGCAGCGTGATGCCGAGACCGTGCAGAACGGTGGCAGTGGCGTCCGCACGGAAGTCCGCGGTCAGTGCGACGGTGTCCAGCAGCGCCGGCGGGACACCCTGCTGGGTGGCCAGTAGATCGCGGCCGACCCGCAGCGGACCGGTTCCCGCCAACCGCAGCATCGGTTCGACGATGGCGTTCGGCACCACGGTGTGCCCGCGCGGTCCGTCGAATCCCGGTGCGATCGCGTTGTACATGTCGGTGATCGTCCGTCGCCGTGGGTCGGCGAGGTGATGGACGAGGCCGCTGTGTTCCGGATCGAGCGCGCACAGCGCGACGAGCGAGGCGACCACATAGTCGACCGGGACGATGTTGGTGTTTCCCAGATCGGGCATCGGCAGTGGCAGCGACGAGGGCAGCGCGCCGAGCAGTTGCAGGTGGCCGAAGAAGTAGTAGGGTCCGTCGACCTTGTCCATCTCACCGGTACGGGAGTCGCCGACCACTACCGACGGACGATAGATGCGCCAGCGCAACCCTTCTCGGTTGCGAACCAGACGCTCGGCCTCGAACTTGGTGCGGTGATACGGCGTGGGGAACCCCTGACCGGTGTCGAAGTCGTCCTCGGTGTAGGTGCCGCGATGATCGCCGGCCACCGCGATAGACGAGACATGGTGCAGAAGCGCGTCGGCGGCCATCGCGAAGTCGGCCACGCGTGCGGTGCCCTCGACGTTGGCGGTGTGCTGCACATCGGCGTCCGCGGTCATGTCGTAGATGGCCGCGAGATGGATGACGTGATCGATGTCGGGCAGTTCGTCGGCGTCGAGGCCGAGTCCGGCAGCAGTGAGATCGCCGACCACCGGCAGGACGCGTCCCGTGCTGTCGGCGGAGGCCAGGAATTCGCTGAACCGCGACAGCGTGGCGCCCCGTACCAGCGCGATGATCCGTGTGTCGGACTCGACGGCCAGGAGGCGTTCGATGACCCGACGGCCGATGAAGCCGGAACCGCCGGTGATGAAGTAGGTCGTCATGGGTATGGATCCGATCTCGAGGGGATACTGGACCAGGCGATGAGTTCTTACTTCACGGTAAGAACGCTGTTGATAGACAGGGTGACACTTACATTGACGAATGGCAACATCGGTGAACACGCATGTCGGCCCGAGGTCGACGCCGATCGTCGCGGCATCGACGACCTGGTGGCCGCGGCGTTCGGCCGTCGGGCGGAAGCGGATCTGGTCAGCGCGCTGAGGCGCGACCGCGCCGCCTGGATTCCGCAGCTGTCGTTCGTGGCCGTCGACGACGCAGACTGCGTCGCGGCGTACGCGCTGTTGACGCGCTGCCGGGTGGGCGACCGGGCGGCGCTGGCGCTGGCGCCGTGCGCGGTGTGGCCGTCGATGCAGAACTCCGGACTCGGGACACTGGTCACGCGAGCTGCGCTCGACGCCGCACGTGGGCGGGTCGAGGCCGGCGCCGAGGAGAACCTCGTCGTGGTCCTCGGGCATCCGGGGTTCTATCCGCGATTCGGATTCCGGCGCGCGTCGGAGGTCGGCGTCGCCGCGCCGTTCGAGGTCCCCGACGAGGCGCTGATGTTTCTGGCTCTCGACCCGACCCGTTCGACGCCCGCGGGGATGATCGACTATCCGCCTGCCTTCGGGGTGTGAGCTCGCGCTTGATTCATCGAACGCATGTTCGATAAACTTCCTCGGTGGGTTGGGATCAAGGACCGCCGACATGGTCGGAGATGGAGCGGGTGCTCTCCGGTCGTGCGCCGGACGGACGACGTCCGGGCGAGGCCTTCGGTCCCGGTGACAACGCCGGTGACGGCAACGACAGTCCGGCGTGGTCGCGCAAGCGGGGGGCCTACCGCGCCGACGGGGTCGAACGGGGCCGATCGTCGGTGCCATTCGCCGAACTGCATGCGCACAGCGCCTACAGCTTCCTCGATGGTGCCTCGATGCCCGAGGAGATGGTGGAGGAGGCGCAACGTCTCGGCCTGTCCGCACTGGCCCTGACCGATCACGACGGTTTCTACGGGATCGTGCGATTCGCCGAGGCGGCACGCGAATTCGAGCTGCCCACGGTGTTCGGTGCCGAACTCTCCCTGGAACCCGACGCCGCGCGGACCGGCGTCCCCGATCCGCCGGGTGAGCATCTGCTGGTACTCGCCCGTGACAGCGAAGGATATCGGCGGCTGTCGCGGACCATCGCCGACGCGCACATGCGTGCGGGGGAGAAGGGGTTGCTGCGCTATGACTCCGATGCCCTGCCGGACATGGCAGGTGGACACTGGTTGATCCTCACCGGATGCCGGAAAGGGGCGGTGCGCCGCGCGTTGGACCGGGGTGGTCCGCAGGCGGCGCGAGATGCGCTGGCCGGGCTGGTGCAGCGGTACGGGGTCGATGACGTCGTCGTGGAACTCACCGCGCAGGGGTTGCCCGACGACGATGAACGCAACGCGGTCCTGGCCGGGTTGGCCGGCGAGTTCGGGCTGGCGACGGTGGCGACCACCGGTGCGCATTTCGCCGGTCCGCGGCGACGTCGACTGGCCACGGCCGTTGCCGCGGTCCGTGCCCGCACCGATATCGAGACCATCGACGGCTGGCTGCCGGGGGTGGGCGGAGCACATCTGCGCAGCGGCGACGAGATGGCCCGGTTGCTGCCGGGCCACCCGGAGGCCATCGACAACGCGGTCGGTCTGGCGACCGACTGCGCGTTCCGGCTCGGTCTGATCGCGCCGCAGCTACCGCCGTTCGATGTACCCGCCGGGCACACCGAGAACAGCTGGTTGCGGGAGAAGGCGATGGCCGGGGCGTTGCGTCGCTACGGCCCGCCGAGTGCTCATCCGCAGGCTTACCGGCAGATCGAGCACGAACTCGCCATCATCGAGACCCTCACCTTCCCGGGTTATTTCCTGGTGGTCGCCGACATCGTCGATTTCTGCAAGGCCAACGACATCCTGTGTCAGGGCCGTGGCAGCGCGGCGAACTCCGCGGTCTGCTATGCCCTCGGGATCACCAATGTCGATCCGGTGGCCAACAAGTTGCTGTTCGAGCGGTTTCTCGCGCCGGAGCGGGACGGTCCGCCGGATATCGACGTGGACATCGAATCCGACCGCCGCGAAGAGGCGATTCAGTACGTCTACCGCCGATACGGTCGCGACTACAGCGCGCAGGTCGCCAACGTCATCACCTATCGCGGTAAGTCCGCCGTTCGGGACATGTCGCGGGCACTGGGATATGCGACCGGCCAGCAGGACGCCTGGAGTCGCGCGCCCGACGAGGCGCCTGCCGACGTCACCCGACTCGCCGGTGAGATCCTGGGTATGCCAAGACATCTGGGTATCCACTCGGGTGGGATGGTGATCTGTGACCGGCCGATCGCCGACGTGTGTCCCACGGAGTGGGCGCGGATGGCCGACCGCAGTGTCCTGCAGTGGGACAAGGACGACTGCGCCGCGATCGGTCTGGTGAAATTCGATCTGCTCGGTCTGGGGATGCTCTCGGCGTTGCATTACGCGATCGATCTGGTGGCCGAGCACAAGGGGATCGAGGTCGACCTCGCCACACTCGACCTCACCGAGCCCGAGGTGTACGAGATGCTCTGTCGCGCAGATTCGGTCGGCGTCTTCCAGGTGGAGTCGCGTGCTCAGATGGCCACCCTGCCGCGGCTGCGACCGCGTACCTTCTACGACCTGGTGGTGGAGGTCGCGCTGATCCGTCCCGGTCCCATCCAGGGTGGGTCGGTGCACCCCTACATCCGGCGCCGCAACGGTGCCGAGGAACCCACCGTCGAACATCCGTCGATGCGTAAGGCACTCGACCGGACCCTGGGGGTGCCGTTGTTCCAGGAGCAGCTGATGCAGTTGGCGGTCGATGTGGCCGGATTCGACGCGTCGGAGGCCGACCAGTTGCGGCGTGCGATGGGGTCCAAGCGCTCACCGGAACGGATGGAGCGGCTGCGCCGGCGGTTCTACGCCGGGATGCAGGAACTGCACGGGATCACCGGGGAGATGGCCGACCGCATCTTCGAGAAGATGGCGGCATTCGCGAATTTCGGTTTCCCGGAGAGTCATTCGCAGAGCTTTGCGTCGCTGGTGTTCTATTCGTCGTGGTTCAAGCTGCACCATCCGGCCGCGTTCTGCGCGGCGCTGCTACGGGCGCAGCCGATGGGTTTCTACTCGCCGCAATCGCTGGTCGCCGATGCCCGGCGTCACGGTGTGCGGGTTCATCGACCCGACATCAACAGGTCGTTGGCGCATGCGACCCTGGAGAACGCGGGCCTCGAGGTCCGTCTGGGTCTGGGTGGAGTGCGTGGCGTCGGTGCCGACGTTGCCGACCGGATCGTCGAATGTCGCACTCGAGAAGGGGATTTCGCCGACATCGCGGATGTGTCCCGGCGGGCCGGTCTGACGGTCGCGCAACTCGAGGGGCTCGCCGGTGCAGATGCGTTCGGCTGTTTCGGGATGAGTCGGCGGCAAGCGCTCTGGGAGGCCGGGGCGGCCGCGACGGTCCGCTCGGATCAACTGCCACTCGAGGCGGCTGCCCCCACGCCGACGCTTCCGGGGCTTTCGGATGTGGAACTCGCGGCCACCGACGCGTGGGCCACCGGGATCACCCCGACGTCGTATCCGACCCAGTTCCTGCGGCCGCGGTTGGCGGCGATGGGCGTGATCCCCGCGGATGGTCTTTTGACGGTCGCCGACGGTTCGCGCGTCCTGGTGGCCGGTGCGGTGACTCATCGACAGCGTCCGGCCACCGCGTCCGGCGTGACGTTCATCAACCTGGAGGACGAAACCGGAATGGTCAATGTGGTGTGCTCGGTCGGGCTGTGGACGCGGCACCGGAATCTGGCACACTCGGCCTCGGCGTTGCTGATCCGGGGCACCGTGCAGAATGCCGAGGGGGCGGTGACGGTGGTGGCAGAGCGTTTGCAGCGCTTGGATCTTCGAGTGGGAACACGTTCGCGTGACTGGCACTGACACATACTGGCCCGAGGATGGAAGTAGGGAAACCGTCATGGGGAAACAGATCGTGGTGACCGTGAAGCCGGGCAGCCGCAAAGGGCCGTTGGTGGAGACGAATCCGGCGGGATCGATGACCGTCTACGTGCGCGAGCCGGCAGCGGAGGGACGGGCCAACAAGGCGGTCGCCGAGATCCTCGCCGACCATCTCAGGGTGCCCAAAAGTCGCATCGCACTCGTGGGCGGCGCGACATCGCGCACCAAACGGTTCCGCATCGACTGAGGTGCGCGCCGCGTCCCTCACACCGCGCCGGTGAACCCGTTCTGCCGCCAGGCCTCGTACACGACGATGCTGGCGGCGTTGGCCAGGTTGTGCGACCGACGACCGTCGAGCATCGGAATCCGCAGACGGTCGGTGATCTGCGGTTGGTCGAGGACGTCGTCGGGGAGGCCGGTCGGCTCGGGACCGAACAGCAACACGTCGCCGGGCCGATAGTCGACGTCGGTGTGATAGCGCGAGGTGTGGGCGGTGAATGCGAACACCCGTTCCGGCTGCAGCGTCTCCCATGCCGCCGTCAGATCGGGATGTACTGTCACGGTCGCCATCTCGTGGTAGTCGAGTCCGGCTCGTTTCACCTGTGCATCGGACATGTCGAATCCCAGCGGCTCGATGAGGTGCAACTCGCACCCCGTGTTGGCGGCCAGCCGGATCGCGTTGCCGGTATTCGGCGGAATGCACGGCTGATAGAACATGATGCGGAACATGATCGGCGAGTCTAGCCAGTGTCGCGAGTCCAGAACTTCTGGCCGCAGCTTCTGCTTCCGGTCGCAGTTTAGGCCCCAAGCCGGAACCCGGAACTGCGGCCAAAACGGTTACGGGTCGAGCGTGAAGGGGGTGTTGGCGCCGCAGAGGACCACGCACAGTGTGGTGTCTGGTGCGGCGGTGACCTGGCCGGTGCAGATGGCGGCGACCGCAGACGCGGTGCCGTGTTCCACCAGGATCCGGTAGTCGGTCCACAGCATCCGACGAGCCGCGATCAGGTCGGCATCCGACACCGTCACGCTGGTCACCTCGCGGCCGGCGATCGTGGCCCAGCAGATGTCGCCGAGGCGGGTGGCACCCAGGGAATCGGCCGCGACACTGTCCAGCTCCACCGGTACCGGTCGGCCGGCGTCGATGGCCTGGTGCAGACACGACGCCCCGATCGGTTCGACCCCGACCATCCGGTCACCGGGTCCCGTCGCGGCGGTCATGCCGCCGAGCAGTCCGCCCCCACCGACACAGACCACGCAGGTCAGCGGACCGTCCACGTCCTCGGCGAGCTCGAGACCGATGGTCCCGGCACCGGCAACGATGTCGGGCAGGTCATAGGCGTGCAGTGCCAGCGCACCGGAGCGCCGGATCATCTGCGCAGCCGCGTCGGCCGCGTCCTGGTAGCGCCGACCGATCAAATGAACATCAGCGCCCAACGCTCGCAGCCGCTCCACTTTCACCGTCGGCGCGGTCTCGGGGATTACAACGGTGCAGCGGCAACCGGCGATCCGGCCCGCCCAGGCCGCGCCGATCGCGGCATTGCCGCCCGAGGCCACCAGCACGCCGGCATCGTCGAGTCGTCCATCGTTTGCGGCATGCAGGACCGCGTTGAGGCTGCCGCGCGCCTTGAAGCACCCGCCGAGCTGCAGATACTCCAGCTTGATGACCACCTCGACGGGCCCGTCCACCGTGGGCAGTGCAGTTCGAAGCGTCGGCGTGCGCCGCAGATGCCCCGCGATCCGGTCTTGTGCCGCGATGACATCGGCTCGGGTCACGGCGTCGTTCGACATCGGATGAGTGTCCACGTCCGGTCACGCTAGTCGGAGTGGAACAATGGTCTCCCGTGACCGCGATACGACTAGACGGCAAGGCCACTCGCGACGAGATCTTCACCGACCTCGGAGCCCGCGTGGAGAAGTTGCGGGCCGCCGGCATCACCCCGGGCCTCGGCACGGTCCTCGTCGGTGACCACCCCGGATCGCAGTCGTATGTGAAGGGCAAGCACTCCGACTGCGCGCGGATCGGGGTGGCCTCGATCCGCAAGGACCTGCCGGCGGACGCGACAACCGAGGAACTCAACGCGGCCATCGACGATCTCAACGCCGATCCGGCATGTACCGGCTACATCGTGCAGTTGCCCTTGCCGCGGCACCTCGACGAGAACGCGGCACTCGAGCGGATCGATCCCGACAAGGACTCCGACGGTCTGCATCCCATCAACCTCGGGCGACTGGTTCTCGGCAAGGAGGCGACGCTGCCGTGTACGCCGCGCGGCGTCGTGCATCTGCTGCGGCGATACGACATCCCGATCGCCGGGGCGCGGGTCACCGTGATCGGGCGCGGCGTCACCATCGGTCGCCCGATCGGGCTGTTGCTGACCCGCCGCAGTGAGAACGCCACTGTCACGCTCTGTCACACCGGCACGCGTGACCTCGCGGCGGAAGTTGCCCGCGCCGACATCGTCGTGGCCGCCGCCGGCGTGCCGCACCTGATCACCGCGGACATGGTGAAGCCGGGTGCCGCCGTCATCGACGTGGGCGTCAGCCGCACGGATGCCGGACTCACCGGCGATGTGGCTCCCGACGTATGGGAGGTGGCCGGACACGTGTCGCCCAACCCCGGTGGCGTCGGGCCGCTGACTCGCGCGTTTTTGCTGGTCAATGTGGTGGAACGGGCAGAGGCGCAGCTGGCCGAACGGGCCCGGGTGGGAACGTCGGGGTGACGCCGGCCGACCGGGACCCTACGGCCCGCGGCTCCGTCACCAGGGTCCGGCGTGGCCGCAACGCAGCGCGGTTGCGCCGCTACCTGGTGCAGATTCCGTACTTCGTCGTGTTGCTCGGTCTGCTCGCCGCAGCGGTGCTCGTGTTGTTCGACCGCTGGCGTCGCGGCGCTTTCGTCTTCGGGTCGGTCTTGCTGCTCGGTGCCGTGTTACGTGCCTTCATTCCAACCTCAAGAGTGGGATTGTTGCAGGTCAGAAGTAAATTCTTTGACGTCGCCGTGATGGCGTCGGTGGGCTCGCTGATCTTGTGGCTGGCGACGTCCATCGATCCGTTGGGCACAGATTGATTACAATAGAGATCAACATGTGACCTGACGGCCCCCGACCGGGGACAACACAGCTGGAGAAAACGCATCACTTCGACGATCACCACCGATGACTCGACCACCGCCGACACCTACACGTCGATGGGTGTGTCCGCAGGCGAGGGCATGATCCATTTCGTCCTGCTCACCCGCGACGACGTGGGTCGCAACGTGGTCGACACCCGGGTCATCGACATCGATCGAAGCGACGGCCTCGACATGGCGGGTCGCGTGAACGCCGGCATCGACCTCATGCTCACCGCTGCCCGGGACGCCGGTCGGCGTGTCGGACCCATCGGCGTTGCAGCGCGCACCGCCAAGCAGCGGCGCGATCTGGCCTCGCGGGGCAGCGGTCCGCGTCGTCAGATCCATCTCGTCGACGAGGGCGACGCTGTGGTGGCCTATCTGTCGGCAAGCGGGCGAATCGACCGCTACGCGTCGGTCGTGGTGGCCGATTGCGGTGATACGGGGATGTCGCTCTACACCGTGGATCCGTCCTCGCAACGCATCTCGGCGCCGATGCGCTCGCGTGCGCTGGCCGGCCGTGACGTGGACCGGGCGCTCGTGGCCGAGCTGACCGCTGAAGACACCCACCGCGACAGTCACCTGGCGCGCGGCCGTCGCAGCGCACTCCTCGCGGCCTGCCGCGCCGCCAAAGAAGAGGTCACTCCGCACGGTGACGATTCGGTCGTGCTGGCCGAAGGCCGCGGTCATCCTCGCCTCACCAGCGCCGTGATGGAGCGGGCTCTCGCTCCGATGGTCGCCGAGGCCCGTGCGGTGATCACGCGCTATCTGTCCGAGAGTGCGGTGCGTGACGCCCGCCCGGAAGCCGTCGTGCTGGTCGGTGGCATCGCGAATCTGCCGGCCGTGCGTGCCATGCTCGACACGGCCCGCGTCGAGGTGGTGGTGCCCGACGCCCCGGAACTCGCGGCATCGGTCGGCGCGGCGATTGCGGCCCGGGCACAAACCTCGGCGGCAACCTCGCGATTGGCGTTCATCGGTGGGCGGCGCAACCGGGAATGGCTCTCGGCCACTCCGCTGGCGGTGGTGGGGGCGATCCTCGCGGCTGCGACGATGACGATCTATGCGGTGAGTTCATCGTTGGCGGGTCACAACGCCCCGGCGCCGTCACCGATACCGCCGGTCGCCACATCCATCGAGTCGGAGACGTCCACGACGACCGCCCAGACGTCGAGCACCACCACCGCCGCCGCACCGGCGCCGCGGACCCCGCAGCTCCAACCTGAACCGATGGTGCCGACGACGCAGCAGCCGCAACCGCGGTGGGACGAATCACCGGGATGGGCGACCACGGAACTGCCGCCGACCGCAGAGTCGGGCCCCGCCACGTCGACACCGACACGCACGCTGCTGCCGTATCCGCTGCCGTCGTTGCCGTGGCCGCCGGGCACCCGCCCCACCCCGACCCTGCCGGAGTTCATCCCACCGGGACTGCTGCCGCAGTCGTCCACGCAGGCGCCACCCGCGGCACCGGTGACGCCGACCACGACGACGCCGGCGCCGCGGCGCGCGGCTCCGGAGGATGCGGCGCCGGTGTCCACCACACCGACCACGACAACGCCGACCCCGGTCCGGTAGCGCCGATCAGGCCGACGGCCGTCGGGTCGGGTCGGGTCTCAGGCTCGGGCGATCTCGGCGGTGCGCTTGAGAAGGTCGCTGATCGCGTCGAATTCGGTCAGGAAACCGTCGTGACCGTTGTCGGAGTGCAGTACCTGCAGTCCGCCGACGCAGTTGCCGAGTTGCTCGGCGAGTTCTTCCTGCAGCCGTATCGGATACAGGCGGTCCGACGCGATCCCACCGACGATCACCGGAACCTGGCAGGCACCCAGGACGTCCTCGACGCGGCCCCGGTTGCGGCCGACGTCGTGATGGTTGAGCACCTCGCTGAGTACGACGTAGCTGCCGGCGTCGAAGCGTTGGGTCAGCTTGTCCGCCTGATGCTGCAGGTAACTGTCGGCGGAGTAGCGACCACCGTGCAGGGGTTGTTCGTCGGCCTGGGGATGGTTGGCGAAGCGACGATCGAGTTCCACCTCACCCCGATAGGTGAGATGGGCGATCCGCCGGGCCACACCCAGTCCGGCGGTGGGAGCACGGCCCGTGCGGTGATAATCGCCGTTCTGCCATGCGGGATCAGCCTGGATCGCGGCGATCTGAGTGGTCTGGGTGCCGATCTGATCGGCAGTCGCCCGGGCCCCGACCGCGAGCACCAGTGCGCTGCGCACCATCTCCGGATATTCGATGGCCCACTCGAGCGCCCGCGCGCCGCCCATCGACCCGCCGACCACCGAGCCGATTCCGGTGATCCCCAGGTGATCCATCAGGATTCGTTCGGCGCGAACCTGATCGAGCACCGTGATCTGCGGAAAGCGAGAGCCCCACGGCCGCCCGTCCGGGGCCGGCGATGCAGGTCCGGTGGAGCCGCGACATCCGCCGAGCACGTTGGCCGAGATGACACACCATTCGTCGGTGTCGATGGCGAGTCCGGGGCCGATCAGCCCGTCCCACCATCCAGCGGTCGGGTGCTCGTCGTCGGCGGGGCCGGTGACGTGTGAGTCACCGGTCAGCGCGTGCAGGGTGAGGATGACGTTGTCGCGGGTGGGCGACAATGTCCCCCAGCGCTGGAAGGCCAGGGTGACATCGTCGAGCCGTTGGCCGTTGTCGAGAGATACCGCACCGATGCGGACGCTGGACATCGCCCCGTCCGGCATCTGCTCCCAGTCGGGGCGATCAGCGGGCTGGGTTTGCGGTTCGATACTCACCGACACAATTCACTCACTCTTCGTCACACTCGATTGTCGACGCATTGGCCTGTTGTCACATGAATGCTCTTGTCCCACACATCACTTGGCAGCAGCAAACCCCAGTTCCAGGTCGGTGATGATGTCGTCGATGCCCTCGATACCCACTGCCAGCCGCACCAGACCGGGGGTGACGCCGGCGTCGATCTGCTCCTGCGGGGCCAGTTGGCTGTGGGTGGTGGAGGCGGGGTGGATCACCAGTGATCGCACATCACCGATGTTGGCCACGTGACTGTGCAACGTCAGTGCGTCCACGAACTTCTTGCCCGCATCCACGCCGCCGATGATCTCGAAACTGACGATGGCGCCCTGCCCCTTCGGCAGTAGCTTCTGGGCGCGGTCGTACCAGGGCGACGACGGTAGGCCCGCGTAGGCCACCGACTCCACCTGAGCGTGACCCTCCAGGAACTCGGCCACGCGACGTGCGTTGCTCACGTGGCGTTCGATGCGCAGACTCAGCGTCTCCAGTCCCTGCGCCAACAGGAAGGCATTGAACGGAGAAATCGCCGCGCCGGTGTCGCGCAGCCACTGAACTCTGGCCTTCAGGGCAAACGCCGGGGCACCGAGGTCGGCGAACACCGCACCGTGATAGCTGGGGTCCGGTGTGGTGAAGCCCGGGAAGAGATCGACGCCGTCGCGTTGTACCCGCCAGTCGAAGGTGCCGCCGTCCACGATGGCACCGCCGATCGCGGTGCCGTGGCCGCCTATGTATTTGGTGGCCGAGTGCACCACGATGTCCGCGCCGTGGGCGAGCGGGTTCAGCAGATACGGCGTCGCGACCGTGTTGTCGACGATCAGCGGCAGGCTGTTACGGTGCGCCACCTCGGCGATGCCCTCGATGTCGAGGATCTCGTTGTTCGGATTGGAGATGGTCTCACCGAACACCGCCCGGGTGTTGTCCTTGATGGCCGCCTGCCAGGAGTCCAGGTCCTCGGGATCATCGACGAAGGACACCTCGATGCCGAGCTTGGGCAACGTGTAGTGGAACAGGTTGAATGTGCCGCCGTAGAGCCGTGGGCTGGAGACCACGTGGCCACCGGTCTCGACGATGTTCAGGATGGAATACGTCTCGGCGGCCTGACCCGACGCGAGCAGGAGCGCGGCGACGCCACCTTCGAGCGCGGCGATTCGCTGTTCCACCGCATCCTGGGTGGGGTTCATGATCCGGGTGTAGATGTTGCCCGGTTCGGCGAGCCCGAAGAGATCAGCGGCGTGTTGGGTGTCGTTGAAGACGTACGACGTCGTCTGGTAAACGGGCAGTGCCCGTGCATTGGTAGTGGGATCCGCCGTCTGTCCGGCGTGGATCTGTTTGGTCTCGAAGCTCCAGTTCGACGTGGGATCGACGACGTCGGAGCCAGTGGAGTCAGACATGACCATGTCCTACTTTCTGCGGTCGGCAGGGTGCAACGACCCTGGTGGGGTCCGACCTTCGGACCCGCGCTTGCCTCGGAGTGCATCTGCATTCCTCAACCCGGTCATCACCCGGAGCACCCCACCGCGGTTGGAGGGTTGCCGATCAGCAAGCCGGGGCTTGACGCTGATGCTCATGACCTGGCGTCAAGGATATAGCACGCCCCTGCGCGGCTGAGAACCGTGTTGTTCGCGGTGATCGGAACACGCCTGGATCGGCAGGTCACAAACTGAGAACAACTGTCGTCCGAAAGGATGAACTTCGGCCGTAATGCGACTGAAACCCCAGGTGAGAGTCGTTAGTCTAACGAACGATGATGCGGTCTTTGAGATCGCGGATCTAGGCTGTCGCCAGCCCAGGCCCTGCGACGAGAAGAGATCTGATGCCTGCTCGGTGCCGTTCGGCACACCGGATGACGGTCGTGCTCGTTGCCATAGCGAGTGCTCTCGCGGTGGCTGCCGCGTACTGCCTTCCGGCCGGCGTGGCCCGGGCGGATTCGGACGACGACTACGACTGTGGTGCGGGCGCCGTGATCATCGTCGGCGGGACGAATGACCCGGACGCGGCGAACATGATCGGCGTCAAGCAACGCTTCAGCGGCACCGGAATCGATGACACGCCCGGGACCGCCGACGACGACCCGCGCTACGCGGACGCTCCCTACAAAGTGATCAACGCCGACTATCCGACGACCCTGTGGCCGCTCGGCGCTGCGGGCTACGACGACAGCGTCGCGCAGGGCAACGCCGCGACGAAGCAGGCGATCGCGCGCTACCAGTATCACTGTGACACGCCGGTGGTGGTCGCCGGCTACTCGCAGGGTGCGCGGGTGGCCGGCGACGTCCTCTCCGACATCGGCAACGACCGCGACGACAAGGTCGTACTGCTCGACGAGCACGGGAACCCGGAGCTCGACGACGAGGGCGAACCGATCGTCGTCGACATCAGTACCGACGACCTGTCCGGCGAGCTCTACGCCGATCCCCGGCGGGTGGGGGACAAGACCGGCCGTGGCATCGAACTCTCACTGATCGGCGTGATCCCCGGACTCACCATGAGCGGCGCCCGAGAGGGCTATGGCAACCGGGGTTTCGGTGAGCTCGAGGACTCCGTGGTTTCGGTCTGCGTCCAGGGCGACCCCATCTGCGACCTGCCCGACCCGCTATACGACCCCATCGGGACCGTCGACGGCCTGGTCGGCTATTTCACCAAGCACGGTCTGTACAACTGGCAGATGTATCGCGATCCCACCGAACCGGTATGGAACACGGGACGCGTGGTCGATTGCGGAGCCGACCAGACCGACTGCATCGCCGAGGCGGACTCGGCCATCATCGGCGTCATCCGCGATGGTGCCGAGACGATCGGGCTCGACGGTACGAGGATCCGCGATGTCCTCGCCGATCGGTGGACCGTCGATCTGCCCTATGGAATCGAGCTGTCCAACCTGCAGCCGGTGGTCCGCGTCGTCCAGGACGTCCTGCCGCCGCTGCCGAACGTCGGCTACGGCGGCTATCTTCCCGATCTGTTGGTGTTCGAGAAGATCCTCAATGGAGTGGTCGAACGGGCACCCGACGATGTCAAGGAGGGCGTCGCCGCCCTGGCCGCCAGCGCCAAGAGCATCGTGCTGATCCCCGCCAACTTCGTGAAGTACTGGGCCGGCGAGATCATCGGACCGCTGCCGACCCGCAGCACGGTCGTGGGTCCGCACGTCACGGAAGAGAGCGCCGACGATGCGCCCCGACAGGTCACCTTCTTGCGTGCGATGTCGCAGGTGACGGACATCGAGTCCGAGGCGGTGGGCCCCGAACGCTCGACGCCCTCGGAGTCCGGGGCCGTTACGTCGGCAGTGGCACCTGACTCGGGGCCTGAATCGTCACCGAGCGCTACGCCACCGAACGCTACGCCACCGAGCTGGCCGACGACGGCCGACAGCTCGACGACCACCTCGGTCCGCCCCACGCCGACGAGTCCGTCCACGACGGCCGACACCTCGCCCCCGTCTCCGACGACACCGCCCGCCTCCTCGTCGGGCACGGCTTCCTCGACGGCCGAGGTGCCGGCACCGATCGAGACGGACACGTCCGACCCGAACACCCCGACCGAGGAGAACACCGATCCAGACGACGGCGAGGGCGACAGCAGAACCGAGCCCGGCCCCGCGACGGGCGTGACCGGCACCGGATCGGGCTCCGGCTCGCCGAAGGTGGGTACGTCAGACGGCGACAGTCCGGAGGATGGCGAGTAGCCGCGCACCCGTGTGAACGAACTCACGCCCGGCTCGGGGAATCACGTCCGGGGAGGCCGTGGTTGGTGACGGAGTGTCTTCAGCCCCTGCCGATTCCGCAGCCCTGACCGTCGCCGACCGCGCGCCGGTTCCCCCGTCGGTGCGGCGGTGGGCCATCATCGCGCTGGCACTGGGCGGCTTCGGGATCGGTACCACCGAGTTCGTGGCGATGGGATTGTTGCCCAACATCGCCGGCACCCTGGGGATCAGTGAGCCCACCGCCGGTCACGTCATCTCGGCGTATGCCCTCGGGGTGGTGGTCGGAGCCCCGTTGATCGCTGCGCTCACTGCCCGCGTCCCGCGCCGGACCTTGCTCATCGGTCTCATGGTCGCGTTCACCGTCGGCAACCTCGTCACGGTGCTGGCACCGAGTTACGGCCTGTTGATGGCCGCGCGCTTTGTCGCCGGTCTGCCGCACGGCGCCTACTTCGGGGTGGCGGCTCTGGTCGCCGCGCACCTGGCCGGCCCGCGTGATCGTGCCAAGGCAGTGGGCAAGGTGATGCTCGGGTTGTCGGTGGCCAATGTCGCGGGTGTGCCGATGGCCACCTGGCTCGGTGAATCGCTGGGTTGGCGTTCGGCGTTCGCACTGGTGGTGGTCATCGGTCTGGCGACGATCGTGGCGCTGATGCGCAGCCTTCCGCCGCTGGCCGACATGCGGGTGACCAATCCCATGACCGAATTGGGCGCACTGGCCCGGCCGCAGGTGTGGTTCACCCTGCTGATCGGCGTGGTCGGGTTCGGCGGCATGTTCGCCTACTACACGTACTTGAACTCGGCGCTGACCACGGTGGCGGGTGTGCCGGTGTCGCTCGTACCGGTGGCGATGATGCTGTTCGGACTCGGCATGGTCAGCGGCAACATCGTCGGCGGCATTCTCGCCGACCGCAGCGTCCCGTTCGGCATCCTCGCCGGCCTCATCGCCACCTCGGTGTCCCTGGCGCTGTTCGCTTTGACCCTGCAGAACGCCTGGGCGGCAATGATCCTGAGCTACGCCATCGGTCTGTCGGGGGCATCGACGATCCCCGCACTACAGACCCGGCTGATGGACGTGGCCGACGACGCGCAGACGTTGGCGGCGGCGCTGAATCACTCCGCACTCAACATCGCCAATGCGACAGGCGCCTGGCTGGGCGGCCTCGTCATCGCCGCGGGGCACGGATACCGGGCGCCGTCGATGATGGGTGCGGGGCTGGCGGTCGCGGGGATCGCGGTGTTGGGCTTGGCGCTGTTCACCGGGCGACGCCGCGGGCCCCGACCTCAGTCGATGGTCGGGGGTGTGGCGACCGTCTTGGACAGGTAGAGCTGTTCGCCGATGCGGTCCATCAGCTCGAGCTGGGTCTCGAGATAGTCGATGTGGTGTTCTTCGTCGGCAAGGATGTCCTCGAGGATCTTCGCGCTGGTGATGTCGCCCTTCGAGCGACACATCGTGGCGCCCGGGCGGAGCCGTTCGACGACCTCCATCTCGATGGCCAGGTCGGACTCGAACTGCTCGCGCAGCGTCTGACCGATGCGCAGGGGAAGGATCTTCTGATAATTCGGCAGCGCCTCGAGGAACAGGATGCGATCGGTGAGGATCTCCGCGTGCTGCATCTCCTCGATGGACTCGGCGCGGGTTTTGCTCGCGATCTCGGTGAGGCCCCAGTTGGCCTGCATCTTGGAATGCAGGAAATACTGGTTGATGGCGGTCAGCTCGCTGGTGAGCTGTTCGTTGAGCAGTGCGATCACTTCGTCGTCGCCGCGCATGACCGTTCCTCCGTTCACAGTGGTGAAATGAACGTAGCACGCCGAAAAGCCCCACGTTCGGCATCTGAACGTGAGGTTGTGGATTCGGCCGTCACACGACGGTGATCATGCTGCGGTGGTCGCGGTGGCGGTCCTTTCGGAGACGATCTGTGCGAGTCGCTCGAGGCATGTGCCGCAACCTTCACCGGCGCCGCATCGTTCGCCGATGGCGTCCACGGACATGGCGCCCGCTGAGCAGTGCTCGTGGACTTCGTCCTCGGTCACTGCGCGGCATATGCAAACGAACATCGGTTTCACCTCGAATCGGATCAGTTAGGCAAGGATTACATAAAGCGCTACCCATGGCAAGGGTTGCCTTACCTTTGGTACGGACGCACCAATTTCGCCGGTACCCTCGTGGCCGTGTCACTTGCCATCACCACTGTCAACGTCAACGGAATCCGCGCGGCCGTGAAACACCGTTCGGAACGCAACCGCGGCCTGCATGCCTGGCTGGCCGGCACCGAGTCGGACATCGTGCTGATGCAGGAGATCCGAGCCGATGCCGAGCAGGCCCACGAGGCGTTGGCGCCGGCGCTTGCCGACGGTTGGCAACTGGAGATGAGCGACTCGGTCGTCAAGGGGCACGCCGGTGTGGGCATTCTCAGCCGCCTGCCGATCGAGGCGGTTCGCGTCGGCTTCGGTGATACCGAGTTCGATCCCACCGGCCGATACCTCGAGGCCGATCTCGACGGGCCGTTGGGTCCGATGACCGTCGCCAGTGTGTATCTGCCGAAGGGTGCGGCGGCGACGTCGGAACCCAAGGATGTGCAGAAGTACGACGAGAAGGTCCGATTTCTCGATGGCTTCGGTCGACACCTCGACCGGTTGGCGCGTCGGCAGCGCCATGTGGTGATCGGCGGTGACTGGAACATCGCGCACTCCGAGGCCGACATCAAGAACTGGAAAGGCAATCGCAAGAGTCCGGGCTTTCTGCCCCACGAGCGTTCCTGGGTCGGCGATCGGCTGGGTGCGGGATGGTCGGATGTGATGCGCGAGCTGACACCTGGGCAGGCGGGTCCGTATACGTGGTGGTCGTGGCGCGGCAAGGCCTTCGACAACGACTCGGGGTGGCGCATCGATTACCAGCTGGCCAATCGACGACTGGCCCGGCATGCGGTCAAGACATGGGTGGACCGCGCCGACGCCTATGACCTGCGCTGGTCGGATCATGCACCGATGACCGTCGTCTACGACTGACCCGAGGTCGTCTGAGACACTGGACGTCATGAGCAGTGACGTCCCAGGGTCAGGCGCCGCGCGGCCGCGCGTGTTGTCGGGTATCCAGCCGACCAGTGATTCCTTCCATCTCGGCAACTACCTCGGTGCCGTTCGGCAATGGGTTGCGCTGCAGGACGATTTCGAAGCCTTCTACTTCATCCCGGACATGCATGCCATCACCGTCGCCTATGAGCCCGCGGTACTGGCCGAGCGGACCCGGCGCAGCGTCGCCCAGTTGCTGGCGGTCGGCGTGGACCCGGCGCGGTCCACGATCTACGTGCAGTCCCACATTCCCGAGATCGCGCAGTTGACCTGGGTGCTGTCCTGCATCACCGGTTTCGGTGAGGCCAGCCGGATGACGCAGTTCAAGGACAAGTCGGCCAAGCAGGGTGTCGACGCCGCCGGCGTCGGGCTGTTCACCTATCCGATTCTGATGGCCGCCGACATCCTGGCCTTCGACGTCGACCGCGTGCCGGTCGGCGAGGATCAGCGTCAGCACCTCGAACTTGCGCGAAACCTCGCGCAGCGCTTCAACTCTCGTTTCGGCAAGGTCCTCAAGGTGCCCGAGGCGCATATCGTGCGCGAATTCGCCAAGATCTACGACCTGCAGAACCCGACCGCGAAGATGAGCAAGTCGGCGGAGTCCGACCGCGGCCTGATCAATCTGCTCGACGAGCCCAAGCGCTCGGCGAAGAAGATCCGCTCCGCGGTCACCGACACCGACACCGAGATCCGGTTCGATCCGGACACCAAGCCCGGGGTGAGCAACCTGCTGACCATCCAGTCGGCGCTCGGTGGCACTCCGGTGGATGTCCTGGTCGACAAGTATCAGGGCAAGGGATACGGCGATCTCAAGGTCGACACCGCCGACGTGCTGACCGAGTTCGTGACCCCGCTACGGGGCCGGGTGGCCGAGTACATGGACGATCCGGCCGAACTCGACGTGACCCTCGCGAGCGGAGCCGAACGCGCGCGGTCGGTCGCTTCGGCGACACTTGCGGCCGTCTATGACAAAGTGGGTTTCCTGGCACCCGGCGGGTGATCAGTCACCGACCGGGCTGACCCCGCAACCCGACCGAGGAGGCGGCGCAGGTGAGTTCGGTGGTTGATTCGGCCAAAGGGACCGTGGAGCGTGCGAAGAGCGGATTCGCCGCCGCCCGGGAGAGATGGACCTGGCTCGAACACGTCATCCAGACGGTGCAGCGCTACAACGATCGCCGGGGCAACCTCTACGCTGCTTCGATCAGCTTCAACGGCATCTTGGCGTTGGTCCCGATCGTGATGGTGGTTTTCGCGATCGCCGGTTTCGTTTTGGCCAGTCAGCCCGACCTGCTCGACGACCTGCAACGGGCCGTGGTGGAGAACATGCCCGAAGGGCTGGGTGATCAGGTCAGCGATCTCATCGACTCCGCGGTCGACCAACGCGCCGCTGTCGGCATCGTCGGTCTGGTCGGCGCCGCGTTCACCGGCATCGGTTGGATCTCCGGGGTGCGCACCGGCATGACCGAGATGTGGGGCGGACGAGTCAACCGCAACCCGGTGATGTCCAAGGTGTGGGATCTGGTGACCTTCGCCCTGCTGGGCATCGCCTTCGCGGGGACGATGGCGATCACCGCGCTGGGGAACTCGGGGCTGACCACCGAGGTTCTGTCCTGGGTCGGGCTCGACGACGCGGCGTGGGCGCCGGCCGTCGTTCGCACGGTTGCGATCGTGGTGTCGGTATTGGCGAGTTGGTTGCTGTTCACCTTCGTGATGTCGCGACTTCCTCTGGTGCAGTTACCATTTCGCAACACGATGAAGGCCGGTCTGCTCACCGCGATCGCCTTCGAGATCGTCAAGACGGTCGGCGGCATATACTTGGAGTCGGTGCTGAACGGGCCCGCCGGAGTGACGTTCGGTCCCATCATCGGCCTGCTGGTCTTCGCGTACCTGGCCTCGCGGATCGTGTTGTACGCCGCCGCCTGGTGTGCCACCGACGTGGCCAACGAGCCGTATCAGGTGACCGAGGAGGACGAGACACCGGCGCCGGTGCTGGTCTCGCCGAACTATCAGGTCAGCCCGGCACCGCGACCGACGACGCTGGTGGCGGTGGCGGGGATCGGTGCTGCCGCAAGCGCCGTCGTCGGTTGGCTGATGCGACGCTGAGTATCACCTCTTGGCGAACAGGCGTATCGCGAGGAGCGCCAACAGCACTGCCACGAGCGCGGCAACGAGACCGATCAGGATGCGGACCGACCAGCCTGCCGGATGGTCGGGTCCGGTCGCGGTGACTGTCCGCGGCGATGCGGTCGGGGTGGTGGTCGGAGTGGACGTTCGTGTCCCAGTGGCGGCAGAGTCGGCCACGGGGGTTGTCAGCGTGCCGATCTCGACGTTCGCAGGTGTCCGGAATCCGTAGTCGAACAATGCTTTCGTCTGGTCCCAGTACGAATTGGTGCCGACGGTCAGGCCGAACATCTCCACAACGAGGATTCGTCGTCCGTCCCGCTCGGTGACGCCCACATACGTCTTGCGGGCATCGTCGGTGTAGCCGGTTTTGCCGCCGATCATGCCCGGATATCCCTCGAGCAGAAGGTGGTTGGACGTCTGCATCAGATACGCGGGATGATCCTTGTCGCCCGGGACATCGGGACGCTTCGGGTAACCGGGAAACCGGTAGCTCTCGAGCGCGACGATCGACTGGAACGTGGTGTCGGTCATCGCCTCCCGAAGGATCACCGCGAGGTCGTACGGCGACGACGACATTCCTGGCGCGTCCAACCCAGACGGTGACGCCGCACGGGTGTCGAGCGCACCGAGCGCCTGCGCCTTGGCGTTCATCTTCGCGAGCGTCTCCTCGACGCCACCCAGTTGACGGGCGAGCGCGTTGGCGCAGTCGTTGCCCGAGACGACGAGCAGGCCGGTGAGCAGGTCGCGATTGGAGTAGTGGCCACCCGGGCCCATCCCGCAGGAGTCGCCTTCGGTGCTCCATTCCGCCACGGTGGGCGTGATGACGGCGTCGAGGTCGAGCTCGTCGAGGACGACCAGGGCCAGGAGCACCTTGATCGTCGAGGCCGGCCGGTACCGACCGTGGGGGTCCTTGGCGGCGAGTACCGCTCCCGAGTCGAGGTCGGCGACCAACCAACCGGCCGACGTTAGCGCGGGCGGGATGGGTCCGGCGATCGGATCGGCGACGACACCGCAGTGCGCGAGTTGTTCACCGCCCACGGACGTCGCAGGCACCGGCAGCGGTGTGGGGGTCGGTGAACCGGGTGCGACCACCTCGGACTCGTCCACCGGAGGCGGGGTGCCCACCCGATAGGGGCAGTGATCGGTGATCGGGGTCGTCGGCATCGGAGCGGCGGCGGCCGGCCCGAACGTCCCGCCGGTCATCATCAGGCACACTGCCGCGGCGAAGGCCGCGGCCAGACGCTTGCCGACACCCGCCGGCCTCCCCTCCGTCACCGGCAGGAGCCTACCAGCGGCCGCCTATCTGCTGATGGCGTCGGGTGGCGAGTTCTGGCGGGACGTCGTGGGTTGAGTAGGTCGAGGCGCTAGCCGCGGCCGAATCGAAACCTGGTTGGCCGGGGTCTCGATACGCTGCCTCGCCCAGGGGCTCGGCGGCTACTCGACCAGCGGTTTGTGGCCGGTGGTGGGGTGGCGTGGCGGTTACTCGACCGGCGGTTTGTGGCCGGTGGTGGGGTGGCGTGGCGGTTACTCGACCGGCGGTTTGTGGCCGGTGGTGGGGTGGCGTGGCGGCTACTCGACCAGCGGTTTGTGGCCGGTGGTGGGGTGGCGTGGCGGTTACTCGACCGGCGGTGGGTGGCCGGCTGCCAGCCACTCGTCGATCTGGGCGAGCACCGTGTCTCGGCGCTCCTGTGGTAGGAAACTCGCGGTCACCGAGTTGCGGGCCAGCTGGGCGAGTGTGTCGTCGGTCAAGGCGAACTGTTCGGCGACGGCGAGGAAGTTGTCGTCGACGTGGCCGCCGAAATATGCGGGATCGTCGGAGTTGATGGTCACCACGACGCCTGCCTCGATCAGGTGCGGCAACGGATGCGATGCGAGATCTGCGACCGTGCGCAGCCGCACATTCGACAACGGACACACCGTCAGCGGAATGCGGTGGGCCGCGAGCTGGGCCATCACACCTGGATCGTCGACGCTGCGGATGCCATGGTCGACGCGGTGCACCGCCAGTTCCTCGATCGCCTCGCGCACCGATTCCGGACCTGACTCCTCGCCGGCATGGGCCACCCGTCGCAGGCCGAGCGCGGCTGCCCGCGCGAACACTTCGGCGAACGGCGCGGCGGGATTACCGATCTCGGCCGAATCGAGGCCCACGCCGACGATCGGCGCGGACATGTCCACGAGCTCGTCGAGTACCGCCGACGCTTCGGCGACCGGCCGGTCACGCAGAAAACAGGCGATGAGATCGGTGGTGACACCGAACTCCGCCCGCGCATCATCGAACCCGTCGACGAGTCCGCCGACGACGTCGTGCAGTGGCACGCCACGTGAGCGGTGGGCCTGCGGGTCGAAGAACACCTCCGCGTGCACGACTCCGGCCAGGTGCGCCCGCGCGCCGTATTCGTATGCGAGGCGGGCGAAGTCGTGGCGGCGACGGAGCACATCGAGGTTGGCGTAGTAGATGTCGAGGAACGATGACAGGTCGGCGAACACGTAGCGCTCACGTAGTACCTCGGCATCGGGATACGGCAGTTCGATGCCCTGATCGTGCGCGAGTTCCACTACGAGATCGGGCTCCAACGTGCCCTCGATGTGCACGTGCAGCTCGACCTTGGGTAGTTCGCGAATCCGGGACATGCTCTACAGGAGCGTATATGCCTCAGTGAGTACCGAGCGCAAGATCTGCTCCATCTCGTCGAACTCCGCTTGACCGGCGATCAGTGGGGGAGCGAGCTGCACAACCGGGTCGCCGCGGTCATCGGCGCGACAGTACAGCCCCGCGTCGAATAGGGCCGAGGACAGAAATCCGCGCAGGATGCGTTCGGACTCGACGGCGGTGAACGTCTCCTTGGTGGCCTTGTCCTTGACGAGTTCGATCCCGTAGAAATACCCCGCGCCGCGGACGTCACCGACGATCGGCAGGTCACCGAGCCGCTCCAGGGTCGCCCGGAACGAAGCAGCGTTGTTCTTGACGTGGTCGTTGAGGTGCTCCCGCTCGAAGATGTCGAGGTTGGCCAGCGCCACCGCAGCCGAAACGGGGTGACCGCCGAAGGTGTAACCGTGCGGGAAACTGGTGGTGCCGTCGCGGAACGGTTCGAACAGTCGATCGCTGGCGATCATCGCGCCGATCGGCGAGTAACCCGAGGTCATTCCCTTGGCGCAGGTGATGATGTCGGGGACGT
Source organism: Gordonia sp. NPDC062954 (assembly GCF_044543825.1). Classification (NCBI taxonomy): domain Bacteria; kingdom Bacillati; phylum Actinomycetota; class Actinomycetes; order Mycobacteriales; family Gordoniaceae; genus Gordonia; species Gordonia sp. NPDC062954. The sequence goes on along the minus strand of NZ_JBITWL010000014.1, from coordinate 1,616 downwards.
AGCCGAAGTCGTCGCAGGCAAACATCGACCCGATGCGGCCGAACGCGCAGATCACCTCGTCGGAGACCAGCAGCACGTCGTAGGTGTCGCAGATCTCGCGGACCCGATCGAAGTATCCCGGTGGCGGTGGGAAGCAGCCGCCGGCGTTCTGGACCGGCTCAAGGAACACAGCGGCCACGGTGTCCGGGCCCTCGAACTCGATGGCCTCGGCGATGCGGTCGGCTGCCCACCGACCGAACTTCTTCGGATCGGCGGCCAACTCGCCGGTACCGAAGGGATCCGGCGCGCGGTAGATGTTGGTGTTGGGTACCCGGAACGCGCCCGGCGTCAGCGGTTCGAACGCCTCCTTGAGCGCGGGCACACCGGTGATAGCGAGTGCGCCCTGTGGCGTGCCGTGGTAGGCCACCGAGCGCGAGATCACCTTGTGTTTGCCCGGTTTGCCGGTGAGCTTGAAGTACTGCTTGGCCAGCTTCCACGCGCTCTCCACGGCCTCGCCGCCACCCGTGGTGAAGAACACGCGATTGAGGTCGCCGGGTGCATGAGCGGCGAGCCGTTCGGCGAGTTCGATCGCCGGCGGGGTCGCGTAGGACCAGAGTGGGAAGAACGCCAGGTCCTTGGCCTGCCGCGCGGCGGCCTCGGCGAGCTCGTCTCGGCCGTGCCCCACCTGGACGACGAAGAGGCCGGCCAGGCCATCGAGGTAACTCCGGCCGCGGTCGTCGAAGATCCGCACTCCCTCACCGCGGGTGATGACCGGTGGCCGGATCGCGTCGCCGTGCCTGGCGAAATGTCCCCACAGGTGTGCGGCGCTGCGGTCGCCGAGCGACAGGGTGGCGGTGGGCTCGTCGGCCATGCTCATCGGGTTCCCCAATTGTATTGCTGTTTCACGAGTTTGAGATAGACAAGGGTCTCCGTGGCGTTGACCTCAGGGTGGGCTCGGACGTGTCGGTTCAGAATCTGCAGCAGGTGGTCGTCGTCCTCGCAGACCACTTCGATGAGGATGTCGAACGAGCCTGCTGTGAGCACCACGTAGTCGATCTCCGGACGGGTGGCGAATTGCTCTGCCAATGCTTCGGTGTCGCCGGTACACCGGACGCCGATCAGGGCTTGCCGGGAGAAGCCGAGGGTGAGCGGGTCGGTGACCGCGACCACCTGCAGCAGCCCGCTCTCGGTCAACTTCTGGACGCGGTTGCGAACAGCGGCCTCCGACAGGCCCACTGCTTTGCCGATCGATGCATACGAGGCGCGGCCGTCGGCTTGCAGCTGTTCGATAATTCTCTTCGCGGTGTCGTCGAGTGTGGGGAGAGCGGATTCGGCCACACCTACGATCCTGGCGGATTCAGTAGTAGAAAGCAACAGATCTCACGGAATTCGTAGTCCTCTGCGCCTTGCGACAAGCGATTCTGTCTTTGGAGCGCCCCGAACCGTGTTGTCAGCTCATGTGGACGGCCGGGCATCGGGTCCGCAGTACGCCGTGGCATGTTGCCCCGAATGTGCGGTCTTCTCCCGAACCTTCACCGCGTTTGACGAGGCTCAAGAAAGTTCCCCAGGTGTGCTCACTGAAATTCCCCACCTGTGGGCGGCTTCTACTGTAGCGACCTTCGGGTGGGGGCGGTGGC
>NZ_JBITWL010000013.1:0-134643 GCF_044543825.1 Gordonia sp. NPDC062954 | reverse complement strand
ACCGACCCAACCCCGCAGAGCATCCTCAATAACGCGCCAAGGTGGTCCCATGCTCGTGGCAATCCAGGTGGCCCCATAGCGGTGGCAAATGACACAGCCGAGGGCCCTTCCGGATTCACCGGTACCTCCTCATCGGTCTGCCCCGCCAGAAGCGGGTTGGCGGCGATCATCGTCGTCGTCGCGAGAAATGCTGGTCACAACCGTCAATTCTCAGCGTTCAGCCCTTCCCAGCACTCACCTGATTCCCGCTGGTACTACGACCTCTGCTGACTTCTGCCCCGTCAGCACCACCCTCCCGAGCAGTACCGCGTCGACACGAATCGTCGACGCACCAGGACAGATCTCCCCAGATAAGAACATTCACTGTCCTCCTGCCGCCGCCGCATTTACACACCGACCGTTTCGGTGGAACGGGCTTCACCATCTCGTGCTGGCTTACCCCGATCGACATGCCTCATATGCGGTTCGTGTCCCTCGGTGCAGGATTTCGTCTCCGGCTTCCTTCCCACCCCACCTCGCAGTGACGCAGTTGCCATCGACTAGGAGTTAAACCACCTTCCCCTCCAGAGGACTTCCACCTCCAAGCGAATGCCCATGCTGGGCGTACACGCGAACGGCCCCCGCACTCGAAAGTGCGGGGGCCGTTTGCGATTCGGCTTACGTGATCTCGATACGTCCTCGGCTAGCGCCTCGGACTACTCGATCACCAGTGGAAGCTAGCGCCTCGGACTACTCGATCACCAGTGGAAGCTAGCGCCTCGGACTACTCCTTGGATCGAGTAGCCGCGAACGTAGTGAGTGGCGTATCCGCTGGATCGAGCTTGTCGAGATCGAGATCGATCGGCGGGTGGAGGCTACCGGTAGTCGTTGGAGAAGCCGTAGTCGTCCAGCGGCACCGCAGCGCCGGCGGGAGCACCGAAGGTGCCGTCCGGGCTGTAGTAGGTGTCGTCGTAGGACGGCACCGCGTAGGCCGCGGCGCGTGCCTCTTCGGTCGGCTGCACCTGGATGTTGCGGTACTGGTTGATGCCGGTACCGGCCGGGATCAGCTTACCGATGATCACATTCTCCTTGAGACCGATCAGCTTGTCGCTGCGGCTGTTGATGGCCGCATCGGTCAGGACACGCGTGGTCTCCTGGAACGACGCCGCCGACAACCACGACTCGGTCGCGAGGCTTGCCTTGGTGATACCCATCAGCACGGGACGTCCGGCGGCGGGCTCGCCACCCTCGGTCACGACGCGACGGTTCTCCGACTCGAACTCGGAACGCTCGGTGAGCGAACCGGGCAGGAACTCGGTGGCACCAGAGTCGATGATCGTCACGCGACGCAGCATCTGACGCACGATGGTCTCGATGTGCTTGTCGTGGATCGACACACCCTGGCTGCGGTAGACCTCCTGGACCTCGTTGACCAGGTGCACCTGCACCTGACGCGGGCCCATCACGCGCAGCACCTCGTGCGGGTTCGCCGAACCCTCCATGAGCTGCTGGCCCACATCGACGTGGTCGCCGTCGGCCAGCAGCCGCTCGGAACCGTCATCGTGCTTGAACACGCGCAGACGCTGACGCTTCGAGATCTTGTCGTAGACAACCTCTTCGGAGCCATCATCGGGGATGATGGTGATCTTGTAGAAGCGGTCGTCGTCCTCGAGGCGCACCCGACCGGAGACCTCCGCGATCGGCGCGACACCCTTGGGCACGCGCGCCTCGAAGAGCTCCTGGACGCGGGGCAGACCGCCGGTGATGTCTTCACCGACGCCACCCTGGTGGAACGTACGCATCGTCAGCTGGGTACCGGGCTCACCGATCGACTGAGCCGCGATGATGCCGACGGCCTCGCCGATGTCGACGAGCTTGCCGGTCGCCATCGAACGCCCGTAGCAGTGCGCGCACACCCCGGTGCCGGTGGCACAGGTGAGCACCGACCGCACCTTGACCTGGGTGATACCGGCCGCGAGGAGTGCCTCGATGGCCGGGTCGCCGAGGTCGTGGCCGCGTTCGACGATGACGTTGCCGTTCTCGTCGAGCGCGTCGGTCGCCAACGTGCGTGCGTAGGTGGAGGTCTCCACATGCGCATCGCGGATCAGCGTGCCGTCGGGCATCTTCTCGGCGATGGTCGTGTTGATGCCACGCTCAGTGCCGCAGTCGGTCTCGCGAACGATGACGTCCTGGGACACGTCCACCAGACGACGGGTCAGGTAACCCGAGTCGGCGGTACGCAACGCGGTGTCGGCCAGACCCTTACGGGCACCGTGGGTGTTGATGAAGTACTCGGCCACGGTCAGACCCTCGCGGAACGAGGACTTGATCGGACGCGGGATGAACTCACCCTTCGGGTTGGTCACCAGACCCTTCATGCCCGCCAGCGAGCGGATCTGGGTCATGTTGCCCGCCGCACCCGACTTCACGATCATCGGGATCGGGTTGTCGTCCGGGTAGTGAGCCTCCATGACCTGTCCGACCTCTTCGGTGGCCTGCTTCCAGATCTCGACGAGTGCGTCACGACGCTCTTCCGGAGTCAACGCACCGCGCTGGAACTTGCGCTCCAGACCGTCGGCCCGCTCCTCGTACTTGTCGAGGATCTCCTTCTTCTGCGGCGGCACCAGCACGTCGGCCATCGACACGGTCACACCCGAACGGGTGGCCCAGTAGAAGCCGACGTCCTTGAGCTTGTCGACGGTCTGGGCGACCACGATCATCGGATACCGCTCGGCCAGGTCGTTGATGATGACGGCCTGACGCTTCTTCGGCATCTGCTCGTTGACGAACGGGTACTCCACCGGGAGCAGCTCGTTGAACATGACGCGACCCAGCGTGGTGTCGCAGTACCAAGCCTGACCGTAGGTCCAGCCGTCCGGAAACAGCTCGGCCTCGATCTCGGCCGGCGGACGCTGATCGGTCAGCCGCACCTTGATGCGCGACTGCACGGTCAGTGCACCGAGGTCGACAGCCATGATGGCCTCGGCCGGACTCGAGTAGACGCCGCGCTCGACATCGTCGTTCGATGCCGGGCTGTACTCGCCTGCCGCGCCTTCCTTCAGCGTGGTCAGGTAGTACAGGCCGGTCACCATGTCCAGACGCGGCATGGCGAGCGGACGGCCCGATGCCGGCGACAGGATGTTGTTGCTCGACAGCATCAGGATGCGCGCCTCGGCCTGTGCCTCCGCGGACAGCGGGAGGTGCACGGCCATCTGGTCGCCGTCGAAGTCGGCGTTGAACGCCTCACAGACCAGCGGGTGCAACTGGATGGCCTTGCCTTCCACCAGCTGCGGCTCGAAGGCCTGGATGCCGAGGCGGTGCAGCGTCGGTGCGCGGTTGAGCAGCACCGGGTGCTCGCCGATGACCTCTTCGAGCACGTCCCACACGGCGGGGCGCTGACGCTCCACCATGCGCTTGGCCGACTTGATGTTCTGTGCCTGGTTCAGGTCGACCAGACGCTTCATCACGAACGGCTTGAACAGCTCGAGCGCCATCAGTTTCGGCAGACCGCACTGGTGCAGCTTGAGCTGCGGGCCGACGACGATGACCGAGCGGCCCGAGTAGTCGACGCGCTTGCCGAGCAGGTTCTGACGGAAACGACCCTGCTTGCCCTTGAGCAGATCCGAGAGCGACTTCAGCGGGCGGTTGCCCGGTCCGGTGACCGGACGGCCGCGACGACCGTTGTCGAACAGGGCGTCCACCGACTCCTGCAGCATCCGCTTCTCGTTGTTGACGATGATCTCGGGCGCACCGAGGTCGATCAGTCGCTTGAGGCGGTTGTTGCGGTTGATGACGCGGCGATACAGGTCGTTGAGGTCGGAGGTGGCGAAGCGGCCACCGTCGAGCTGCACCATCGGACGCAGCTCCGGCGGGATCACCGGCACTGCGTCGAGCACCATACCCAGCGGGCTGTTACCCGACTGCTGGAAAGCCGCGACCACCTTCAGTCGCTTGAGCGCACGCAGCTTCTTCTGGCCCTTGCCGTTGCGGATGGTGTCGCGCAGCGAGTCGGCCTCGGCGTCGATGTCGAAGTTCTCCAGGAGCTTCTTGATCGCCTCGGCACCCATCGCGCCGGTGAAGTACTCACCGAAACGCTCGTCGAGCTGACGGTAGAGCTTCTCGTCGATAATCAGCTCGCCCGGGCTCAACTTGGTGAACTTGTCCCAGATCTCCTCGAGCTCGTCGAGCTGCCGCTGGGCCTGATCACGCATGCGCCGCATCTCGCGCTCGGCACCGTCACGCACCTTGCGGCGCACATCGGCCTTGGCGCCCTCGGCCTCGAGTTCAGCCAGGTCGGCCTCGAGCTTCTGCTGACGCTCGTTCAGGTCGACGTCGCGCTGATCGGCGACGGCCTTCTTCTCGACCTCCATCTCGGCCTCACGGGTCGACAGCTCCGCGTGACGCAGCTCGTCGTCGACCGACGTGATGACATAGGCGGCGAAGTAGATGATCTTCTCGAGATCCTTCGGCGCCAGGTCGAGCAGGTAGCCCAGCCGGCTCGGCACACCCTTGAAGTACCAGATGTGGGTGACCGGGGCGGCCAGCTCGATGTGGCCCATCCGCTCACGCCGCACCTTGGCGCGGGTCACCTCGACGCCGCAGCGCTCACAGATGATGCCCTTGAAGCGGACGCGCTTGTACTTGCCGCAGTAGCACTCCCAGTCGCGGGTCGGGCCGAAGATCTTCTCGCAGAAGAGTCCGTCCTTCTCCGGCTTGAGGGTGCGGTAGTTGATGGTCTCGGGCTTCTTGACCTCACCGTACGACCAGTTGTGGATGTCATCGGCCGTGGCGAGACCGATCTTCAGTTCGTCGAAGTAATTGACGTCGAGCACTTGTTACCTTTCGAGAGCTCTTAAGTCTGGTTCGTCGGTGGGGTCAGTTGGCCAGATCGTCAACCGTCGCGGACTCGTTGCGCGACAAGTTGATTCCCAGGTTCGCCGCCGCACGCTCGAGATCCTCGTCGTCGGAGTCCTGCATGGTGATCGCGGCACCGTCGGAGGAGAGCACCTCCACGTTCAGGCACAGCGACTGCAGCTCCTTGAGGAGCACCTTGAACGACTCGGGGATACCCGGCTCGGGGATGTTCTCGCCCTTGACGATCGCCTCGTACACCTTCACGCGGCCGACCACGTCGTCGGACTTGATGGTCAGCAGCTCCTGCAGCGTGTAGGCGGCGCCGTAGGCCTGCATGGCCCAGCACTCCATCTCACCGAAGCGCTGACCACCGAACTGCGCCTTACCGCCGAGCGGCTGCTGGGTGATCATCGAGTACGGACCGGTCGAACGCGCGTGGATCTTGTCGTCGACCAGGTGGTGCAGCTTGATGATGTACATGTAGCCAACCGAAACCGGATACGGGAACGGCTCGCCGGAACGACCGTCGAACAGCGTCGCCTTGCCGTCGCTGTTGACCATCACCTCGCCGTCGCGGTTGGGCAGCGTCGAGCCCAGCAGGCCCTGCAGCTCCTCCTCGCGCGCGCCGTCGAACACCGGGGTGGCGGTGTTGGTGTCGGGCTCGGCGGAGTACATCTCCTCGGGCAGCTTCGACGCCCAATCCGGCACACCGGAGGCCACGTTGATGTTCCAGCCGGCCTTGGCCACCCACCCGAGGTGGGTTTCCAGGATCTGGCCGATGTTCATACGACGCGGCACACCGTGGGTGTTCAGGATGATGTCGACGGGCGTGCCGTCAGGCAGGAACGGCATGTCCTCCTGCGGAAGGATCTTGCCGATGACGCCCTTGTTGCCGTGGCGGCCGGCCAACTTGTCGCCGTCCTGGATCTTGCGCTTCTGAGCCACGTACACACGCACGAGCTCATTGACGCCGGGAGCCAGATCGTCGTCGTCGTCGCGGCTGAACACGCGCACACCGATGACCTTGCCGGTCTCGCCGTGCGGCACCTTCAGCGAGGTGTCACGCACCTCGCGCGCCTTCTCACCGAAGATCGCACGCAGCAGTCGCTCCTCCGGGGTCAGCTCGGTCTCACCCTTCGGGGTGACCTTGCCGACCAGGATGTCGCCGTCACGGACCTCGGCACCGATACGCACGATGCCGCGCTCGTCGAGATCGGCGAGGACCTCGTCGGAGACGTTCGGGATGTCCCGGGTGATCTCCTCGGCGCCGAGCTTGGTGTCGCGGGCGTCGATCTCGTGCTCCTCGATGTGGATCGAGGTGAGGGTGTCCTCTTCGACGAGACGCTGGCTCAGGATGATCGCGTCCTCGTAGTTGTGGCCCTCCCACGGCATGATCGCGACGAGCAGGTTCTTGCCCAGCGCCATCTCGCCGTCTTCGGTGCACGGACCGTCGGCCAGCACCTGGCCGGTCTCGACACGCTGCCCCTCGTCCACGATCGGGCGCTGGTTGGCGCAGGTGCCGTGGTTGGAGCGGGCGAACTTGCGCATCCGGTAGGTGTCGCGGCTGCCGTCGTCGGCCATCACGGTGATGTAGTCGGCGGAGACCTCTTCGACGACACCGGTCTTGTCGGAGACGATGACGTCGCCGGCGTCGACGGCGGCGCGCAGCTCCATACCGGTGCCCACCAGCGGCGACTCGTTACGCACCAGCGGCACGGCCTGACGCTGCATGTTGGCACCCATCAGGGCACGGTTGGCGTCGTCGTGCTCGAGGAACGGGATCATCGCGGTCGCGACCGACACCATCTGGCGCGGCGAGACGTCGAGGTAGTCGACCTGATCCGGGTTGACGAACTCCACCTCGGAGCCCTTCTTGCGGACCAATACACGGCCGTCGGTGATCTGCCCGTTCAGGTCGTAGTTCGTGTTCGCCTGGCCGACGAGGTAGCGGTCCTCTTCGTCGGCGGTCAGGTACTTGACGCTGTCGGTGACCACACCGTTCTCGACCTTGCGGTACGGGGTTTCGATGAAGCCGAACGGGTTCACCCGCGCGTACACCGACAGCGAACCGATCAGACCGATGTTGGGCCCCTCAGGGGTCTCGATCGGGCACATGCGGCCGTAGTGGCTCGGGTGCACGTCGCGTACCTCGAGGCCGGCACGCTCACGACTCAGACCGCCCGGGCCCAGCGCCGACAGACGACGCTTGTGGGTCAGACCCGACAGCGGGTTGTTCTGGTCCATGAACTGCGACAGCTGGCTGGTGCCGAAGAACTCCTTGATCGCCGCCACGACGGGACGGATGTTGATCAGGGTTTGCGGGGTGATCGCCTCGACGTCCTGGGTGGTCATGCGCTCACGCACGACACGCTCCATGCGCGACAGACCCACACGGATCTGGTTCTGGATCAGCTCGCCGACGGTACGCAGACGACGGTTGCCGAAGTGGTCGATGTCGTCGACCTCCACCGGAACCTCCACGCCGCCGGGGACGGTCATGTAGGTGGTGGTGTGCGGGTCGGCCTCGTGCAGACGCACCAGGTACTCGACCGTGGCGATGATGTCCTCGCGGGTCAGCACGCCCTCGCCCGACATCGGGTTGTCGGTGAGGCCGAGCTTCTTGTTGATCTTGTAGCGGCCGACGCGGGCGAGGTCGTAGCGCTTCTCCTTGAAGAACAGGTTCTCCAGGAGGTTCTCCGCGGACTCCTTGGTCGGCGGCTCACCCGGACGCAGCTTGCGGTAGACCTCGAGCAGCGCCTCGTCCTGGTTGGCGGTGTTGTCCTTCTCCAGGGTGGACATCATGATCTCGGAGAAACCGAAGCGCTCGGTGATCTCCTCGGTGGTCAGGCCCAGCGCTTTGAGCAGCACGGTGACCGGCTGGCGACGCTTGCGGTCGATGCGAACGCCCACAGTGTCGCGCTTGTCGACGTCGAACTCGAGCCAAGCACCACGGCCCGGGATCACCTTGACGGTGTGCAGGTTCTTCTCGGTGGCCTTGTCGATCGAGGAGTCGAAGTAGACGCCCGGGCTGCGCACCAGCTGGCTCACCACGACACGCTCGGTGCCGTTGATGATGAAGCTGCCCTTGTCGGTCATGATCGGGAAGTCGCCCATGAACACGGTCTGCGACTTGATCTCGCCGGTGTTGTTGTTGATGAACTCCGCGGTGACGAACAGCGGCGCCGCATAGGTCATGTCCTTGTCCTTGCACTCCTCGACGGAGGCCTTGACCTCGTCGAAGTGCGGCTCGGAGAAGGACAGCGACATCGAGCCGGAGAAGTCCTCGATGGGGGACAGTTCGTGCAGGATGTCCTCGAGACCACCGGTGGGGTTGTCGTCACCACGGGCAATGGCCTTGGCACGCCACTCGGGGGTACCCACGAGCCACTCGAAGGAATCGAGCTGGAGGTCGAGGAGTCCGGGGACCTCCAGTGGCTCGTCGATCTTTGCAAAAGATGCGCGCTTGGGCGCGCCGGGGATGGTTGAGGTGGACTGGCGGTCGAGTGCCAAGATGCGTCCTTCCAACACGAAGTGTTCTACCTAGCTCGGTGCTTGGCTTGATGGGCCGTTCGCTGGTGGCACCTGCAACTTCGGCGATCACCACGAGCACACACAGCAAAGGTGGCCAGAGGAAGGATCGGTACATGGACAGGAGGCAGCCAGCGCAACGTCCAACTGTAGCAGAAAATAGACGCACTTTGTCAAGCCACGTCTGGAAGCGAGTTCGCGCGGGTGGCTGCCTGCACGTCATTCGCTGGTGACAGCGTGGCCCGACATCGCCGATACGTCAAGCGCTACGCGCATATTTGAGTCAGAAAGACGGGGCCGGACCTGCGCGGAGCCATGCGGAGCGCGCCTCCAGAACGAAATGCACCCCGAAAAGCACCCGAGGGCGAGGCGGCAGCGACATATCGTTCGCGGCGCGCTCGTATCGGGTGCATTTCGGGGGCGGTTCTCGAGACGGGTGGACGTCCTGCAGGTGGACATCCGGGGTGGTGGCTAGAACGCGTCGACCTTGTTGATCAGCCAGGCGTCACCCTGCTTGATCATGCCGAACTGGTATCGCGGCGCGGCACTCTGTCCGGCGATCCCGGCCTGCTGCTGGCTCACGATCATGTTGACGACGACCTGGGCGGTGTCGCCGTCATCGCCACCGCTCAGGTCGGCGACGCCCACCGATTCCACCCGGCAGTCGGCGACCGCCTTGGTCTGATTGAGGATGTCGCGTTGTTGAGGCATATACTCGTCGAACTCCGTCAACGCCTGGCCGGTCAGGACCGCCCGCGCCTCGCCGGCCCATTTGTCGATGTCGACGGTGTTGACGGTCAGTGCGCAGGCCTTGCTCTGCACCTGCGAGGTCAGTTCCGTGGTGGCCGGCTGGTCGACGAAGGCCTGGTTGGGCCCGATGTCAGCGCCCGGATGCAGGCCGGCGACGAGGGCGAAGATGCCGAGTACCACCGCGAGTGCAGCCAGCACCCCGACCACGGTCCGCAGCCCGGATCGCACGGGACGTCTCCGAGACGGTGTGCTCGATGACGCCTGCGACGGGCTCGTGGCGGCGGAGTCGCCCGGGCGGAGAGTCGACACACGTGCCACCCGGCGTTTGGCGGCCGGCTTGGGCTGGTCGGCGTCGTTGGTCGAGTCAGCCGACGGACTGTCGTCGACGGAATCCGCGGTGCCGTCGGACGCAGCCGAGGCGACCTGGGCCGGAGCCGGGTCGTTCTCAGGGACGTCGGAGGTGGTACTTGCCTCGGTGGGACTCGAAGTTCCGTCGGCGGGATTCTGGGTTTCGTCGGCGGGGCTCGGGGTTGCGTCGGCGACATTCGGGGTTCCGTCGGCGACATTCGGGGTTCCGTCGGCGGGATTCTGGGTTCCGTCGGCGGGGTGGCCGGGCGCGGTGCGGCCGGCGACCCGGGGGGTGGACTTGCGCTTGGGTCGTTGTCCCTTGCGCGGTGGACGTGGGTTGGTCGCCATCAGTTACCCCCTCCCCCGTTCTGGGTGGCTCCCTCGGGCGCGGACCCGTCGGCACCCTGCCCGCCGTCCTGGCCCGCGGCGGTGCCCGGGTCCTGATACTGCAGCGAGTCGAGCGGGACGATGTCGTTGGCCTTCCACGTGTCGCCGTCCTTGGTCATCGACACCGAGAAGCCCATCGTCTGGGTGACGCCGGCCTCGTTCTCCCGCTTGGATGTCGCGGCCACGTAGACCAACACCTTCGCGTTGCCGCCGTCGGCGTCCACCTCGGTCGGTGCACTGCGCATGAGACGCGAGGTGAGCGATGCTGCCTGCGGCCCGGCGTCGGTGATCATCGAGTTCAGGTTGCTGACGTCCTGGTTGGTGATCTGTTCGCGCGCCTTGCCGGTCAGCGAGGCATCCACCCGACGCTTCCAGTCGGCGGTGTCGCGCGGGTCCACCGTCGTCACGTTGATGATGGCCTGCTCGGCACCGTTCACGGCGCCGTCGCGGGCCTCCTGAATCGGCTTCTGCACGAAGTACGCCTGATAGCCCTGATAGCCGAACCAGACCGCGCAGCCGGCCGCGACGATCACCGCGACGATGGCGGCAACCAACGCGACGGTCGCGCCGGTGCTGCGCGACCGTGCGCGCCCCGACGTCGGAGAGGTCGATGTGCTACTCGTCGTCATCGGCCGTCACCTAACCATCGGGACCTGAGAGAATCCCAAGCACTCACTGCGGTCGGACTCCCAGCAACGCCGCCAGCTGCCGCGCCAACGGGTTCAGATTCAACTTGTCCGGATCCTTCTTCGGAATGTCATCCCACGGCTGCGCGAACTCCGGATTGGCATACACCGCCCGCTCCGCACTACGCACACCCGTCGGATTACCCACCGGCACCGTGCACTTGGCATTCGTGTTGAACGGAAAATCGTCATACCGGATGTCGAAGGACGGATCCTCACGCTTGAGCCGATCCACCATCGCCTGCGTACCCTCATACCCCCGCGTACACGCCGCCGGATTATTCGTCTCCAACACCACACCGAAATGGATCTGACCATCGCCGGGGGCGGGACTGTGCGCTCCGGCCGACAGTGCCGAGAGCATCGCGAAGGTGGGTGAGGTGGCAAATGCGGTGGGTTCGATGGTGCGCACAGTGCTCGCCAACTGCTTGACCACCGTCGAGATGTCGCCACCACTGTCCTGCAACAACGTCGAAATCTGCGTCGCCGACGCCGTACCCGTACTCAACAACCGCCGCAAATCCGGATCCGCAGCCGCCAACGTCGCCGTCACCACATCCAGATTCCGCGACCACGACAAGATCGCATCCGACTGCTGCGCCTGCGTCGCCAACACCACATCAGAATTCTGGATCAACGAAATCGTCTCATCCAACGAGTCATAACCCGCCCGCGACAACTTCGACAACGAATCGGTCAGCCGCGACAGATCATTGGCCCGACCATCAAACGCCTTACCCAACTCGGTGATCACCGTATGCAGATCATCCACCGGAATCGACGACGTGAAATCAATCGCCGAGGCCACCACATCCTCCAACTCAGGCGGCACCGACGTATCGGTGATCACCGAACCATCCTCCAGATACGGCCCCTGCGACGACGTCGGCTGCAAATCCACATACTGCTCACCAATCGCCGACCGATTGGCCACCACCGCCGCCGACGACGCCGGAATCTCCGGACCACCCGAATCCAACTCCAACGCCACATCCACACCGTCATCGGTCAACGACAACTGCCCGACCCGACCCACCGGCACACCCCGATACGTCACCTCCGCATTCGTGAAAATGCCACCCGAAGACGGCATCGACGCGGTGACGGTGTACTGCCCGAAACCGGCGAGCCGGTCGAGGCGTGCATACTTTGCGCCGACGTAGACCAGTGCGACCAGCCCCACCACGACGAACACGATGAGCTGGATTCGTGCCATCTTCGACAACATCAGCGCACCCCCATCTGTGCCACGACGCGGACCGCGACGTGAGTAAGGATTCGGGACACTTCTGTCATCACCGCCCCGCTCCGATCATGTCCAGCGGCCCGTCGATGAACCGCTGACCCGGTTGCGCGGGCGGCAGCAGTGTGAAGTCCGCGTTGTCGTCGGATCCGGCCTCGGTGCTCGACTCGTCGTCCGACGCCGGCGCCCGCGTGGACCCCGACGCCGGGTTCATCGGGTATGTCCCACCCGACGGCGGGGTGTTGGGACCCGGCCCCCAGTTCGGTCCCGGCGGCAACAAGGTGATGGTCGGCCAGCCGTAGCGCGGACCGTTGTCACCGACATACGGGTTGCGGGGATTGACCGGCACATCCACTCGTGCCGGCGGCGAGTACTCCGGTGTCCCCTGTCCCACGCCGAGCGCCTCGAGCTGGTTGAGCAGCCGCAAGTCCAGCGTCATGAACAGGTTGGTCGAGTCGCCGTGCACACCGGGCAACAACCAGTCCGGGAACGGAAGCGTCAGCATCAGCGGGGCGGCGGTGATCAGATCGGGCGCCGCCTTCGACAACTCGGTCAGCACCGGACGCAGCGCCTTGAGGTCGGTGATCAGCGAGTCGCGGGATTTGGTGAGCACGTCGGTGCCCACCTCGCCCAAGTCGTCGAGCTTGATGAGCAGGTCGACGAGCTGCGGCCGCTGCTCCTCGAGCACCGCCACCCCCTCCGGGATCTCGTCCAGGATGCGCTCGATCTGCACCTTCTGGTTCGCGGCCCGCGTGGACAGGCGTGCCAGACCGTCGATGGCGTTGACGATGTCGTCGCGCTGCCGGTTGAGTCCGGTGATCAACCCCTGCGTCTGCTCCAACAGACTCCGGAACACCGGGCAGGTGCGGCCCTTCGGCCCGACTTCGCACGGCTGGTCGACCGACCCTTCCAGGGCCTTGTTCAACTCCGTGACGATCGGCTGCAGCTGGTTGATGCCACCACCGTTGAGCAGCATCGACAACGCTCCGAGCACCTGCTCGATGTCGGTGGCGGTGCGGGTACGACCCAACGGGATCGGATCGGCCGGATTCTGCCGGGGCAGCTCGGTGGCATCCTCGGGTTCGGACAGCTCGATGAACTTCTCACCGAGCAACGAGGTCTGCTGCACGGCTGCAGTGGCCTTGTCGGACAGGTCGATCTCGTTCTGCACCTCGACCTTGACCTGCGCATACCACTGGTTGTCGGGCACCTCGACCGCTTCGACGCGACCGACCGGGATGCCATTCATCTTCACCATCGACTGCGGCACCAGGTCGAGGATGTCGTCGAACTGGATCTGATAGGTCCGCGGATTGTCGCCGGTGTCCACGCCGCCGGGCAGTGGGATCGACTGGATGCCGTTGCTGCCGCAGCCGGCCAGCACCATCACCACCGACGCCATCGCGGCACCGATGACCGCGCGCAGCGGGGTGCGGGACAGGATGTGTCGCATCAGTTCTCACCCGCCTCGGGACGTGCGGTCGACGGTCGGCTGACCGCCGGGCCGGTCGGCGGTGCCGACTCCGCACCGGATTCCAGGTTCGGATCCGGGTTGCCCGGGCCGGTGCCGGGCGCCGGGTACCGCTGCAGCTTGTTGTTGCTCATGATGCCGAACGGCAGGACCGGCAGCAGTGGCTCGAGAACACCACTGGTGATCTGCTTGCCGATGTCCTCGCACTGGCTGATCAGCGGGGCGAGGGTGGTGCTGAACTGTTCGGCGGCGGGGTCTCCGTCGAGCAACTTGCCGAGATCGAGCAGACGGCACTGCGCGCCGATCAGGTCCTGCAGATCCGGGATGGTCAGCCGCAGGGCCAATGTGCCGGACTCGGCGTCGTAGGCGTTGATCAGGTTGTTGATGGTGACGGGCAGGACGGTCAGGACCTCCTTGAGATGGTCCTTGGTGTCCAGCAACGCCTGGGTGGTGGGCTGCAGGTCCTTGACCGTCTCGCCGAGCAGTTCCCGGTTGTCCTGGACAAACGTCGCGACATCACCGAGAGCCACCGACAGCTTGTTCAGCGCCGCCGAGAGCTGGTTGCGTTCGCCGGCCAGGAATTGGTTGAACGACGCCATCTGGGTGTTGAACTGGCGCACCTGCGCGTCGTTCTCCCGTAGCGCCCCGACGAAGACGTCGAGGTTCTTGACGGTGTCGACGATGTTGCCGCGCGAGTTGCTCAGCGTGGTCGTGGCCTTGGACAGCTCCTCGATGGCCGAGCCGAGCTTCTCGCCGTTGCCCTCGAGGTTGTCGGCGCCGGTGGCGACGAGGTCACTGACCGCGCCGTCCTTGTTGGCGCCCTCGGGACCGAGTGCCTCCGACAGCTTCTGCACGCTGTCATAGATCTGATCCACCTCGACCGGGACCATCGTCTGATCCAGCGACAGCGTGATGTCCTTGGGTGCCTTCTCCCCACCGCTGTAGGCGGGAGTCAGCTGCACATATCGGTCGGCCACCACCGACGGGATGATCTGCACGGCCCGCACATCGGCGGGCAGGTCGATGCCGCGGTCGACGGTCATCGTCACCTTGACGGTGTCACCCTGCGGGGTCACGTCGTCGACCTTGCCGACGGCGACGCCGAGGACCCGGACATCCGAGCCCGAGTAGATGCCGACGCTGCGGGCGAAGGTCGCGGTGATCTTGGTGGTGCCGATCATGGAGAACGCCCACCAGAGCACACCGGCGACGATCAGCGCCACGATCAGCCCGAGGACACCCACGACGATGTGGCGTGGAGTGAACCAGCGGCCCGGGCCGGCGGTGCCGGTGAGGTCGGGTGCGGTGCTCATCAGCCGGCCTCCGTTCCGCCGTTGTTCTGCAGTACCTGTTTGTTGGGCGGTCGGGTGGTGTTCTGCTGCGGCAACGCCGGCGGCAGCAGGTTGGTGACCACCGACTCGAACCAGCGACCGTTGCCCAGCACGTTCGCGTAAAGGCGGTAGAACGGCGCCATGTAGGTGATGGTGTCGCGCAGATTCTGGTTCTGCGCGATCAGCAGCTGATTGACCTGTTGCAACGACTCCAGAGCCGGCCCGATCTGCTCCTGGTTGTCGGCCACGATCCCCGACAACGAATCCGACAGCACCGTCGTCGTGGACAGCAGCCTGGAGATCGCCTGCTGCCGGTTGTTGAGTTCGTCGAGCAGCTGCCCGGCGCCGGCGATCAGGCGGACGAACTCCTCGTTGCGGTCGGCGAGGATCTGCGACGTCGACTTGGTCGCCTCGAGCAGCCGCTGCACCTCCTGGTCACGGCTGGCGATGGTCTGCGACAACCGCGTCAGACCGTCCAGCGACGGTCCGATGTCGCCTGCGGTTCCGGAGAACGCGTCGCTCAGCGATTCCATCGACTCGGCGAGCTGATCGGTGTCGAGCTCCTCGATCTGGTCCGCAGCATCCGAGAACGCCTCGACGACGTCGTAGGGCGACACCGTGTCGGTCAGCGCGACATCGGGATCGGCGGGCTCGGTGCCCTGCGGATTCAATGCCAGGTACTTCTGGCCCAGGATCGTCTTGATCTGAATCGACGCCTGCGTCTGGTTGCCGATCCAGGTGTTGGTGACCCGGAACTTCACGTCCACGTGGTCACCGGCGAGCGCGACGCCGTCGACCTCGCCGACCTTGACGCCGGCCACCCGCACCTCGGCGCCCGGTTTGAGCCCGGCCGCCTCGGAGAACTGGGCGGTGTAGCGCGCCGCCGCACCGATCAGGGGCAGCGAGTTCAGGAAGAACGCCGACACCGCGGTCATCAACAGGATGAGGATGCCGATGGCGCCGATGCTGACCGGGGTGCGGCGACCGCCGAATCGACGATGCGGGTGCGCATTCTGTTGCGGCTCGGCCTGCTCGGATTGGTTACCGGCGCGGGCGGCAGCGCGAACGTCCTCGGTCGAGAACCGTTCGGTCTGCGCGTCGTCGCCATCCGGCTGCGGCCGGTTCTGCTGATCGTCAGCCACAGGTCAGCCCCCCGGCCTTTCGTCCTTCCAGCAGCGGGTGGCCGCGCTGGTGTAGAGCACGTGGTTGATGTCGGGCAGCGGGATCAGTGGCTGCGTCAGCAGCGTCGACTTCCCGTTGCCGGCCACCACGTCGATGCCGCACAGATAGAACTGGAACCACGAGCCGAAGGTGGCGGCGCGGCCGATCTTCTGCAGTTTCACCGGAAGATTCGTCAACGTCTGCGCGACGTCCTCGTCGCGGGCGTTGATCTGGTCGGCCAGCGATTTCAATCCCGCGATGTCACCCTGGATCGCCGGACGGGTGGGCTGCAGGATCGACGCGGTCACCGCGGTCAGGTTCGACACGGAGGTGATCGCCGAGCCCACCGAACCGCGTTGCGCCGCCAGACCGGTCACCAGCTGCTCGGTGTTGTCGAGCAGTGCGGTGAACTGGTCGTCGTTGCGGTTCACGGTGTCGAGCACGGTGGTGAGATTGGTGATCAGTTCGCCGATCACCTTGTCCTTGTCGGCCACCGCATTGGTCAGCTCCGACGTGCTGCTGATCAGTTGAGAGATGGTGCCGCTCTCGCCTTGGAACACCTTGATGATCTGCTCGGACAGCGTGTTGACGTCCTCGGCCGATAGTTCGCGGAACAGCGGTTTGAACCCGTTGAACAGCTCGGTCAGATTCACCGCCGGATGGGTGTTGTCCGCGCCGTCGACACCGAAGGTGTAGCCGGTGTCGACCGTCTTGTTCGGGTCGCCGGCGCCCTTCTCCAACGCCAGGTACCGCAGGCCGGTGAGGTTGCGGTAACGGATGTAGAGCTGGGTGCCCTCGGGTAGTTGGTCGCGGTCCACGTTGAACTCGACCATCGCCTTGTTGCGCTCGTACACGTCGACCGAGGTGACCTGGCCGACGCGGACACCGGCGATGCGCACATCGTCGCCGGGGTTGAGCATCGCGGCGTCGGAGAACACCGCCTTGTAGTCGCTGTCGCCGTCGCCGCCGGCGTTGGCGATGGTCAGCGCCAGCAGGCTGGTGGCGATGACCGTGACCACGCCGAAGGTGATCAGCTTGATCAGCGGTCCGGTGATGGATTTCATCGGATGGTGACCTGCGCTCCCTGAAGCGACGTTCCGCCGATCGTGGTGACCCAGGTGGGTACCTTCTCGGGATCGGTGCCGTTGGCGCCGCCGTAGATGACCTTCAACTGCTTCACGTAATCCGGGTCGTCGAACGGGTTGGCGATGTTGCCCGCCGGTGTCGCCGAGAACTGTGGCTGTGGCAGCGTCTGTACGTTGCGCGGACCGGCGTTACGGGACGGCGGCTGATACGAACCGTCGGCCAAACCACCGCCGGGATACTGCGGGAACGGACGGCCGTCGGTCGCCGGTTCGTAGCAGACGGCGGGCGGATCGGTGTCGAGCAGCCGCGGCTCGTCCTGGTTGGGCAGGTACCGGCCGCGCGGGTTGACGAACTGCAGGTTCACCCGCACACCCGGGTTGTCGGTGCCCTGACCGACGATCTTGCGGGACTCCGGGATCAGGCCGGCGAAGTTGCGGAAGGTGCACACGAAGGTCGGTGACTGCTTGGCCAGACCCACCAGGAACGGTTCCGAGTCGACGGCGAGGTCGATCAGGTCGGTGCGGTTCTGTCGCAGGAACGCCGTGGTGTCGGTCGCGGCGACACCGACGGTGGCGATCAGCGTGCGTAGATCGCCTTGGCGTTCGACGATGGTTCTGTTGGTGGTGCGGAAGTTGTCGAGGGCGTCGATGACGTCGGGCAGCGCCTCGGAGTAGGTCTGCGAGAAGCTCGACAGACCACGCAGGGTGCCCTGTAGCTCCGGCATGTTGTCGTTGAAGCGCCGGAAGATGGTGTCGAGTTCGTCGAAGGTGACACCGAGCTGCTCACCGCGACCGGCCAACGCCTGCGACAACGAGGTCAGCGTGACGTTGAGATCCTGCGGCGGGATCGCATCGAGCACCGGCAGCAGGTCGTCGAACAGCTCCTGCAGTTCCTTCGCGTTGCCGCTCTCATCGGTGTAGATGGTGGAGCCGGAGGACAGGGTGGCCGCCGACGCGTCGTCGGTGGGCACCTGCAGATCCACATAGCGTTCGCCGAACAGCGTTTTCGGCAGGATGCGCGCGGTGGTGTTCTCCGGCAGCTGCGCCGCCATGTCCGGGTCGAGGCCGAGGGTCACCGAGACCGCGTCGTCGTCGGTGGGTTCCACGTCGCGGACCTCGCCGACGATGACGCCGCGCGCCTTGACGTCGGCGTTCGCGGGCAACGCGTTGCCGGTCGAATCGGTCTTGAGGGTGACATTGGTGAAGGTGGTGAATCCGTCGTTGAACTTGGTGATGGTGACCACGAAGAACAACGCGACCACGATGAAGAACACCAGCCCGAGCAGCCGGCGACGCAGCGTCGACATCGATCAGCCTCCCACTCGCACCGTCGTGGTGGTGCCCCAGATCGCCAGGCCCAGGAAGAAGTCGAGGATCGCGATGAGCACCAACGCGGCCCGCACCGCGTGACCGACAGCCACACCTACGCCGGCCGGGCCACCGGTCGCGTAGTAGCCGTAGTAGCAGTGCACCAGGATGATCACGAACGCGAACACCAGCACCTTGCCGAACGACCAGAGCACGTCGGCCGGCGGCAGGAACAGATTGAAGTAGTGGTCGTAGGAACCACCGGATTGACCGTTGAACACGGTGGTGATGACACGGGAGGCCAGGTACGCCGACAACAAGCCCAGCACGTAGAGCGGGATGACCGCGATGAACCCGGCGATGACACGCGTGGAGACCAGGAACGGGATCGACGGGACGGCCATCGACTCGAGCGCGTCGATCTCCTCGGAGATACGCATGGCGCCGAGCTGGGCGGTGAAACCACAGCCCACCGTCGCCGACAAGGCGAGTCCCGCCACCAGCGGCGCCACCTCACGGGTGTTGACATACGCCGACAAGAATCCGGTCAGCGCCTGCGAACCCAACTGATCCAGCGCCGCGTATCCCTGCAGACCGACGACCACGCCGGTGAAACCCGACATCAGCACCATCACGCCGACGGTGCCGCCGATCACGGCGAGACCGCCGGAACCAAAGGCCACCTCGGCGAGCAACCGCAGTACCTCGCGCGTGTAGTTCACCAGGGTCTTCGGAATCCAGGCGAGGGTGCGCCCGTAGAACGACATCTGCTCGCCGGCGCCGTCGAGCACCTTGAGGGGCTTGCCGAGCTGTTTGCGGGCCTCGTACATGTAGTACTCGGGCCGCGACTTCGCGATTGTCACGCCGCCACCATCACCGGCCATCGCCTAGCCTCCCTTCGGCGGAACGATCTGCAGATAGACCGCAGTGATGATCAGGTTGGCGAGGAACAGCAGCAGGAACGTGATGACGACGCTCTGGTTCACCGCGTCACCGACCCCCTTCGGTCCCCCCTTGGGGTTGAGGCCCTTGTAGGCGGCCACGACGCCGGCGAGCACACCGAAGATCGCGGCCTTGAGGGTGGAGATGTAGAGGTCGGGCAACTGCGCAAGCGCTCCGAAAGACGCCAGGTAGGCACCGGGCGTACCACCTTGCACGACAACGTTGAAGAAGTAGCCACCACCGATGCCGACCACGGCCACCAGACCGTTGAGCAGCATCGCGACCAACACCATCGCGAGCACCCGCGGCACCACGAGACGCTGGATCGGGTTGATGCCCAGCACCTCCATCGCGTCGATCTCCTCGCGGATGGTGCGCGAGCCGAGGTCGGCGGCCACCGCCGACCCGGCGGCACCAGCGATCAGCAGCGAGGTCACCAGCGGCGATCCCTGCTGGATCACCACAAGCACGCTGGCCGCACCGGTGTACGACTCGGCACCGAGCTGCTTGATCAACGAGCCGGTCTGCAGCGAGACGATCGCGCCGAACGGAATGGCGATAAGCGCGGTCGGCAAGATCGTGACACTCGCGATGAACCAGGCCTGCTGGATGAACTCCCGCCACTGGAACGGGCGCACGAAGGACTGACGCGCGACATCGACGAAGAGCTGCACGATGTTGCCGGTCTGGGCAAGCGCGCCCGTTCCGGCCTGAGCTATCCGATCAACGCCACGCGTGGTGACACTGGCCATTCTTATTGACTCCGACCGTCGTTGGGCTGCTGGTGGCGGCCGGTCTCGATGGGCTGGGTCACCGTGGAGTCCGCGGCCGGCGGAGTCGCCCAGCTCTGGGTCGGTGCGTCACTGCCCGGGTAGTCGTCACCACCTGCAGAGGTCCACTCCCCCGACCCCTGTCCCGCGCCGACGGCAACGGTCTGCTGCTCGTCGGCGTGCGCGGCCATCTCCTCGCGCATGCGGTCTTCTTCCTCCATGCTGCGGCGGATGGCCTCCTGCGCGTTCGGCGGCAGGGTGTGCAGCATCTCGTGGACCCGCTCGCGATGGCGTGCGATCGCCTTACGCTCGGGCATCCCTGGGTTGGGCTGCACCTGCGGGATGATCTCGGAGAAGTCGTCCTTGGTGCCGCCGCCGCCGATGCCGGCGGCCTGCATGGCCTCTTCCTGCTTCTGCACGGCCTCGTCCTTCTCCTCGGACATGCCGATCGGGCCGAAGCGGTCGCCGGAGAGGAACTGCTTGACCACCGGCTGCTCGGAGGTGAGCAGCTGCTCGCGCGGACCGAACATCACCAGCTCCTTACGGAAGAGCATGCCGATGTTGTCCGGGATGGTGCGGGCGATGTTGATGTTGTGCGTCACGATCAGGATCGTCGCGTCGATCTGCGCGTTGATGTCGATCAGCAGCTGGGAGATGTAGGCGGTACGGACGGGATCGAGGCCCGAGTCGGGCTCGTCGCAAAGGATGATCTGCGGGTCGAGCACCAAGGCGCGGGCCAGGCCGGCACGCTTGCGCATACCGCCGGAGATCTCGCCGGGCAGTTTGTCCTCGGCACCGGCCAGACCGACGAGGTCGATCTTCTCCATCACGATGTCGCGGACTTCGTCTTCCTTCTTCTTGGTGTGCTCACGCAAGGGGAAGGCGATGTTGTCGTAGAGGCTCATCGAACCGAACAGTGCGCCGTCCTGGAACAGCACGCCGAACAGCTTGCGGATCTCGTAGAGCTCCTTGGCCGAACATTGGGTGATGTCGGTGCCGTCGATGACCACCGACCCCTGCTCGGGGTGGAGCAGACCGATCAAGGTCTTCAGGAACACCGACTTGCCGGTACCCGACGGACCGAGCAGCGCCGACACCTCACCCTTGGGCAGGGTCAGCGTGACGTCACGCCAGATGTTCTGCGACCCGAACGACTTGGTGAGCCCCTCCACGCTGACCTCTACACCCACGGCATCCTCCCAGACATTCGCTGCCCCCTCGCTGCGATCGGTGTGACCGCACACGTACCGGCGACATTTGTGGTTGGGGTCACTGTAGCGGACGCTGTTGCAGCTCACACCCACGTGCGACACCAACTAGGACGTCCGACCGAAATCCCCCGAAGACGATCGAAGCGCCTTACCCGCCGGTAACTTGGCTCGATCAATGAGCGTAGTCGATGCCACCCCGATCGCGAAAGTGCGCCCCCAGTCACACCCGGACACGACAGCGGCCCGTGGGACAAAATGTCCCACGGGCCGCTGTGTCCTCTCGATCTGTAGTACCAACCGGCGATTTTTGCGCGGTTGGTACTACGAGATCGGGCAGGGAGGTCTCACTTGACCGAAACCGAAGCGCCGGCCTCTTCGAGCTTGGCCTTGGCAGCGTCGGCGGCTTCCTTGTCGACCTTCTCCAGGAGAGCCTTCGGAGCGCCCTCGACGAGGTCCTTGGCTTCCTTCAGGCCCAGGCCGGAGACGATCTCACGGACCACCTTGATGACCTGGATCTTCTTGTCGCCCGCGCCCTCGAGCACAACGTCGAACTCGTCCTGCTCGGCGGCAGCCTCAGCGGCACCACCGGCAGCCGGGGCACCGGCAGCGGCGACGGCGACCGGAGCCGCAGCGGTGACCTCGAAGACCTCTTCGAACTTCTTCACGAAATCGCTGAGCTCCAGCAGGGTCAGTTCCTTGAACTGATCGATGAGCTCGTCAGCGGTGAGCTTCGCCATGGTGGCGTCCTTCCTGTCAGTCCCCGTACGGGGGTTGGTTCATCCCCGTACGGATCGGGGATTGCTTGTGTGCAGCGGGGCCGAACTATTCGGTCTCGCCGGCTTCGTTCTTCTTCTCCTGCAGAGCAGCGGCAAGACGCGCCACCTGCGAGGCCGGCTGGTTGAACAGTCCGGCGGCCTTTGCCAAGTTGCCCTTCATGGCACCGGCGAGCTTGGCCAACAGCACCTCTCGGGTCTCCAGGTCGGCGATCTGTTCGATCTCGCCGATGGACAGCGCACGGCCGTCCATGTACCCGCCCTTGACCACGAGTGCTTTGTTGTCCTTGGCGAAGTTCTTGATCGCCTTTGCGGCCGTCACCGGCTCGCCTTCGATGAAGGCGATGGCGGTCGGACCGCTGAACAGCTCGTCGAGTCCCTCCACGCCCGCTTCGGCAGCGGCACGCTTCACGAGGGTGTTCTTGGCGACGGAGTAGGTTGCGCCCTCACCGAGCGAACGTCGCAGTTCGGTGATCTGGCTGACGGACAGACCACGGTATTCCGTGACCACCGCTGCCGATGAGCCCTTGAACTGCTCGGCGATCTCCGCAACAGCGGCGACCTTTTCGGACTTGGCCATACTTCGCCTCCTCTCTCATCACTAGAGTTGGGTTCAGACCCAACCGGAGCCGAAGAGGCGGGAAAGATTGTCGTGCAGATACGACAAACGCCCCGGCACGCAGAGGTCCGGGGCGTGAATCGGCGCACGTTGGCACCGTCATTCCTCGTTCTCCCTGCGTGGGCCGCCGACCCTGTCGCCACCACGGTGACGTGAGCCGGACCTTCGATCGGGAGTACCCGATGACCGACGGTCTCTGGTTGAACCGATACGGCACACGGTTGTGTGCCACACCAAGCGAGTAGGTTACCCGACTGTGGTCGATGCATCCAAATCCAACGGCGCAGGCAGGCCCCACGAGCCGACCGAGGCCACCGCGAATGGCCGGGCGGGCACCGCCGCCGAGGCAATCGGAGCCCGCCACCTGAAACGATTCGCGTGTCTTCCCGGCACCCGGCTGGCTGCGATCGCCTGGCCGTCGTCGATGTTCCCAGGTGCGCTGGGGCGATGGCATTACTGGTGGCAGGCGCACCTCGTCGACCTGCTCGTCGATGCGGCCATCCACCGCCCCACGGCCCTCGCCGACGACGCGCAACGCCTGCTGCGCGGCATCGTCGCGCGAAACTTCGGTCGATGGACCAACAACTACTTCGACGACATGGCCTGGCTCGGCCTCGCACTCGAGCGCGCGGATCGTCATCTGGGGGTGTCTCGCGACGCGGCCCTTCGCACCCTGACGTCGCGCGTGTACGACGCGTGGGTGCCACACCTCGGTGGCGGCATCCCGTGGCGCACGATGGACCTGTTCTTCAATGCCCCGGCCAACGGGCCGGCCGCCATCCTGCTGGCCCGTACGGGACATGTCGACCGGGCCGTCGAGATGGCCGACTGGATGGATGTCAACCTCGTCGACGACACCACCGGGCTGATCCTCGACGGCGTTCACCCCGCGCTGGCCGACAGCCCCCGCCGTCTGGTGCCCGACGTCTACACCTATTGCCAGGGCGTGGTGCTGGGTAGCGAACTGGAGCTGCTGCGCCGCACCGGCGACGCGGTGCATCGCGAGCGGCTCGACCGCCTGCTGCATGCCGTCGAGAACCACGTGTGCGACGACGGGGTAATCCCCGGCGCCGGCGGCGGGGACGGCGGACTGTTCGCCGGCATCCTCGCCCGCAATCTCGCGTTGATCGCCACCGATCTGCCGGATTCCGCCGACGGCGGCGCAATCCGCTCACGGGCCGCGGCGATCGTCACCACCAGCGCCGCGGCCGCCTGGACGCACCGCCACGACACCGATCAGGGTCCGATATTCGGCCCCGACTGGCGTCATCAGGCCCAGCCGCCACGCGATGAGGGACGAAAATCGCAGTTCAGCGCCGGATCGGTACGGTCGTCGCAGATTCCGGAACGTGACCTGTCGGTGCAGCTGTCGGGCTGGATGGTCCTCGAGGCGGCGGCAGCGGTGACACTTAACGCATCCGAGCATGATGAAACCGACGCACCCTAGTTAGCGATCCGATATCAGCGCTGAGCTATTCTCGTCCGGCGAGGTGACGAACGCCACACCAGTGGTGTGGGTCTCACCTCGTCGTTCGGCACACAGCAGGTGTCGACGACGAGCAGGCGATGATGCCCGCGGGACATCGATGGTGCATCACGCCAGAGGCAGGGTGATGCACCATGACGTACCGGTTGGACCAGCCAGAACAGACCGTACAACCGGCGCGGCGCCGGACCGGGCGGCTCGGGGCACCGCATTTCGGTTCCCTTCCGCTCGGCGATCCCACGGGTGGCGCCGACGCCATCCGGTGGCGTGAGCAGGTCGACCGGAAGTCGCTGTATCCGCGGGTGGCCATCCAGCGCGACATCGTGCTCACCATGTCCGACGGGGTCCGGCTGCGGGCAACCGTAGTGCGTCCGGCCAACCGCTTCGGTCAGACCGTGCTGACCCCGTATCCGGCCGTCATCAACATCAACCCCTACAACCGGCTGGCCGTCGACGCCCTCGACCACACGCTGCACGCCCCGCTACTCGGCAAGGCGCTACGCACCGCGTCGGCCTCCATCGATGCCGGTGGCACCGGCCTCGAAGGGCTCACCACCCTCACCAAGACGCTGTCCGGCGGCGTCTTCGACGTCTTCGGCATCAACCGCAACCTGGTGCGTAGCGGCTACGTCCAGGTCATCGTCGACGTCCGTGGCACCGGCGCCAGCCAGGGCAAGTGGCAGATCCTGGGTGAGCGCGAACAACAGGATTCGGTGGAGATCATCGACTGGACATCTGAGCAGGACTGGTGCGACGGCACCGTCGGCCTCGCCGGATGGTCGTACTCGGCGATCAACTCGTTGCAGGCCGCCGACAAACGCCCCGCCGCGTTGAAGGCCGTCTTCGCCGTGGAGGGCTGCGACGACATCGTCCGCGACATCTACATCACCGGCGGCATGCCGTCGGCGTTCATCCCGACCTGGTTGTCGGCGGTGAACCTGCTCAAATGGGTGCCCAATCCATCGAGTCCCATCCGCGACCTCCTGCGCGGCGACACCGCGCGATGGGCGCGCGACCGCATCAAGTCACCGGCCACCGAGATCGGATCGCTACTGTGGGGATTCCTCACCGCCCGCGACGACCGCATCTTCGACGATCCCTACTTCGACGAACGCGATCCGCAGGTCGACCGCATCGAGGTGCCCACCTTCACCGTCGGCGCCTGGCACGACCTGTTCGGACGCAGCGCAACCGGGATCTATGAACGGCTACAGATGGAGCCGGGCCGCAAGCAGATGCTGGTCGGCGACGGCTACCACCTCGACGTCGGATCGGGCTATGGCGGCAAGAGCTCGCCACCACGGCTCGACGTCCTCGAACGCGCCTGGTTCGACCGGTGGCTGAAGGGACACCGCAACGGGGTCGAGTACTACGGCCCGGTGACCATGCTGCAGCAGGGCGGTTCGTGGACCTCCGGGCACAGTTTCCCGCGGGCCGGGGTGCGCACGCAGCGTCTCTACCTGCACAACAGTCCGTCGGGCTCGGCCGAGCATGCAGTGCACGACGGCACGCTGAGCCACGAACCCGTCGACCATCTCACGTCGCTGCACGTGCGCGCCGACATCCGTGGCGCGATGTCGCGGGACATGACCCAGGTGACCGCGGGCGCGGCGATGGCGTTGGGACCGACGTTCACCGTCGATGCCCGGTATCAGGAACGCGGCGGGCTCTCGTTCAGCACCGAGCCGGTCGCCGAACCCACCACTATCAGCGGACCGATGAACCTGCGGCTCAACGTGGCCACCACCGCCCACGAGGCGATCTGGGCGGTGACGGTGAACGACGTCGCCCCCGACGGGACATCGACGGTGCTGACCAACGGCGCTTTGTCGGCGTCGAATCGGGCGCTCGACGAATCGAAGTCGACCTACGCCGCCGACGGTAGCCTGCTGTCGGCGCATCACTACCTGTCGTACAAGCGCAAGCTGCCGGTTCCTGCCGACGAACCGGTGCGCATCGATGTCGACCTGGTGCCGACCGACGCCATCCTCGACACCGGCCACCGGCTGCGGGTCGATGTGTACGCGGCCAGCTTCCCCCGGTATCTCACCGTGGTGCCCGACCTGATCAAGGCCCGTGGCCGCCGCCAGCGCCTCGTCCTCGATCCGCGCCACCCGAGCTACCTGACGTTCTGCGCGGGCGGGCAGTTGTAACAACCCGGGTTCACCGACGTCCCGGCGGGCGGCGTGTCACGGATGTGGCACGTCGCGCCGTCGGAAACCGATCACCCCAGCGGCCAGCAGAGCCACGGTGAGCACCGTGAGCACCACGACGGCGGTACCCGACGCATCGGCGGCCGGTACCGCCCCCACCGCGTAGAGCGGCGAGATCCGCAGGAGCCACTCCGGCCAGTCGAGACTGCCGCCGAGAAACCCGATGAAGGTGGCGTACCCGAGCAGCCCCCACACGGCCGGTTGCGCCCGTGGCAGCCAGCCGAACAGTGCCACCGACACCGCGGCGAAGACGGCCACCGCCGGCAGATAGGCGAGCCCGGCCAGCAGGTTGTGGCCGATCTCGCTCGCATCGTCGACCTGCACCGCGACCGCCGCACCGAGCCCCACGCTCGGCACCAGCAGCACCAGCACCAGCCCGACCAGGATCACCGCCAGCTGTGTGCCGATCCACTGCACCCGCGACACCGCCTGGGCCAGCACGACTTCCAACAGCCCGGTGCGCTCGTCGCCGCGCAGGCGACCGATTGCGGTGATCACGTATCCGGCGGCCATCAGCGCGAGGATGAGCATCGTCAACGAGAGGTAGGTGTCGATGCCGTGCGAGTCGTCGTCGGCACCGAAGGCCTGTGCGATCTGCGGATTGCCGGCCACCGCGTCGGCGACTTGCTGGGCCAGACTGCCGAAGATCACCGCCACGGCCAGACCCCCGATGGTCCAGCCGATGATCGCTCCGCGGTGCTCTCCGATCGCCCGCAACGGGATCGACCGCTTGTGCTCGGTGGCCCGCACCGGACCGGGACGCGCGGCCACCAGACCGGAACCGAGGTCCCGGGTGGCCGAGCTCCGCACGCCGAACGCGATCAGCACCGCGGCGACCGCCGCGGCCAGCAGCAACGGCCACCATCGCATGTCGTCGGCGAAGGGCCGGGTCTCCTGCTGCCAGGCCAACGGCGACAACCACTTCCACGCGTTGTCGCCGACGTCGCCGATGGCACGGGCCGCATATGCCAGTCCCAACAGGATCAGACTGACGGTGTAGACGCGACGCGCGCGGCGTAACCATTGCGCCGCACACAGTGCGAGCCCGGTCCAGACTGCGCCGAGCCCGAACAGTGACAGCACGTAGAGCAGCCCGCGTTCGGCGGGCACCCCTTCGGCGAGCAGGGTGACGAACATACCGGCCGCCACCAACCCGAAAGCGACGATCGACCCGATGACGGCCGCCACATGCGGTGCCCACGAGGCGACCGATCGGGACCGCATCAGTTCGAGCAGGCCGGACTCCTCCGGGGCGCGGGTGAACCGCACCACGAGGTGCGTCGCCATCAGCGGGAAGGCGATCGCGGCGATGAACGCGAACTCGTTGGCGGCCACACCGCCTAGCGTGTCGGCGCCGTACGGGGTCCCGTTGATGGCTGCGATGGCGGCATCGTCACCGACCGCGGCACCGTAGGTGGCCAGCAGTTCGGGGGTGCCGTAGAGCCCGTCGATCGCGACGATCGTGGCGGCATATCCCGCGATCAGGCCGGCGACCCACGCGAGATACACCTTCCATCCGGTGCGCGCCTGCAGCCGCAGCATCGCCCCGACGCCGCCGCCCGGGACTCGTGGGGTGGGGGCGTGCGGGCGCGTGTCGAGTGTGGCGGTCATGACGGTGCGTCTGCGGTGTCGCCGGTGGCGCTGTAAGAGCTCAGGAACAGTTCGTCGAGGCTGGGTGGGCGCACCGTGATCGAGGTGACGCCCGCAGCCAGCACCGCATCGAGCGCGGACTCCAGCGAGGCGCTGCCGACGTCGAATCGAACGTCGATGCCGGCGTCCGCTTGATGACCGCCGGACTCGGTGACCTGCAAGTGCACCACGTCGTCGAGGGTGCGCAGGCCGTCGGGGCGACGCCGCGTCCGCGCCTGCACGTGCGTGCGCGATCCGCGCCGCAGTTCGTCGAGACCCCCCGAGCGCACCGTCTTTCCGTCGCGGATGATGGTGACCTCGTCGCTCAGGGCCTCGACCTCGGCGAGGATGTGGCTCGACAGCAGCACCGTTGCGCCCGCGGTGACCCGCTCACGAACGGCCTCCTGGAACACCTCTTCCATCAGCGGATCCAGACCCGAGGTCGGTTCATCGAAGATGAGGAACTCCGCATCCGACGCGAGCGCGGCGATGAGCGCGACCTTCTGCCGGTTGCCCTTGGAGTATTCGTCGACCTTCTTGCTCTGGTCGAGAGAGAAGCGCTCGACGAAGTCCGCTCGACGGCGTTCGTTCAGACCCGCGCCGCCGGCGGCCAGGATGTCGATGCATTCGCCACCGGTCAGATCCGGCCACAGTGCGACGTCACCGGGGACATAGGCCATCCGGCGGTGCAGCCGCACCGCATCCGACCACGGGTCGGCACCGAACAGCCGCACCCGGCCCGTGTCGGCGCGGATCAGCCCGAGCACGGTCCGGATGGTGGTCGACTTGCCGGCCCCGTTGGGACCGAGAAAGCCGTGCACACGGCCCGGCTGCACGGCCAGATCCAGGCCATCGAGCGCACGCGCGCGCCCGAACGACTTGGTCAACCCCTCGACATCGACGACCAGATCCATCTCCGACCTCCAATTGGCAGTGCCCGCCACTTGGCAGTGACTGTACGGTAGGTGGCAGACAGAAGGAACCCGATGGACCGATCCCCTCCGCACGATCTGCGCTCCCGCAACCGCGTCCGCGCCATGGCGCACATCCAGCGAGTCGCGCTGGACCTGTTCGACGAACGTGGCTACGGCTCGGTCACGATGACCGAGATCGCGCAGGCGGCCGAGGTCGGCGAACGGTCGGTCTACCGGTACTTCGGTAGCAAACAGGGCGTGGTGCTCTACGACGAGATGGATGAGGTGGCGATCGCCGCCTTCGGCGAGCTCGTGCGGTCCCGGCCGGTGCTCCACGCGATCCGGTTGGCGCTGCGCGAGGCCGACGTCGCGGTCGACGACGCGGCGATGCACCTGGCGGTCCGCAAGCTACGCATCATCGACTCCGACCGCGAGCTACGCGCCGCGCTGGCCGAGCTGGTCGCCTCGATCGGCACCGCCCTCGGGGATGCGATCGCGGCCGCCGGCACCGCACCGCTGACCGCCCGCATCCAGGGGCGTTGCGTGGCCGACGCGCTCACCGTCGGCATCGAGCAGTGGTTCCGCGAGGGTGCCGACGGCTCGCTGTGGACCCAGCTCGAGCGCGCCGTCGACGTGCTCGACGCCGGCTTCGGCGAGCGTCACAGCACGTCGCTGTCGGAGAGCACAACGCGATAGACGAGCCCGGCCTCGGGCCCCAGCACGAGTCCGACGAGATCGGTCAGCGTGATCGCGAAACTCCGGCCGTGTGCCGGGGTGGCCGGGTCGTCGAGGTGATGGGCGATCTCGTGCAGGACGACGAGTTCGCGCAACGCCCAGCGTCCCCCGGTCGCCGACGGGATCGCGATCTGGGGCACCTGCCCCGACATCGACTCGTAGTGCGCGGAGCGGTGCCCGCGCCGTTCGCGGACCGTGACCGGTTGGCTCGCCCGATCGAACCGCTCCCGCACCCCGGGCAGGTCGAGGACCCGGATCACGTGGTCGCGCACCGACTCCACCGAGGCGAACCGGGCCTCGGCCGGCAGGGTGAGTTCAGTGCCCGCCAGCTGCACGGTGCGGTTCGATCCCGCCCGGTCGAACATGCCGAGCACGAGCCGCTCCGCGGCGTAGAAACGCGCCCGACCGACGTCGCGGGGGGTGTGCCCCGACTGGCCGGTCACCGCGTCTCCGGTCGGCCCGCCGGTCGCCAGCGGCCCCGACGAACTACCATCTGACCGGCGGACCCGATGTCACCCGGCCGCGCGGAACGGAGGTGTGGGCGGTGAGCTCTCCATCGCTGGGCACCCGGGTCCGGGCGCGCACGGCCACCGTCACCGAACGCGCACTCGCCGTCCCCGGCGCAGGCCTGGTGCTGCGGGTTCTGCGCGACCTCGCGGTCAACGACATCACCGACCGCGCGATGACGCTGGCCGCGCAGGCCTTCACCGCGGTGTTGCCGATGGTGATCCTGCTGGCGGCCTTCCCTGACAACGATCTGGTCACCGACGCCCTCGGCGACCTGGGCATCAACACCGATCAGGTCGATGTCGCCGATACGACGGCACCCGACTCGGTGACCGCCTTCGGTTTGCTGGGTGCGTTGATGGTGATCGGTGGCGCGACATCGCTGTCGCGGGCCATGGGCCGGATGTACACGTCGATCTGGCAGGTCACCAAACTGCCGTTGTCCGGCTGGTGGCGGTGGGTGGTGGTGATCCTCTTGCTTCCCGTCGGGGTTGTCGCCCAGGGCTTTTCGGCGAACCTGCACGGCATCAACTTCACCGGGATCACGTTCGGGGCCTACGGTGTCGTCGGCGTGATCCTCGAGGTGGCCGCCACGTTCGTGATCTGGTCGCTCATGTTCACCTTGCTGCCCCGGCTGTTGGTGTCCGGTCAGGTGCCGATGCGTCTGCTCGCCCTCAACGGAGTGGTGACCGGCGCATTCATCACCGTCTTCCTGGTGGGCACCCGCATCGCGCTGCCGACCATCATGAGCGAGACCACCCAGCATTTCGGCACCCTCGGACTGGTGTTCGCCGCGATCAGCTGGCTGTTCTTCTTCGCCGGCATCGTGGTGGTCTGCACCATCGTGACGCACTCGCTGACCTGCGACCAGGGCCCCGTCGGCGCGTGGATTCGTCGCCACTTCGGCGCGCCCCGACCGTACCCACCGCGCCCTGAGGCCCTCGACGACCTGATCGGGGCACAGCCCGGCCCGGCGTCGGACGACTGAGCCACTCACTCCAACGCGCCCCGCGTTCCACCGAATTCGCGGTCGGCGCCGATCCTGGCCCGCCGACCCGCCCGATCACCCGCTCGACGCGCGGCCTCCGAATAGCCCGCCGAGGCGCTCGACGGTTGCCACGTGCCGCGCGCCTTGGACTCGCTGCGATAGAAATCGGAGACCTCGATCTCCTTGTCCCGCAAAGCCACCGCGGTCGACGACGGCCGAGTCGCCTCGTCGGGATCGGCACTCAGCGCGTCGGCGCGCGCCTGCTCCCGGGCCTCGTTGAGCCGCTTGCCGATCCGTTCGGCGAAAGCGGACTGGAAGTTCAGACGCGCGGTGATCGGTGACAGTGGCTTGGTTTCTATCACCTTGCGGCTGCGCCACCCACTGCCACGGGTGACCACTCGGGAGAATTCCTCCCCCTTGTAAGCACCCGACCGGAGGTAGGCGTCGCTGGCCGCCACCATCTGCACCACCAGCGACGTGTAGAGGGTTTCGCAGGTGTCGATGTCGTCGGCGAATCCGTAGGCGAGTACGAACGTCGAATTGCCCGCGACGTCGACAGTGACGTCGTTGGCGCGTGCGATCGCCACGAACAGCTGGACATAGGTCCGCAAACCACGCTTGCCCTTCTCCCCGATCGCGATCTGCCGGGAGACCGGAACGGTCGACTTGCGCCCCGCCGGATCGTGCGAGCGGGCCACGGCGAGGTCGATCGACGCCGCGGTCGCCAACCGTTGCGCCGCCTGCATGAAGGTCTCGGCCTCATGCGGGTTGTCGGTGCCCTCGGCCTGCCGGAGCAGGGCCGCGATCTTGGTGAGCAGCTTGTCGTCGCGCATATATATGAGACTATCCAGCGCCTCATTCGGTTCCACTTTTTTGTTCGTCCCCCCGAAATCCGCAGCTCCCCCGGAACTTGCGCAGAGTGGCGGGATCACCTGCCCGGCCTGCTGGACCGTCACGGCGCCCAGCGGGCGATGTCCTCGTCGGTGATGGGTCGCTCCTGCGCGGGAGGCTGCGTCATCCGGAGCTGGTTTCCGAACGGGTCGCGGAACGCGCAGTCGATGCCGTAGGGCTGGTCCATGGGTTCCTGGGTGAACTCGACGCCCTTGGCCGCGAGGTCGGCGTAGGTACCGCGGCAGTCGTCGGTGGACAGGATGGTCACCGGCATCGCACCCAGCGCCACCAGTTCGCGCACCCTGGCCGCGGCCTGTTCCGACAACGCAGGCGGACTCGGCTTCTCCAGTAGGATCAACCGGTCCGGCTGTGCGGGCAGGGCGACGGTCAGCCATCGCATGAAACCCATGTCGACGTCGGTGTCGACGGTGAATCCCAGCGTGCCGCCGTAGAAGTCGAGGGCGGCGTCCTGATCGAGGACATAGACGGAATGGATGCTGATGCCGTTGATCATGGCGGTGACACTACGGACGAGGTCGGCGCGGACGCTTCTCCGAAACTGCTCAACGCAGCCGGTCTCGTCCAGGCGCGCACAAAGCAGGCCGGCACCTGCGCCGACGTCACGCCCGCAACTCCGGACCACGCCGACCGGTAGACGCTCGGGCTGCGCCCGATGATCGAGGCGAAGGTCCGACTGAAGGTGCCGAGACTGTCGTAACCGACCGCCAACCCGACGTCGGTGACCGACAGCGATCCCTCCCGAAGGAGGGCACACGCCCGCTCGATCCGACGGCGCTGCAGATACCGGTGCGGCGTCTCGCCGAACACAGTTCGGAACCGTCGGCTGAAATGTGCCGGCGACATCACCGCGATCCGGGCCAGCGCCGGCACGTCGAGCGGCGCGGCGTAGTGACGGTCGATGGCGTCACGGGCCCGCAGCAGTCGACGATTCTCGTCTTCGCGCGGGGTGAACACCGCTCAATTCTGCACGCGAGTCAGTGTTGCTCGCAGGCGATGCCGTCCTTGTCGCGATCGCGCCCGGACTTGTTCGCGTCGTATACCGCTTGATCAATGGCGAAGTCGGTGACCGGCGTACCCGACGTGTGATCGACCGCGCCCGGATGGCCGACACCGTGCGGGTAGTCGACGTTGAGTTCGTCGCAACTGCTGTAGACGGTGACCGCCTGTGCGGGCGCCGCAACCGCCAGCGGCGCGACCGCCATCGCCGCAGCACCGAGCATCCCCGCCACCGTTCTCCGCGAACACCGCATGACCAGACCTCATCTCACCGTCGTCGTCGAACGGCTCGAGGATAGTCACCGCGGTGACCTGATCTCGGCCAATCCGTGCGCGGTTACTCCGAACGGCGTACAGGCGATCGCCGTCAGAGGCCGAACTTCGCCTGCATCCCCCGCAAGGTCTCGGCCGATGCCATCAGCCCCGCACGTTCCTCGTCGGACAGCGGCATCTCGAGGCGTGTCTGCGCCCCGCCGCGATCGACGATGGTCGGTAGCGACAGGCACACATCGTCGAGCCCTTCATAGCCTTGCGCCACCGTCGACACCGGCAACACCCGGTGCTCGTTGTTCAGCACTGCCTCGACGATGCGGGTCGCCGCGAGTCCGATGGCGTAGTTGGTGGCGCCCTTGCCCTCGATGATCTTGTAGGCGGCGTGCACCACCTCGTGCTGGATGCGCTCGCGGGCCGCCGCGTCGATCGGTTCCCCGCCCGGTAGCGGCTTCCAATGCGTCAGCGGCACACCGCCGATGGTGGCCGAACTCCACAGCGGGATCTCGGTGTCCCCGTGCTCGCCGACGATGTAGGCGTGCACATTCTGCACGGCGACGTCGCAGTGCTGCGCGATGAGGAAGCGCAATCGCGACGAGTCGAGCACCGTGCCGGACCCGAACACCTGGTTGTTCGGTAGGCCGCTGAACTTCAACGCCGCATAGGTGACGATGTCGACCGGGTTGGTGACCATGATGTAGACCGCATTCGGCGCCACCTCGAGCACCCCGGGCATGATCTTCTTGGTCAGCCCGATGGTCGCCTCGGCCAGTTCGAGCCGCGACTGCCCAGGCTTCTGCTTCGCGCCCGCGGTGAAGACGACGACGTCGGCGTCGGCGCACACCGACACGTCGTCGTCGCCGATGATGTCTGCGCGCGGGATGAACTCGAGGCCGTGTGACATGTCGAGCACCTCGGCGGTCACCTTGGAGGTGTTGATGTCCATAAGCGCCACCGTCCGCGCGACGCCGCGGATCAATGACGCATAGGCGACAGCGGTACCGACCGCCCCCGCTCCGATGATCGCCAGCTTTGTCGGTCGTACGTCCATCAAGTCACCGCCTGGTCTCGTGGGTCGTCCTCCCCGCGATTATTCACGCCCCGCCCCCGATCTGCACCGGAGACGACCCAGACAGCACGAAACCCCCGACGAACAGTCGGGGGTTTCGTGGTGACGTCGTGGCGTCGTGGCGTCAGGCCTGCGGCGCCTCGGTGAAGTTACGCGTCACCGCCGGGTCGACCGGGATGCCCGGGCCGGTGTTGGTGGAGACGGTGATCTTCTTGATGTAGCGGCCCTTCGCAGCCGACGGCTTCGCGCGCATGATCTCGTCGAACGCTGCGCCGTAGTTCTCCGCCAGCTTCTCGGTGTCGAACGACGCCTTGCCGATGACGAAGTGCAGGTTCGACGCCTTGTCGACGCGGAAGGTGATCTTGCCGCCCTTGATGTCGTTGACGGCCTTCGTGACGTCAGTGGTCACGGTGCCCGTCTTCGGGTTCGGCATGAGGCCACGCGGTCCGAGGACACGTGCGATGCGGCCGACCTTGGCCATCTGGTCCGGGGTGGCGATCGCGGCGTCGAACTCCAGCCAGCCGCCCTGGATCTTCTCGATCAGGTCCTCGGCGCCCACCTCGTCGGCGCCCGCGGCGGTGGCCTCGGCGGCCTTGTCGCCGGCGGCGAACACGATCACGCGGGCGGTCTTACCGGTGCCGTTGGGCAGGTTGACGGTGCCGCGGACCATCTGGTCGGCCTTGCGCGGGTCGACGCCCAGGCGCATGGCGACCTCGACGGTCGCATCGGTGTTCTTCGACGACGTGTCCTTGGCAAGCTGTGCAGCTTCCAGCGGGCTGTACAGCTTGTCGCGATCGACCTGTTCCGCGGCGGCGCGGTAGGCCTTGCTCTTCTGTGCCATTGCTCTGTTCTTTCTCCGTGAATTGATTCGGGTTGGTGGTTAGTGGGCCGAGCCGGCCCTCCCACGCGGTGTTCTTCTCTGCTGATCGAGTAGAGCGAATCCCTGCCGACCGAGTCGCAAAAATCCCTGCCGATCGAGTCGCAAAAATCCCTGCTGATCGAGTAGCTGCGAGCCGCTAGGCGAGCAGCGTATCGAGATCCAGCGAGATCAGCCGTCGACCGTGATGCCCATCGACCGAGCAGTACCGGCGATGATCTTCGCGGCCTGGTCGATGTCGGTGGCGTTGAGGTCTTCCTGCTTGGTCTTGGCGATCTCGCGGATCTGATCCATCGAGACCTTGCCGACCTTCTTGGTGTGCGGCTCGCCCGAGCCCTTCTGCAGACCGGCGGCCTTGAGTAGCAGCTTGGCGGCGGGCGGGGTCTTCAGCTTGAAGTCGAACGAACGGTCTTCGTAGACCGAGATCTCGACCGGGATGACGTTGCCACGCTGCGACTCGGTCGCCGCGTTGTACGCCTTGCAGAACTCCATGATGTTCACGCCGTGCTGACCGAGCGCCGGACCCACGGGCGGAGCCGGGTTGGCCGCACCTGCCTGGATCTGGAGCTTGATGATGCCGGCGAGCTTCTTCTTCTTGGGAGGCATCCTTGTTCCTTGTTTGTTCCTTGCATATCCACGCCCGCTGGAGACGTGGAAGTCTTTCGTTCGGCCCTTCGTGACGCCCGCTCGTTCCTCGCGGGCGCCCCTCAGGGACCGAACCGAGCTAAATCTTCTCGACCTGGTTGAAGCCGAGCTCCACCGGTGTCTCGCGACCGAAGATCGACACGAGCACCTTGACCTTGCGCTGTTCGGCGTTGACCTCGCTGATCGACGCGGGCAGCGTCGCGAACGGGCCGTCCATGACGGTGACCGACTCGCCGACCTCGAAGTCGACCTCGACAACTGCGGTCGCCGCGGCGGCGGCAGCCTCGACACCCTCGGCCGCCGCGCCCTTCTGTGCGGCCGGCTTCTTGGCCTCGACGCGCGGCATCAGGAACTGCAGCACCTCATTGAGCGACAACGGCGACGGCTTGGAGGTCATTCCCACGAATCCGGTCACACCGGGGGTGTTGCGCACCGCGCCCCACGACTCGTCGTTGAGGTCCATGCGCACCAGGATGTAGCCGGGCAGCACCTTGCGGTTGACCTTCTTGGGCTGGCCGTTCTTGATCTCGGTGACCTCTTCGGTCGGCACCTCGACCTGGAAGATGTAGTCACCCACGTCGAGGTTCTGCACGCGGGTCTCAAGGTTGGCCTTCACCTTGTTCTCGTAGCCGGCGTAGCTGTGGATGACGTACCAGTCGCCGGGCGCGCGACGCAGTTGCTTGCGCAGTTCCTCGACCGGGTCGGCTTCTTCGGCGGGGGCCTCTTCGGCTGCGACCTCGTCGGCCACCTCGGCTTCGTCGGCGACGGCGTCCTCGACTGCCTCGGCCTCTTCCACGGCGACCTCGCCGCCGTCGACAGCTGCCTCATCGTCTGCGGCAGCCTCGACCTGAGCCTCGACACCCGGGTCGTTGGTCTCGTCGACAGCATCGACCGCCGACGCATCGACGGCGTCGGCCGACTCAGTGGTCGATTCGATCTCGTTCTCCGGGGTGCTCACTGCAGCCCACGCTCCTCTTTCGTTTCCGGTCGTCCTGGCTCGGCCGCGGTCCGCTTGCGTGGATCGTCAGCCGAAGAGCCAGAGGACTCCCCTGGCGAAGACCAGGTCGAGACCGGAGATGAATGCGGTCATGATGATCACGAAAACCAGCACGACGATCGTGTAGGTGATCATCTCCCGGCGGGTGGGCCAGATGACCTTCTTCAGTTCGGCGACGACCTGCTGCAGAAAGACCCAGATCCGAACGAACGGGTTGCGGCTCTGGCCTGCATCGGCCTTCTTCTTGCGTTCTTTGACCGCGACCGCGGAACCGCTGCCGGTCTCCGCGTCGCTGCCGGTGCTGGAGGCACTCGTCGACGAACGACGGCGCGACGAGCGCTTGCCCGAAGGACGGAGTTCACTCGACTCCGCGCCGGTCTCCTCGACGTCCTCGCGACCTTCGAGCCCCTCTACCGATTCGGCAGCGGTGTCGTCCGCACCTTTGGCGCGGGCAGCTCGATCTCGCTTGCTCACTTTCGAGGTCCTCTCGTCAACGTGTGCCCTCACCAGGGCAGGGGCGACAGGACTTGAACCTGCAACCTGCGGTTTTGGAGACCGCTGCTCTGCCAGTTGAGCTACGCCCCTTTGCGACTGTGCCGCGGCTCTCGCCACGTTACAGCTGCCATCTGACCCGACCCTGAGAGGAAAGCTCCTCACACAACCAACGCGCCACCCTATGGGCAGCGCGCAAGTCTCAAGTCAAACCAGACACCTCAGTGTAGATCACGTGCGCCCTGGAACCCAAAACGGGTCCGAACGCCCCCCGCGCCGATGCCGCGTGTCCGCGAGCATCACCGCTGGGCCTCACCGACCGGATAATCCAGTCGAGCGAGCTCAGTGGTGATCCCGGCGGACACTCCACAGGCCATCGGAGATCTGTGGACACCGAAATCGAAGCTCGTCCGATCCGCACCACAATCTACCGGCATGCACGATTTCGGCGTTTACACCCGGCGGGAACTACGCAGCAGGAATGTCACCGATTCCGATCTGCGACGCGACGTCCGTCGCGAGATCTACACCCCTGAGGGCAACGGTTGGTACTCCATCCCATCGGCCGATCCCACCGCGCTGGCGGCGGTCCGCAAGCACGGCGCACTGAGCTGCGTGACCGCCCTCGAACACTATGGGGTCTGGCTCCCGCCGCAGGTCGACAAGGTTCATCTGCGCGGGAACTCGCAGGCCAACCGCGATCACCCGGGACGCTATTGCCGCCACTTCGGCCGCCCATTGCCGGTGACCACCATCCTCGACGACCCGCACACCGCGCTGCGCCATGCCTTACGTTGCCTCGATCCGGAGGGCATCACCGTGGTGTGCGATTCGCTGCTCAACATGTCACTGCGGATGCGCAGCGGGCTGCTCGCAGCCGAGGTCCTGACGCCCGGCGAGGTGGAATCCGCATTCGACGGCGCGCCGGAGCACATCGTGGCGTGCTGCAACAGGTGCGACGAGCGCGCAGCGTCGGGCACCGAGACGATGGGCAGGGTGCGGCTGCGCGGCCTCGGCCTGAAGGTTGAGGTGCAGGCGTACGTCCCCGGACTCGGACACGTGGACCTCAAGGTGGGCGATCGGCTACTGATCGAGATCGACAGCTTGGCCCATCACACCGGGGTCCACAACTACGACGAGGATCATCGGCGCGATCAGGTCGCCACCAGCCTGGGATTGCTTCGGATGCCCCTGACGTACAAGAACGTCGTCTACGAGTGGCCGACAACCGTGGAGAAAGTGCTCGATGCGGTCCGCGGCGGCCACCACCTGTCCCCGCGCCACCGAAAGATGTCCGCCGACATCACCGCACAGCGGTGCGAGCTGGATAATCCGCGCGAGTGCCCTGAGTCGTGATGTCCGCGGACACGTTCGGGGTCGGCGGGCCACCGATTACGCGGACGGCAGCACTCAGTTGAATTGCACGTGCGCCAGCGCGCGACCGAAGATCTTGCGGTCGCCCTGCTTTGCGACGATCGCGATCACGCCGCGCCGGGTCTCCGGATCCAGCGACTTGATCTTGCCGGTGAAGTCGACCTGGGCGTAGCCCTCGGCCGGGACGTACACCGGGCTGGTGAAGCGCACGTTGTACTCGTAGATCGCGGCCGGATCTCCGACGAAGCTGCTGACGAAACTGGCGCCCAGCCCCATCGACTGCATGCCGTGCGCGACGACGGTTTCCAGCCCGATGACCTTGGCGACCTCGTCGGAGAAGTGGATGGGGTTGGGATCGCCGGCCACCCCGGCGTAGTTCACCAGGTTGCCGCGGGTGAGTGTCTTGGTCATCGCCGGCAGTTCCTGACCGACGGTCAGGTCGTCGAAGTCGATCGCCGAATACGGCTTGGGATCGACCTGCGGGTCGGGCAGCGAGTACCGCTCGAACGGACCGTGCACCGTCTTGGGCATGACGGCTTCCCGGTCGACCTTCATCATCACGTGCTCGAGCTTGTCGAGGACGTCGGGATCGGCCTCCACGGCCGGGCGGGCCACCAGGCTGGTCCAGGTGGTCATCACCGGTTCGTCGTGCTGGTTCCAGATGATGTTCTTGGTCACCATCACGTCGGTGCCGGCCATCTGACGGAAGGACTCGAGCGAGACGTCACAGATCAGCTGATCGCCGACCTTGACCGGCTGGTGGAACACCAGACGCTGGTCGGTCTGCATGATCTGCCACAGGTCGTAGCCGGTGACGACATCTTCGAACAGGCGGCGCTGAGCGATGATGCCGAGCACGGAGACGAAGGTGGGTGCGGCGATCAGGGTGTCGTGACCAAGCTCGGCGGCGGCCTGCTCGTTCCAGTGGACGGGGTGGTCGTCTTGGACGGCACGGGCGTGCTTGCGGACCTCTTCGCGACCGACCTCGTAGTAGTCGTCGACGGTGTAGTTGTAGCCCACCATCGCCTGGGTGTGGGCGGCGATCTCCTCCGGCGTCAGCTTGACGCCGTTCTTCAGTGCCTCGATCCGCTGCTGGATCTCCGCTTCGGTCACTGACATCGGATACCGCTCCTTCACTGCGCCAACCCGTGGCGCCGTTCCCCGTGCGCTGCTAGCTGTCGCCGTCAGCATGGCCGGTCGGCTCCGACCGGGTTCGCCCTACGGCTGCGGGCTGCCTCTTGGATCAAGAGGCAGCCCGCTTTAGTCGTTCATACCGGAATCGCCGGTGATGCGCTCAGCGCGATTCCTTATGTGCCTGATGCTTGCCGCAGTTCGGGCAGAACTTCTTGATCTCGAGGCGGTCGGGATCGTTGCGGCGGTTCTTCTTGGTGATGTAGTTACGGTGCTTGCACACCTCGCACGCCAAGGTGATCTTGGGGCGAACATCTGTTGAGGAGGCCACTTCGTTGCCTTCTTTCGGTGGTACGTGGCGGGCTCGGCTGCCCTATTGCGTGTTCGGCTCCGAGCTGGTCGGCACCGATGTGTAGCGGTGGAGGGACTCGATCCCTCGACCTCACGATTATGAGTCGTGCGCTCTAACCAGCTGAGCTACACCGCCATGTGGACTGGGGTCCAGCGAGCCCCCTGACGGAATCGAACCGTCGACCTTTTCCTTACCATGGAAACGCTCTGCCGACTGAGCTAAGGGGGCGTGCCCGATCAGACCCAGATCGGATCTGCTCGAGAGCCTTAACGAGGTTACACACTGAAGCAGGCGCTCACCAAATCGCTGGTCGCGACCGGTGGCGAGCGCCGAATCATCAGCGATTTACCACGTCGTGGCAGGTATAGGATTCGAACCTATGTAGCTTGCGCGACGGATTTACAGTCCGCTCCCTTTGGCCGCTCGGGCAACCTGCCGTGCCGCTCCGCCAACCGTTCACACGGCTGTAAGAACAACGCCGTGAAGAATACAACGAGCATCCCGCATCCACGCAAATCGGCTGTTCAGAGGCTCATCGCGGGTTCGGTCCGGAGTCGGCGCAGCACGACGATAGGCTGTCGGTCATGGCTGATTCATCGTTCGACGTGGTGAGCAAGGTCGACCGCCAGGAGGTCGACAACGCACTCAATCAGGCGGCGAAGGAACTGTCGCAGCGCTACGACTTCCGCGGCACCAACACCGGTATCGAGTGGTCCGGCGAGGAGACCATCGTGATCACCTCCGACGCCGAGGAGCGCGCGCAGGCGGGGCTCGAGGTGTTCAAGGAGAAGTTGATCCGCCGCGACATCTCGCTCAAGGCGTTCGACGCCGGCGAACCCGCGGCGTCGGGCAAGACGTTCAAGATCTCCGGGAAGATCGTCGAGGGCATCGACTCCGAGCACGCCAAGAAGATCTCCAAGAAGATCCGTGACGAGGGCCCCAAGGGCGTCAAGGCGCAGATCCAGGGCGAGGAACTGCGCGTGTCGAGCAAGAAGCGCGACGACCTCCAGGCCGTCATCGCACTACTCAAGGGTGAGGACTTCGGGATCGCGCTGCAGTTCGTGAACTACCGCTAGACAACCGCTGATCGAGTAACCACCGGCCCACCCGACACGACGCCCCAACCGCTGATCGAGTAACCACCGGCCCACCCGACACGACGCCCCAACCGCTGATCGAGTAACCACCGGCCCACCCGACACGACGCCCCAACCGCTGATCGAGTAGCCGCCGAGGCGCCAGCCGAGGCAGCGTATCGAGATCAGGTTCGCCTAGACGATCCCGATCTCACGCGCCCGCACGCCGGCCTGAAACCGCGATCGCGCGCCGAGTGCATCCATCAGCTCGGCGACGCGCCGACGATACGTCCGCACCCCGAGCCCGAGGCTGCGTGCGGCGGTCTCGTCCTTGACCCCCTGCCCCAGCAGGTCGAGGACCTGCGGGGCCAGCGCGCGGATGTCGGCGATGCCCGCGTCGTAGGCGGCGAGGTCGGTCGCCGAGCGC
Source organism: Gordonia sp. NPDC062954 (assembly GCF_044543825.1). Classification (NCBI taxonomy): domain Bacteria; kingdom Bacillati; phylum Actinomycetota; class Actinomycetes; order Mycobacteriales; family Gordoniaceae; genus Gordonia; species Gordonia sp. NPDC062954. Next base: position 93,107 of record NZ_JBITWL010000013.1, on the reverse strand, counting down.
CAGGCGGCCTCGAACAGCGACGACACCCCGTGCACCGCGTCCGGCTGGGTGATGACGCTGTAGCTGCGCTGCCCTCCCGTGCGGTCGCCGGCCAGGATCACGATTCGGCGATCGAGGATGATGGTTTCGTTGATTTCGTCGGCGGTCACCCGGATGTCGGCGCCGTACTGGTCGCGCCGCACTGCCAGATGGTGTGCAGCGACCGGGTCGAGGAGGGTCGCCGCCCGGTAGATCTTGCGGACACGCACGGGACCGCGATGCTGTGTCCCGACCACCCTCTCCGGGGTATCCGACGTTCCGTGCTGCCACGCGAACGTCCACAGGTCGTTGGCCGCGCACGACACCTCGGTCGCGGTCGCGAACAGATGCTCGGTGCGGCGGAACAATTCCTCTTCGCTGCGCACGACGGTGACGGAGTCGGTGTCGGTCATGGCCTCCAGTGTGCGCCCGCAGAGCGATTCGCGGACGGTGTGGCAGCTTGTTGCCAGAGCACACCAGCGCGGCCGCGGACTCGCCACAGTGGTCCCATGACCACTGATCACCACCTCCACACCCCCACCCCGACCGCCGACGCTGCGGGCACCTGGCAACTCGGCGACCGCACCGTCAACCGTCTGGGCCTGGGCGCGATGCGCCTGGGCGGTATGCCCTGGGAGCCACCCCGGAACCGCGACGACGCACTCGCCGTGCTGCGCCGGGCCGTCGAACTCGGCGTCGACCACATCGACACGGCCGCGTTCTACTTCACGCCGACCCGGCTGGCCAACGAGCTGATCAGCACCGCGCTGCAGCCCTTCCCCGATGATCTGACGCTGGTCACCAAGGTCGGACCCAGCCGGTCGCGTGACGGCGAGTTCGAGCCGATGGCGCGTCCCGAGCAGCTGCGCGGGCAGGTCGAGGAGAATCTGCGGCAACTCGGAATCGACACGATCGACGTGGTGAATCTGCGCTGCGGCACCAGCATGGACAAGACCGACGCGTCGATCGCCGAACATCTCGGCGCGCTCGCCGAACTGCGCGACGCCGGGCTGCTGCGCCACATCGGCATCTCCAACGTGACGGCCGACCAGCTGACCGAGGCACTGACGGTGACGCCGGTCGTCAGCGTCCAGAACCGCTACGGCCTCACCGACCGCGGCGACGACGATCTGCTGGAACTGTGCGGCGCGAAGGGCATCGCCTTCGTCCCGTTCTTCGCGGTCGCCACCGCCAGCGGCGCCTCCCCCGATGGCCCGGACACGACCGGACAGGCGCAGATCAGTGCGATCGCCGAGAAGTACGACGCGTCGCCGGCTCAAATCCGACTCGCGTGGACGCTGCATCGTGGCCCGCATGTGCTCGCCATCCCCGGCACCGGCAACCCGGCACATCTCGAGCAGAACATCGCGAGCGCATCACTGCGACTCGACGACGCCGACCTCGCGACGCTCGACGCCATCGCGGCCGGCTGATCCGACGAGTCGCCGAGCACCCCGATCTGCGTGGACAGCATGTGGTGGTGCTGCCCTCATCCCAACGTGCGAATGCGCTGCTGGTCGTCGGGGGCCAGCACCGGTGCGATCTTCGTGTCGAAGGTGACCAGGCGCGCAGAATTCTGTGCAGCCAGATTCACCAGGTGTAGGTCGGTGACCTGACGGAAGCCGACGAGACCGGTGAGGCCGATACTCGCGTGCGCCAGGGACGAATCGTCCGGCAGGAATACCGAACGCTCATGCGCCCGCAGTGAGCGCAGCGTGGTCAACGCCGTCTCCGCCTCCACCACTCGGCCCATCACCGACCGGTTGAGCGCCGTCCTCAGCAGGCCGGCCTCCGTGATCGGCGTCGTCGCGAATCGTCCGGTGGCGGCGAACCATTCCTGCGCAGATCGGTGATGGACGTGGGAGGGCGCAAGGAGCGCCACCAGCACATTGACGTCGGGTAGGTCGAGGTCACTCATCGTCGAGCATGGCACGGGCGACCATCTCGTCGGTCACCACGTGGCCCGGTTCAGAGGGCAGCAGCACGAGCCCTTCCGGTTCGGCCGGTCGCGGATTCTCAGAGGACAGACCTGCCATCGCGAGTTCGGAGACCGCTTGGCCGATGCTCGCGTTGCGTCCGTCGTTCACGCGAGCACGCGCAGCGGCCAGCACTCGCGGGTCGATGTCCAGCGTGGTGCGCATGCCTCAGGGTAGCGCATCACGCATCACGCATCACCGTCCCGCGTGCGGTCCCCGCCTCGCCATCTCGTGGAGCCGTGCAATCCGGTCCTCGGTCGGCGGGTGACTGGAGAACAGCTTCGCCACCCCGCCGCCACGGAACGGGTTGGCGATCATCAGGTGCGACTGCGACTCGATCTTCGGGTCCTCCGGCAACGGCGCGCGGTCGATGCCGCCACTGATCTTGGCCAGCGCCGAGGCCAGTGCGAGCGGGTCGCCGGTGAGCTCGGCACCGGACTGGTCGGCCTGGTACTCCCGCGACCGCGACACCGACATCTTGATCACCGACGCCGCGAGCGGACCGAGCAGGGTGATCATCAGCACGCCCAGGATGCCTGGGCCGTTGCCGTTGCGGCCGCCACCGAAGAAGAACGCGAAGTTCGCCAGGCCGGTGATGATGGACGCCATCGCGCCGGCGATCGACGAGATCAGGATGTCGCGGTTGTAGACGTGCGACAGTTCGTGGCCCAGCACCGCCCGCAGCTCTCGTTCGTCGAGTATTCGCATGATGCCTGCGGTGCAGCAGACCGCGGCGTTCTTCGGGTTGCGGCCGGTCGCGAACGCGTTCGGCGACTCGGTGGGGCTGATGTAGAGGGCCGGCATCGGCTGGCGCGCAGTGGTCGCCAATTCCCGCACGATGCGGTAGAGCACCGGCGCCTGCACCTCGGTGACGGGCTGTGCATGCATCGACCGCAACGCCAGCTTGGCGGAGTTGAAGTACACGTAGGCGTTGGTGCCGATCGCGATCACCACTGCGAACAGCAGGATCGTCGGGCTCTGGAACATCGCCCCGATACCGACGATGATCGCCGACATCAGGCCCATCAACGCAGCGGTCTTCAGACCATTGAAGTGCATCAGTCCCTCGTTCTCGCGCATCACCCGACGTACGTCGTCAGGGTGCTTTCACTCTTCCAAACGTCCGAGGCGTCGGCAGAGTTTCCACACCGCACCCGCGCGGGTCGTCCCGCCACCCCGATATGAGGTAGCGAACTACTCATGACCTGGGGTTCTGCGCTCCGTAGCGTCAGATTTCCCCCCCGACGACGATCACGAGGCCCCTGATGTTCACCAAGTTCAGCCATACCGGCGAAGTCGCGACCCAAGACGAACTCCTGTTCACCACACCCTTCGGCTACCTGTTCGACGACGCCGCGCACTCTGCGTCGTGCCTGTTGCCGCGGTCCTGCGAGACGATCACCGCCCTCAAACAACTCGGCGACGCGATGGCGACCGATGAGACCGGGCTGCCGAACGACTCGACGACGCTGCCGGCGATCCTCACCTACCTCGGCCAGTTCATCGATCACGACCTCACCGCGCGCACAGATCGCGAGTCGGCGGTGTCCACGATCGGCCGGGGTGAACCGGTGACGCCACGCGATCCCGACGAGGTGGTGGCGAATCTGCACAACGGGCGACGCCCGCAACTCGATCTCGACAGCGTGTTCGGGGACGGGCCGTCGCTGGTCGGCGGTTCGGAGACCACGTCTCAAGTGCTGTACGCCAACGATCTGAAAATGACGGTCTTCCAACCGTCGTCGACTCGGCGCGACGTCCCGCGCGATCCGGCGACCCGCGTCGCGATCATCGCCGACGCCCGCAACGACGAGAACCCCAACATCTCGGCGCTGCACTGCGCATTCCTGTTGTTTTACAACAAGATCTACGACGCGCAGGTCGCCGGGGCGCCCGCGTGCAAGCACATTCGCGCACGCCAGCTGACCCGTTGGGCCTACCAGTACATCGTCGTGCAGGACTATCTGGCCCGCGTGTGTGACCTCGGTGTCGTCATCGACACGCTCGCCAACGGGCCACGCTATTACGGTGTGTCCGCCGGACACGGCCAGACGTTCATGCCGCTCGAGTTCTCCACGGCGGCGTTCCGCTTCGGGCACACGATGATCCGGCCGGAGTATCGGCTTCGCGGTGGCCAGAGCCCGATCGCGGTGATGGACATCCTCGCGCCGAGCCGCCCCGATGCGGCCGGCAACCCGAACGCCACCTTCTTCGACACCGGCGACGCGACCCCGCATCAACTGCGGTCCTCGGCGATCCTCGACTTCACCTTTTTCGCCGGCAGCGGCCCGAACGTCCAGAAGGCTCGCAAGATCGACTCGAACATCTCCGCCGGGTTGGGCTCGCTGCCACTCGGGCCGCGCACCGGCGATCCGATCCTCGGCCACCTGGCCAAGTCGAACCTGGTGCGCGGCTACAGCTTGTCGATACCCACCGCGCAAGCATGCTGCGAGGCGATGGGCGTCAAACCGATGACGATCATGCAGATGGGCGGTGCCGGTGAATCCGCGAACGTCAAGAACATCCTGGAGACCACCGCTCTCGGCCAGCGCACCCCGCTCTGGTATTACATCCTCCGCGAGGCCGCAGTGCAGCAGAACGGTGAACGGCTCGGCGAACTCGGCAGCCGCATCGTCTGCGAGACCATCATCGGTTCGCTGAAGTCCGATCCGAACAGCTACCTCAACGCCAACGACCTCGCCGTGACACCGCTGGGAGTCGACGTCGGCACCGCTGTGATTCGCACCCTCACCGACCTCCTCAACCACGCCGGCGTCGGCCCGGTCGGTCCCTGACGGTTCTGGCCGCAGCGCCCGATTCCGGGTTGGAGACGAAACTGCGGCCAGACACTGCGGGTGCGGCCAGAACTTTCGGCCAACCCCGCGCGACCAACCTCGTGCGGCTAGCCCGTGCGGTCGATGGTGTAGCGAACCAGGGAGCTGAGGGCGCCATGGGCGGGGCTGTCGGGAAGTTGCGCGAGCACCGCCTCGGCTTCGTCGGCGTAGGCCCGCAACCGCTCGTGCGCGGCCGTCATCCCCGACGACGCATTGAGCACCTCGATGGCCTCGGCCACCTCGGCGTCGTCGGTGACCGGACGCGCCTTGCCGGTCTGCGGGTCGAGCAGCAGCTCCCGCAGCCGCTGCGACGCCGCATCGTCGCTGCGCAACGCGTACAGCACCGGCAGCGTGTGCACGCCCTCGCGTAGGTCGGTGCCGGGCGTCTTCCCGGAGTCGCCGCTGACCGAGCTGATGTCGATGATGTCGTCGGACACCTGGAAGGCCGTGCCGATAATGTCGCCGAGCCTGGACAACCGCTCGACGTCGTCGGTGGTGGCGTCGGCGGCCATCGCACCGAACCGGCCCGACGCGGCGATCAGCGACCCGGTCTTCTCCCACACCACCTTCAGGTAGTGCTCGATAGGATCGCCGCCGTCGGCCACGCCCACGGTCTCCCGCATCTGACCGGTCACCAGTTCGGCAAAGGTCTCCGCGATGATGCGCACCGCATCCGGGCCCAGCGTCGACACCAGCCGCGACGCCCGAGCAAACAGGAAGTCGCCGGACAGTATCGCCACCGAGTTGGTCCACCTCGAGTTGGCGCTCGCGGCACCACGCCGCAGCTGCGCCTCGTCCATCACGTCGTCGTGATACAGCGTGGCCAGGTGGATCATCTCCACCACGGTGGCCGAGGTGATGACCTCCGACGCGTCCGGCCGCCCGCCGAACTGCGCGGCGAGGATCGCGAACATCGGGCGAAAGCGCTTGCCGCCGGCCTTGGCCAGGTGCGTCGCCGCCTCGGTCATGATCTCGTCACCCGATGAGAGTTCGGCCAGCAACAGATCCTCGACCTGCGCCAACGACGTCCGGACCGTCTCGGCGAACTCGTCGGTGCCCAGGTCCAGCCCGGCGAATGTGGACTTCACTGCGCTAGCCGCTCCATCTCGTCGTCTTCTACAACCGACCACCATCGGTCGGCTGCCGTGCTGCCGAGCCTAGTCGTTGTGGCGGCCCGACATACTGGTCGGGTGAGTAGCGACGACTCCCCACCGCTCGATGCCCGGCACACGGTTCCCGAGCGCACCGACGTCCTCGTCGTCGGCGCAGGTCCGGGCGGTTCCGCGGCCGCAGCGTATGCCGCGGCCGCCGGTCGCGACGTGGTGCTGCTTGATGCTGCGACGTTCCCGCGCGACAAGACCTGCGGCGACGGTCTCACCCCGCGCGCGGTGGCCGAACTCGGTCACCTCGGTCTTGGAGATTTCCTCACCCATCGCCCGCGTATCGACGGACTCGCGCTGCACGGGTGGGGCGCCCACCAGTTGGTCCGATGGCCCTCGGGCCGGTTCCCCGCCTACGGCAGTGCCGTGTCGCGGATGGAGCTCGACGACGCCATCCGCGCTCTCGCGGTATCCCGCGGAGCGCGAATGGTGCAGGGCGCCAAGGCCGTCGACGTGACAATGACCGGTGACCGGATCGCCGAGGTCGTCGTCGAGGGCGAGTCCGGCCGGACGCCGATCACGGTGGATGAGGTGATCGTCGCCGACGGGGTGCGGTCGGGCTTGGGCAAGAAACTCGGCCGTGAGTGGCATCGGGAGACCGCCTACGGCGTCGCCGCCCGCGCGTATGTGCCGTCGAGTCGCGCCGACGATCACTGGATGGGTTCGCACCTGGAACTACGCGGTCCCGACGGCGATCTGCTCCCCGGCTACGGCTGGGTGTTCCCGCTCGGCGACGTCGCGCCCGGCCCGCTGCCGCTGTCGGGCGGGCTGCTCAACGTCGGTGTCGGCGCGCTGGCCACCGCGAAGCGTCCGGCACACATGGCGCTGCGCCCGATCCTGGAGCACTACGCGGCGATGGTCGGCGACGAGTGGGCCATCACCGGCACCCCGCAGTTACTCACCTCCGCGTTGCTGCCGATGGGCGGAGCCGTCACCGGCATTGCCGGACCGAACTGGATGCTCATCGGAGACGCCGCGGCCTGCGTGAACCCGCTCAACGGGGAAGGCATCGATTACGCGCTGGAGACCGGCCGGCTGGCCGTCGAGCTCCTCGCCGACTCCACCGACCACACCACCCGATGGCGCGACCTGTTGGTGGAGCACTACGGTCTGGCCTTCTCCGCCGCCCGCCGCCTGGCCGGGCTGCTCACCATGCCGCAGACCGTGCCGGCCCTCGGCCGCCCCGGCATCCGGTCGGCCCGGCTGATGTCGATGGTCGTGCGGGTGATGGGCAACCTCATCACCCCCGACGACGCCGACCTCGTCGCGCGCGCCTGGCGCACCGCCGGCCGGGTCTCCACCCGCATCGACGACCGCCCGCCGTTCAGCTGAGCCGGTCCCGTCGCCGTCCCCACCGCCGACCGAGCACACGACAACCACACCGAGAAACCACACCACCCGCTGATCGAGCACACGACAACCACACCGAGAAACCACACCACCTGCTGATCGAGCACACGACAACCACGCCGAGAAACCACACCACCTGCTGATCGAGTAGGCGACGAGCGCAGCGAGGAGCCGTATCGAGATCACGCCACCCGCATTTGGAACAAAATGAATGATATGTTTCAACGCATGTCCAACGCCCTGCAGCGCACGCGTGACGCCATCCAGAACCGGGCGGCCGCCCGCTACCGCCACCGCGGCGAGATCGCACGCGTCGACGACCCGGTCGCCATCACCCGCATGCTTGGCACCCAAGAGTTCCCGTGGGGTATCACCCAGGCGCTGAGCTTCGCACTGTTCCGGACGTACGCGGTGCCGTCGATCGGCGAATTGCTCTACGCCACCGGACAGTTCACCGAACAGACGCAGAAACGCTACGACGACACCGTGCTGCTGCTCGACGCCCCGATCGAGCACGGCTTCGACAGCCCCGCCGGCCGCGCGGGTATTCGGCGGATCAATCAGATGCACGCGATGTACGACATCTCCAACGACGACATGCTCTACGTGCTGTCGACGTTCGTGGTGTGCCCGGTGCAGTGGGTCAACAATTACGAATGGCGCAGGCTCACCGACCACGAGATCGACGGCCTCACCAACTATTACCGCCGACTCGGCAAGCACATGGCCATCAAGGACATCCCGGAGACCTACGCGGATTTCGAACGCTTCTACGAGGACTACGAGCGACGCCATTTCGCGTTCAGCCCGAAGTCGCTCGCCGTGGCCGACGCGACCCTGGATCTGTTGGGCACCTTCCTGCCCTACCGACTGTTGCCGCGTGCCGTGGTGCGCCGGATGTCGTTCGCGCTCATGGATGATCGGCTACTCGAGGCGTTCGGCTACCCGAAGCCCACGGCGCTCGAACGTAATGCTGTGCGCGGTGGACTGAGAGCACGCGGCCTGGCGATCCGGTTCGGCGCGCGACCTCGTTCCGAACCGCTGTACGGTCGGGAGATGACGCAGGTGTGCGGCTATCCGCGCGGATACCGAATCGAGGAGTTGGGCACGTTTGCCCCGGGATGTCCGGTGCCGCACGGGTTGTCGGCGGCGGCGACCGTCGACCCGCAAGTCACGAAGGGTCAGAGCACCGCCGAATGAATCGCCGCGATACCGCCGGTCAGATTCTGCCACGCCACGTCGGTGAAACCGGCCATCCGGATCAATGCCGCCAAATGCGGCTGGTCCGGCCATGCCCGAATCGATTCTGCGAGATAGACATACGCGGCCGGGTTGCTGGACACCTTGGTTGCAACGGCGGGCAGCGCCTTCATCAGATACTCCATGTAGACCGTGCGGAAGGCACGGAAGGTGGGAGTCGAGAACTCGCAGATCACCAGCCGCCCACCGGGTTTGAGTACCCGCCGCAACTCCGATAACGCCGTCGGCACATCGTGCACATTGCGCAGGCCGAACGAAATCGTTGCCGCGTCGAATGATTCGTCGGCGAAAGGCAGCGACATCGCATCGGCGGCCACCTTCGGGACGTCGCGGTGCGCACCGGCCTTCAGCATGCCCAGGGAGAAATCGGCCGCAATGCAGTGCGCCCCCGACGTCCCGAGTTCGACGGTCGACACCGCGGTCCCGGCGGCCAGGTCGAGCACGATGTCGCCGGGTCGCAGGTCCAGGGCCTTGCGGGTCTTGCGCCGCCAGCCGCGGTCCTGGCCGAACGAGAGGACGGTGTTGGTGCGGTCGTAGCGCTTCGCTACGCCGTCGAACATCGCGGCGACCTCGGCCGGATCCTTGTCCAGAGTTGCGCGATCCTGCGAGCCGGATTCCATGGGGACCACGCTACCCGGCGGGACTCAACCTGCGAGGGTCCGCACCTCGTCGAGTCCGGTCACCGCGCGGTAGTGACCCAGCAGTTCGTCGCACACCGCCGGCCAGGTCCGCGCCCGCACCGCGCTCAGCGCGGCCCGACCCATCTCCGCCCGCAACGTCGCGTCCCGCAGGACATCGATCACCGCCGGCAGCCGCTCGGTGAACTGGTCGGGCGGCAGCAGATAACCGGTGCGGAACTGCGACACCAGGTCGCGCGGCCCGCCTGCATCGGGGCCCACCACCGGCAGGCCGCTGGCCATGGCCTCCTGGATGGTCTGGCAGAACGTCTCGTGCTCACCCGCGTGGGTGAAGACGTCGAAACTCGCATAAGCCCTGGCCAGCGCGGCGCCGCGCAGCTCCCCGGTGAACACCGCGTTGGGCATCAGCGTCGCCAGCCGGGACCGTTCGGGCCCGTCGCCGACGACGACCAGTTGCACGGACGGATCGTGGGCCACGGCGGCGAGTCGTTCCACGTGTTTCTCCGGCGCCAATCGTCCGACGAACCCGACGACGAGCCGACCGCCGCCGGCCCAGGCCGCGCGGAGGTCGGGGTCGGTGTGCGCCGGATCGAACTGTTCGATGTCGACACCCCTACCCCACCGGAACAACCGCGGAACACCCCGCTGGCCAAGGTCTTTCATCGTCTCGGTGGACGGCGCCAGGGTACGGTCGCACATCTCGTGCAGCCGGCGGGTGTAGCGCCAGGCCAAGCGTGAGGTGATGGCCAGGCCGTAGCTGGCGGCGAACCCGGCCACGTCGGTCTGGAACACTGCCACGGTCGGGACATCGAGCCGGCGCGCGGCGACGGCACCGGCCGCGCCGATCACGAACGGCGACGCCAGGTGCACCACGTCGGGCTCGACGTCACGCAACGCCCGGTACAGCGCCGGGGTGGGCACACCGATCGGCAGCGACGTCACCTTGGGCACCATCACCGACGGCACCAGGTGCACCGGGGTGCTGCGGCCCACCATCCGCGGCGCCGACAGCTCGCCACGCGGTGTGTCCGGCGCGATCACCACGACATGGTGTCCGGTGCGTTCGAGGTGGTCGACCACCCGCAGGACGGAATTGACGACTCCGTTCATCTGCGGCAGGAAACTCTCGGCGACGATCGCGACCCGCATGCCGCCATCCTCCGCCCGGCGTCTTGCGCGGTTGGTCCGAACACGTGACCACGTCCCGAAGATCGGGTGAACGCATCCGACACGGCGCCCTCGGTTGTTTCCCCGGGCGTCGGGCACACTTCAGACGTGGCCGACCTGTTGTTGCTCAGTCGCTGGCTGGGTGCCGTTCCCGAATTCGTCACCGGCCGCGGTGGCGCGCGGATCGGGTTCATCCCCACCGCGTCGTCGATCTACCCCGACCGCGCCTGGGTGGACCTCGACCGCAGGACGCTGCGCGAGCAGGGGTTCACCGTCACCGACATCGAACTCGAAATCCTGTCCGCATCGGAGACCGCGGCCGCGCTCGACGATGTGGACGCCGTCTTCGTCTCCGGCGGCAACGTGTTCCACCTGCTCTCCGTCCTGCGCCGCACCGGTGTCGACCGCCTGCTCACCGACCGAGTCCGCGCCGGGATGCTGTATCTGGGTGCCAGCGCCGGGGCCTGCGTCGTCGGCGCCGACATCGAACCGCTCGGCCTGCTCGACGATCCAACCGAAGCACCAGATCTCACGTCGACGACGGGCCTGGGCTGGATCGACGAGGTGATCGTGCCGCACGCCGACGGCATCGTGTCCGGCCGCGCAGTCGTCGACGAGCTGCGCATCCGTTACGGCAGCCGGTTCACGTTGCGGATGCTCGCCGACGATCAGGCGTTGCTGGTCTCGGGTTCCGAACGTTCGGTCATCTCGTCCTGATCCGGCTCGTCGTGATCGGACTCGGCCCGGGCGCGCCGAGCGTTGCGCCGCCGGTTGATCTCGGCAAGCAACACCATCACCGCACCCACGATCAGCCAACCGACGACGATGATCGACAGCGCCGGGACGATGGCCAAAGTCCAGCTGCGGCCTGCGGGCCGCGCCAGGTCGGGGTTGGTGACGTCGTACTCGACGCTGATCCGCTGGCCCTGCGTCAGCTCGGTGGGATACAGCAGGCCGAGGCGGGGGCTGTGGAAGTCGCCGTCCGGGGTTTGGAAATTGACTGCGGCGTGCAGCCGGTCGGCGGAGACGACGTCGGCCATCACCGTCGCCATGTTCTCGTCGATCTGTGCGTCATTGCGGTGACACCCGGCGACCAGCACCAACGCCATCGTGGTGACCACCATGCCCAACAGCACCAAGACGTACTGGGTGCGGCGCAGGATGGTCGGGTTCACGAATGACAGACTAATGGTTGTGATCAGCAGCGACGTACACTGCGTGGGGAATCGCAGGGTCGTTCGATTCCAGACATCTGATATGACGCCGGGGAAAAGTCATGGTCACGTTTGCTGAGCTCCGCGATGCTCGACCCAACCTACGGGAGTCTGCTGCTGACGACATCCTCGACGTCAGCAAACAGGCGGAACGCACGGCAGACAACATTCATGCCAACGGCGTCGATCCGTTGGTGGATCACTGGCCAGATCACACCGGCACGCTAGCCCGCGATTCCTTGGCGAGCTGCGCCAATAGAATGGTCAACGCCGGAATCTTGGCGCGCGGGGTTGCGACAGCACTCGACACTCTGGAAGACGCGATCGGTATCGCCCAACGAATGCTGGTGTCTGCGACCACCTTCGCTACCTCCAGAAATCTCACCGTAGATGAGAACGGCACGGTCGCTGTTCCCGATGACACTTCGGCCGAAGACTACTACCGCGCGATTTTATGGCGAGACGAGGCTCAGTCCATGATCGACGACGCTGTCGAGGCTGCTTCTCAGGCGGACCGGTCGTGTCTCGACGCGATCACCGCATGTAGCGTCGACCCGGATTCCGTGTCATCGGACACTGCTCGCGAGAAACAGGCGCAAGCGGTGCAGGCAGCCTTGAAGGAGATGCGAAACCTGTTGCCGGACGGCCAACCGCCAGAGGAAGTGCGGCGCTGGTGGGCAGGGCTGACACCTGAGCAGCAGCTGCAACTTAAACGCGCGGTGCCGGTTGGGCTCGCCGATCTTGATGGCCTATCAAAGGACGTCAAACGCGAACTTACCGACAGCGGCCGCGGGTACGACCCGGTAGAGACAGTTCGGTTTGCCATCGCAAACGCTGACAACGACGAGCTAGACATCTTTGGTTTAATTCTGACGCCCAGCGGGAGTTCTTCCTCAGTAACGGCGGGCAAACAGTCGGCTTGGATCAGGCGATGCCCGGAGACGTCGTCTATTTCAACTATGCGCAGCCACATGAATCAGGCGACTTCAGCCACCACGCAGCGGTAGTGACAGGAGTGCTGCCAGACGGTCAGGTGCTGTACACCCAGCACACCCCCGGTGCAGCAAATTACAGCGTGCAGGATCGACTCCCGATGATCGAACAGGGCGAGGGCGCGCAAACGATCACGATCGTCAGGCCAAAGGAGACATGGTGACCCTGCATCACGACCGAACCAAGAGCTCACGAGTGGTTATGCTGCCAGCTGCTGCAACGGCCCTGATCTTCATTGCAGCGGCGCTCGCCAGTATTGTTGTGCTACAACACGAACGCGACATTTGGGTGGAGCAGGCCGTGAAGGCTGGTTGTCGCGACCTCCAACCGCTTCCGTCGGCAACACTTTTCGGGGGACTGGCAATCGTTCTCTCGATACTTGCGTGTGCGGCGATCGTGGCCGGGTGGACACGGAGTTCTCCACCGACATGGCTGGTTCTGATCACACTGGCCATGCTCGTCGTCGCCGCTGGGTTGGCGCTGTATGGCATTGTGACCGTCATCGATGCACCGTCTTCGCCCTACCACGGAGTTGATGGGAGCGGGCTTCCGTGCGGCAGCGGCTAGCGATGACAGCAAGTACGGAAGGCAGGAGATGACCGACCGAATCGACATCAATCCATCTGGTGTCAAGAACGCTGGCGCCATCATCGAAAATGAAGCCGGTGAGGCACGTGCTGGGCTGTTAGCACTATTCGACTCTGCCCAACCGGCGGCCGACGGAAATGACGGCTTCGCCACGGGGCCTGCGCTCGTGGCGTTCGCCAACAGCATGCGGTCGGAACTCGACTCGACAATCAACGAACTGCAGTCGACTGGCCAGCGTATCGTCGCAGCTGCCAACCGGATCGAGAGCACCGACGACGCCACTGCCGAGGGGATCAGCCGCATTGCGACATCCTTGAACGGACTTGGCAATCAGCCCTTGCCAGGTTGACGCCTCCCAACACCGGCGCCGCCGCAGTTTCTCGCCGCCGTCCTGCTCCCTACCGCAACCGTGCCGCGGCAACTAACGCAACCGCGCGGCGATCGCCGCGTGCACGGCACGCAGGTGATCGCGGTCGGTGGGGACCTCGATCACTTCCACACCACCCGCGGGCGCGTCCTCGGCCAGCACCGACGACAGCTCGCCGATCGACACCCGCCGGTGCGGCACGTGGAATCCGGCGCACAAGGATGCCAGGTCGGCGGAATGCGGCGTGCCGAAGACCCGCTCGTAGGCACCCGAATAGGCGCCTGTGTTGTAGCGCGGATCGCCCTGCTCGAGCAGACCGAAAATGCCGCCGCCGTCATCGTTGGCGACGACGATCCGCAACGAGGACGGCCGCGGCTCGCCCGGTCCGATGACCAGACCGGTGGCGTCGTGAATGAAGGTGAGGTCCCCCATTAGCGCGATGGTGTGCGCACCCGGCGACGACCGGTCCAGCGCGAGCGCCGCACCGATGGCCGTCGAGTTGGTGCCGTCGATCCCGGCGACGCCCCGGTTGGACAGCACGCGCACCCCGTCGGTCACCCGGCCGGCCAGCGCGACGTCTCGGATGGGGTTGCTGGCGCCGACGACGAGCTGATCGCCGGGCCGCATCGCCGCACTCACCACCCGCGCGACATGCAGTCCGGTGGTGGCGGCCGGGTCGTCGAGCATGCCGTCGAGTTCCGCGTCGACCGCCCCCAGCACCCGTTCCTGCACGTCGGCGCACTCCTTGAGCCACTCCTCGCGCGGCTCGCCGGTCGGCTGCACGCGGGTGCCGGTGGCGTAGACGTTGCCGGACACATCGGGCCAACGTGGGCCGGTGGTGAGTGCGTACACCGTCACATTCGGGTCGGCCAGCAGCCGCGACACCCCGCGATGCAGCGTCGGCCGCCCACAGATGATCGCCTGCCGCGGACGGACGGAATCCAGTGCCAACGGGTGCAGAGGCGTGTCGGCATGCGGCGCGGTCGGTTCGGCGACGGTCGGAATGCCGGCGAGCGCCGGATGCACACCCGAGCCGTGCCCGGAGACCACCACCGTGTCCAACGAGAGGTCGATGGGCAGCGGGACGTCGAGCTTGCCGACGGGCGCCTGCGTCCACGGCAGGCCGTCGGGCCGCCCGGCGAAGGCACCCAGATCATCGTCGGTGGCGTCCGGGACGAGCGGTTCGCGCAGCGGGATGTCGAACTGCACCGGGCCCGCGTTGCCGGTGCGCGCACCGCGCGCCGCCGCGAGCACACGGCCGACGGCCGAGCGCCACTGACTGTTGGTGTCGAGATCCTGTTCGGCCAGACCGAGGCTGATGGCCGCACGCACCTGGGTGCCGAAGATGCCGAACTGTTCGACTGTCTGGTTCGCGCCCGAACCCAGCAGCTCGTAAGGCCGGTTGGCGCTGACCACCACCAGCGGCACGCGGGCGTAATTGGCCTCGAACACCGCCGGACCCATGTTTGCCACCGCGGTGCCGCTGGTCATCACGATCGGTACGGGCTGCCCCGACGACACCGCCAATCCGAGCGCCAAGAACCCCGCCGACCGTTCGTCGATTCGCACATGCAGCCGAAGTCGACCCGCGACGTCGGCCGCGTGCAGGGCGAACGCCAACGGGGCGTTACGCGAACCCGGGCACAGCACGGCCTCGGTCACGCCGCAGCGGATCATCTCGTCGACGATCACACGCGCCTGCAGAGTCGAGGGATTCATCCCTCCAGCCTAGGACGACACCCGATCTCCTACGCACGGCGTAAGGACATGGTGCCCGTCACGTCATCGGCGCACCATGGAGTCATGGGCTTCTACGAGGACAGAATCCTGCCGTACCTGATCAACATCACCTGCGGCATGAAGGACACCCTGCCGCTGCGCAGCCGCACCTGCGCGGGCTTGTCGGGAGAAGTGGTCGAGCTCGGCTTCGGCTCGGGCCTCAACGTGCCGTTCTATCCGGAAGCCGTCACGCGGGTCGCGGCGATCGAACCATCCAACACCGGGTGGAAGATCGCCGCCGACCGCGTCGACGCCTCGCCCGTGCCGATCGAACGGGCCGGACTCGACGGTCAACGACTCCCCTTCGACGACGACACCTTCGACGCGGCCCTGAGCACCTACACCCTGTGCACCATCCCCGATCTCGCCGCCGCACTCGCCGAGGTCAAGCGCGTCGTGAAGGACGGCGGCACCCTGCACTTCCTCGAGCACGGCAACGCTCCCGACGAGTCGGTCCGTAAGTGGCAGCGACGACTCGAGCCGATCCAGAAACGCGTCGCCGGCGGTTGCCACCTCACCCGCGACATCCCGGCCGCCCTGCGCGACGCCGGCCTCACCATCACCACCCTGGACACCTTCTACGAGGAACACACCCCCAAACCGATGGCAGCGATGAGTCTCGGCGTCGCGCAGATACCGCTGGTCGATCTCGATACGTAACTCACTTCGTTCGTTACTACTCGATCCAAGGAGTAGCCGAGGAGCCTGCGACGAGGCGTATCCGCCGGATCGAGCTCGTCGAGATCGAGACCACCCCATATCCTCGACCGAGTGCGTCGTTGGATACTGCTGGCCGTCCTGACCGCAGCCGCGACGCATCTTCTCGAACTTCTCGATGTGGACGCCGCGGCGTTGTTCGCGGCGCTCGTCGTCGCCGGGATGCTGGCGATCGCCGGATTCGCGCCACCGTTGCGCAGGTCGCGTGACACCACCGACGACGACCCGGAAGACACCGATCCACCGGCCATCCCGCGGCCGATCATGCACACCGCCCAGGGTGTGCTCGGTGTGTTCATCGGCACCATGGCCGAGCCCGAGACGCTGTCGGGACTCGGGTCGTCGTGGTTCCCGGTGCTGGTGATCGGCCTCGGCACACTCGCGCTGTCGGTGGCCGGTGGCGCGATGTTGGGCCTGCACCGCCTCGTCGACCCGCTCACCGGTTCGCTGGCGCTCGCCGCAGGTGGGGCGTCCGGGCTCGTCGCATTGACCCGCGAGTTCGGCGGCGACGAACGCATGGTCGCGGTGATCCAGTACCTGCGGGTCGCGCTGGTCACCATCACCATCCCGCTGGTGGCCTCGCTGGTGTTCGACGCACAGTCGACGGCGGTGCACGAGGCGCCGCCGAGCGCCACCGATCAGGGGTGGGGCCTCGTACTGCTGGCGGTGTGCTTGGGTATCGGCATCCCCGTCGGACGACTGGTCCGGCTGCCCGCGGCTGGGCTCCTCGGTCCGATGGCGCTGGCCACCGTCGCCGAACTCACCGGCCTGGCCGGCGACGCCGCGGTCTCCACGATCCTGCTCACCGTCGCCTACGCGATCATCGGCTGGCAGGCCGGCCTCGGCTTCACGATGGACCGCCTACGGGCCATCGGCCGAGTGCTGCCGGCCGCGTTGGTGCTGATCCTCGCGATCGGCGTCGGCTGCGCGCTGCTGGGAGTGCTGCTGTCGGTGTGGACCGGCGAGTCGATGTTCGACTGCTACCTAGCCACCACCCCGGGCGGCATCTACGCGGTGCTCGCCGCGGCGACCGCCGCCGGCGGCAACGTCGCGTTCGTGGTGGCCGCGCAGATCCTGCGGGTGTTGCTGATGCTGTTCGTCGCCCCGTTCGCGGCCCGCGCAGCCGCCCGACGACTCGCCTCGTGAGTTACAGCTGCAGTCTCAGCGGTCACCCGAGACAATAGTTGTCGCGGGCGGTTGCCGGCACCGCAGTGAGATACGCGCCGGTCGGCCCTCGACCCGTTCCGGTCGGCTGTCTAGAGTCGAGACCATGAACGGGGAGCCCAATTCGACCAGTGCCCGCGAGTTCGATGTCGTCGTGTTCGGTGCGACCGGCTTCGTCGGCGAACTCACCGCCCGCTATCTGGCCGAGCACGCGCCGCGCGGCACCAAGGTGGCGCTGGCCGGCCGGTCGGAGACCAAACTGGCCGCCACCCGCAAGCGACTGCCCGCACGCGCCCACGACTGGTCGCTGATCGTCGCGGACTCGTCGTCGCCGAGTTCGCTCGATGCGATGGTCGCCCGCACCCGCGTGGTGTGCACCACCGTCGGTCCCTACCTGCGCTACGGCGAGGCGCTCGTGGTGGCCGCCGCGAGCGCCGGCACCGACTACGTGGATCTCACCGGCGAGGCGCCGTTCGTGCACTACTCCATCAACAAGGCACACGAGACCGCACAGGCCACCGGCGCGCGGATCGTGCACTCCTGCGGCTTCGATTCCGTGCCGTCGGATCTCGGCGTGTACCTGCTGTACAAGAAGATCGCCGACGACAACGCCGGTGAACTCACCGACACCACCTTCATCGTCCGGTCGTTCAAGGGTGGGATCTCCGGCGGCACTTTCGATTCGGTGCGGGTGATGGCCGAGGAGTCGCGCAACGCCGAGACACGGCGACTCGTGCTCAACCCGCATTCGCTGTCCGGCGAGCCCGGCAACACGCCGCGCCCGACGATCTCGTCGGAGCCCAGCGACATGTCGATGATGAGCGCCAAAAAGGTCGATCCGTCATTGCGTGGCACGTTGGCGCCGTTCTTCATGGCGGCGTCGAACACGCGCATCGTGCGCCGCTCCAACGCCCTGCTCGACGACGCCTACGGCAAAGACTTCCACTACGCGGAGACGATGGCGGTCGGGTCGGTTCCCGGGGTGTCCACCGCGGTTGCCGGCGTCGTCGCCGTCGGCACCGGAGCCTTTCTCGGCGCCATGAGTTTCGGACCGACCCGCAAGCTCCTCGACCGGCTACTGCCCAAGCCCGGCGAAGGCCCCAGCGAGAAGGTGCGCGAGAAGGGCTCATTCGTCACCGAGACCTACACGACCACCACCACCGGCCGCCGCTATCGGTCGGTGATGAAGATGAAGGGCGACCCCGGCTACAAGGCGACCGCGGTGATGCTCGGCGAGAGTGCCCTGTCGCTGGCGCTCGAGCGGGACCGCTTGTCGAGCCTGACCGGCGTCCTGACGCCTGCCGCCGCAATGGGTGACGTCCTGACCAACCGACTCCGCGACGCCGGCGCGACCCTCGAGGCCGTCGAACTCACCTGAGCCGCCCACAGACAGCCACCCCATTTCTCGAACACCACCTTGTGATGAAAGCAAGGTGATGTTTCCGGAGTGGGGTGGCTGGTGTCAGACCCGCGTCAGCGGCGGCAGATCGTCCTGCGGCAGGTTGTCGATGGCGGTCACCACGGTGTCCGAGCCGGTGCCCTGGGCCACGAAACTGCCGTAGAGGCGCGGCTTTCCGTCGTCCGGCCCGCCGACGACGCGCTCACCCTGCACCGAGGTGAGGGCATAGCCACCCTCGTCGAGTTCGATGGTGTGCGCACCGCCGGCCGGCACCACGTAGAAGTCCGTCTGGGGCACCAAGTTTCGGTCGGCGGTACCGCTGAACACGATGATCGCGATGTCGGCGTCGCTGTCGTTGTGGATGGTCACACCGCTCGCATCGGTGGAGTAGTAGACGCCGTCCACGGCGCCGTCGGCGCCCACTGCGTCAAGTGGCCACAGGATGCCGGTCGCCAGCCCCTCGGACGGATCCCAGAACTTGTTGTCGGGGTCGACGACGGGTTGATCAGCGTCACGGATGGCGCCACCGAACGGGTTGAAGTTCTGGCTCAGCGTCGAATCGTCCTGCACCACAACCATTCCGTAGATGATCGCGCGGCCTTCTGCGTCCCGCTCCCCCTGCACCACGTATCCCGAGATGTCGCCACTGGCGTCGATGGTCGTCGACTGTCCGGCCGGCACCACATACAGCCCGTCGCCGTGCGGCACGTTGTACTGATCCACCGCGATCACCGCGACATCGGTGTCGCCGGTGTTGGTGAACGTGATGGTGTCGGCGTCCGCGTCGTAGGTGTAGCTGACGTCGTCGGCGTCGGCGATGCGATAGTTGTCGCCGATCAGCACCTGGAAGTCGGACGGATCGTAGAAACGGTTGTCCGGGTCGATCATCCACCACTGCAGCCGCGCGGTGAGCACGTCGAAGGCCTGCGCGATCAGCGAGTCGTCGGTGTCGTCGACGGCCGGGATGGTGCCAGCCGGGTCGACCAGGGGGCCGACGACACTGGCGGCGGGCACCGTGACCCGATCCCCGGGATTCAACAGCCCGAGCAGGTCGCTGCCGTCACCGCGGCTGCGACGCAGGAAGGCACCACCCGCGGCGAGGCTCTGGTTGAGGAAGATCAGCCCACCGGCTCCGACGTCGCCGGCGAAACCGTAGAACGCGCCCGGACGCGGCCTCTGCTGCTCGGGCTGCTCCGAGTCCGCGGCCGCCGACACCGCAGCAGCGGTGCCCGGCTCGCCGAAGACCTCGCCGATCACCCGCGCCGCCTCATCACCTACCGCGTCCTCACCTAGTGCGCCGTCACCTTCCGCGTCGTCCGTCGGGGCTTCATCGGTGGCCGCGCGGTGACGTCCCGTCGCAGGCTCGTCGGCGCGATGGCGTCCGGTCGGCTCGTCATCCGCGCGATGGCCCGACGGCCACGACCAGGTCGGGACGGTTCGCGCGGTGGTCGGGTCGTCGACCTCGGTAGACCAGGTTTCCGTCGCGGAGTCCGGCGCCTCGGCGGGCTCGGACGTCTCCGGAGCCGCGGTCTCCGACGGAGGCTGCGTGGTTCCGGTGGTCTCTTCGGACGGCGCCGACTCGTCGTCATCCGTGGTTTCTGTGGTAGCACCGTCGGACTCCCCGGCCGGCGGTGCGGTGGTCTCGGTCGGCTCCCCACTTCCCGAGTCCCCTGCTCCTGACTCCCCGGTACCCGGCGGTGCAGTGGTGGAGGGGGAAGTCGTGGAGGGGGCCGTCGTGGAGGTGGCGCTGGCCGCACCGTCGTCGGCGCTCGGGGATGCCGGTTCGGTGCCGGTGAGTTCGTCGGCAACCGCGGCCCCGACGGGCGCGGCCATCAGCAACGCGGCGGCGATCCCGGAGGAGGCGACGATGACCCGAGTTCGTCGGACTCTCTTGACTGACATACCGGTGGATCGCTCGCCGATGCCGGATCGTTACCGAAACCGCTACTGCTGCCCCGGATTCAGCTTGATGAACAGGGCATCCATCTCGGCACACAACCGATCGCCGTCGTGCAGGGTGCCCTTGATGAACACCTTGCGCCCGTCCACTTTCTCGGCCCAGGTATGCGCCTGCAGCGGCGTGTTGAGCGGGGTGATCGACCGGTACTGCACGGTGAGATAGGCCGTGCGACTGACACCCTGGATGGCCACCGCCGAGGCGTAACCGCCCAGGTCGTCGAAGGCGACGGCCACGTGACCACCGTGCGCGGCCTTGTTGCCGCCGAGGTGGAAGTCACGGAAGGTGACCGACGCGAACACACCGTCGTCGTTGACCTCGGTCACCTCGAACGGGGGCAGCGTGATGTTGCCGCGCGCCGGGAGGTCGATCCGGGTGCCCGACGGCGAATGCCACTCGTCGATGCGGACGGCGGCGAGCTTGGCGTTGATCTTCTCCAGGTCGGCGATCAGTTCGTCGGCCAGCTCCGGGGTCGGGCAGGCGTAGCGGACGTTGTCCATCAGAGTGCGCGCCTGCTCGCTGAACTCGCCGTAGCGGGGGCCGCCACGCTCGGTGGTGATGGCGGTGTGCGCCCGGAACCCGCCTTCGTGCGGGTCCTCCTCGATCTCGGTGGTCGACTCCGGGCTGGTTGAACCGTCACTCATGAACCAACCGTATAGAACGGCCGTTCACCCGTCGCGACGTGATCCCGGAGGGTCGGCGTGCGGGATGGGCTCGGGCTTCTCGTTGCGGTCGCGCAGCCGTACCGAACGGCCGATCACCAGAGCAAGCACCACCGCCACCGTGACCCACACGGTGAGGATGATCGCGACGATGATCCAGCCCACGTGTCCAGGATGCCACGATCGCGGCAGAAACCCCGCCGACTAGGGCATATCCGTCGATACCACTGCGGTCACGATCCGCAGAAGGGCGTCGAGACACAGCTCACGGACCCGACCACTTAGGCTCGATTCATGACTGACGCCGGTTCCGCGACCTCCCAGAACCCGTTCGATCCCACCCAATGGGCTCCGGTGCCGGGTTTCGACGAACTCACCGACATCACCTACCACCGGCATGTCGGCGAAGGCCGCCGGCACGGGATCGTGCGCGTCGCCTTCGACCGGCCGGAGATCCGCAACGCGTTCCGCCCGCACACCGTCGACGAGCTGTACCGGACGCTGGATCATGCGCGGCGCTCCCCCGACGTCGGCACGGTGCTGCTCACCGGCAACGGCCCGAGCCCCCGCGACGGCGGGTGAGCGTTCTGCAGCGGCGGCGGGTGGCTACACATCCTGGAGGTGCAGCGCCTCATCCGGACCTTGCGCAAGGTGATCATCGCGGTGGTCAACGGTTTGAGCCGCAGGAGGCGGCCACTCGTTGCACGCCGTGTGCAACCTCAATCTGGCCGCACGGGAACGCGCCCGGTTCAAGCAGGCCGACGCCGACGTCCGGGTCCTTCGACGCGGGCTACGGCAGCGCCTACCTCGCCGCGCAGGTGGGACAGGAGTTCGCCCGGGAGATCTTCTTCTTCGGCGAGGCGAATGACGCCGAGACGATGCACCAGATGGGTGCGGTCAATCGAGTCGTCGACCATGCCGACCGCGTGGCGACGGCCATCGAACAGGAATGCACGATCAACGGCAAATCACCCACCGCGCAGCGGATGCTGAAGTTCGCGCTCAACCTCACCGACGACGGCCTGATAGGCCAGCGGGTGTTCGCGGGTGAGGCCACCCGCCTGGCGTACATGACCGATGAGGCCGCGGAGAGCCAGGATGCATTCCTGCAGAAGGGATCTCCTGATTTGGGATGCGTGTCCATCTAGACTGACGGGACGGGCGCTACTCCAGACCCACGGTTGCGAACGTCCTCGCGTCCTGACGTCGATCAGACGATCAGCCGTGGTGCGCCGTTGCCTCGATCGACCGGGCCACCCCACGCGGACTTCGTGACCGCCCAGAGCTCATGATCCCCACGTCGTCCCTGCGAGTCGACGACGCTGTGCAGCTTGCCTTCGCGCAGGAGGCCGACGTACTCGAGGGCGACGGCGATCCGCTGATCGTCAACGGGCACGGCGACGCAGACGCGCAACATCCCGGCGACCTCGAAGGCGTAGGAAAGCAACTCGGCTGTCACCATTCCCGCGATCTCAGAAGTTGTCTCGCCCAGCGGCTCGAGAGACAAGTCTGCGGTGGCCCACGGCCGGTGCAACAGGTGAATCTCGCACCGCATCACAGGGACCCCGTCGACCTCCGCGAGGAGCCCCGTCGACGGCAACGATGATGGTGAATCGTGACGGGCGCGCACCTCGCGCCGCAAGACCACGGGTGAGCCGGGGGACGTCCGGATCTGCAGGCTCTCGAGCTGACGCCGCCGTGCCCGACCGGCACGCCAGTCCCAGATGACGTGGCGGATCGACTCCGAGAACCAGATCGGAAAATGCACCAGCATATCCCGCATATGCCCCTGGACGGATACCGGAGTCAATGCCCCGATGTCGGTGTCAGCGAAGTGCGCGAGCCAATAATCGGCATACCCACCGTCAGGCATCCTGTCGCGGGTCGCCGCCCACAGTTGATGGTCCCGCCGACGACCTCCCGCATCGAAGGACTCGCGCATCACCGCTTCGCGGTACATTCCTCCCTTTGCCACGCTGCGCAGAGCGGGTTCGTTGTCCACGCAGATGGGCGCCGTGACACGATCTAGATCTTCGGAGTTCATCATGTGATCGACGAGCATCGCACTCGCAAGGCCACTCACCCCCTCGTGCGCCAGCTCCGAATCGACCCACACGCCCAACTCGCCCGACCGGGTGCGGTGATCAAGCGCGCTGATCGCGCACTGCCCGGCCAGCCGCCCATCTACTTCGATCACGAGTGATACGGCATGGCTGCGGCCGGCTGCCTTGCGCTGCTCGATGCATTCTCGAATCCAACGGCGCTTGGTGTGCCTGTCTGCCCACTCGAGATCCGACGACACCCAGAACGGCTCGATGTACCGGCGATCGCGCAACCGTACTCGACGCCACTTAGCGTAGTCACCGAACTGCGGCTGGCGCAGCACCACTTTCCGCCCACGCACGATCCGTGGGCCCAACCGAAGCCTCGACAGATCCGATCCAGCCCTCCGGTCGCGGAGCGCGGCCGCCACCTCGCGCATCATCATCACCTCACACCCGCCGACGTAGCTGTCCGAGACCCGTCCCGAGAGTCTTGAAGATCACCCGGACGACGGACGGTTCCACGACTGCCAGCGCAGCTAGGTAGACCGCACCGAACACAAGGGTGTCCACTGCCAGATACCCGACACCCAGTAGTACGCCACGCGAATCGGATTGCAGGACAAAGTGCTCCAACGCTGCGCAGGCGGCCGTAGCCACCACCGCGCAAGGCACCTGCGGCACGACGGCCGCACCGAACTCCTGCAGCGAGAAACCGACCACCGGCTTCGCCAACGCTGCCACCGTTGCTCCGACGAGCAAGGCGGTCACCGACGCCGCGAGTCCCGCACCGACCACCCCGAACGGACCGATGAAAACGAGCAGCAACACGATTCCGAGCGTCACCTCGACCGCGGTATACCAGTTCAGCAGACCGGTACGCCCACCACCCTTGATCGCCTCCTCGCTTACCGAGATGATCGCCTTTCCAAATCCCAGACCCGCCATCGCCACGACGACCGCACCGGCTTCTCGCCACTGTTCCCCGAATAGGATGACCACCGCGGGTTGTCCGAGCGCGATCATGAGTCCGCTGAGCGCGGCGGCTCCGACCGTCGCCCACCGCAATGCGCGCAGATAGGCCGGCTTCATCCGCTCGGGCTCCGCGGAGATTCGCGAGAATGCAGGAAACAACGCGACCGCACCGACCTCGAGGATCGCCCGGACCGGGATCATCGAGATGCGCTGCCCGTACCGGAAATACCCCAGATCCGTCTCACTGAGTCCGCGACCGACGACGACCGCTTCGAGGAGCGATTGCACACGGGCACCGATCATCCCGAACACCAGGGGCAAGCCATAGCGGGCGAGTTCGCGCCACAGCGTGACCGAGACGTGTCCTCGGCCGGGTCGCCAATCGGAGATCAACCAGACCGTCGCCACCCAGACGACGTACGACGCGTAGATCCCGGCGACCATACTCCACACACCCCAGCCCGCCGCGGCCGCCGAAACGGCCACGGTGGCGTAGGCCGCGGCGACGCTGGGGCCGACGATGAGCCGCCGCTTGACACTGAATTCCCGCTGCAGCATGGCCTCGGGAACGTTGGTGAAGGAGTACAGGAACAGCACCCCCGACGATGCTGCGGCGACCAGCCCGACCTCGCCGTTGTCGAAGACCAGTCCGATCACCGGGGATACAGCCAGCGTCAGCAGGCTCATCAGGAAACCCGAAACCGCAGTGACCCAGAAGACGGTCTCCGCCGAGTCGATCAGTTTGTCGTCCCGGTGAATGAGCGCCGAACGCAGGCCGCCTTCGACGAAGTTGCCGAGGAACAGCGCGAGGACCGTGCCGGCCACGAAGACGCCGACCTCGGCAGGGGACAGCAGGCGCGCCAACGCGATCGTCTGGACGAAGGTGATCAGCTCGCCGACCACGAGCGCGACCGCGGAAGCCGCAGCGACGTTGCCGATATTGCGCCGCAGCGACGAGCCCTCCGACTCGGCTTCTGGGCCGTGCGGGTCGTTGTGCTCCGATGACCTGGTCAAGTCGCTGTTCCTGTGTGTTCACTCGGCGGGTACATGCCGCGGCTACCGTCTGGCCGGACGGCGGTTCTCGACCAGGTGATACACCCGCTCGAAACCCTCCCGGCTCGTGTCCACCTGTGCGCGGGCCCTTTCCCGCAGCGACTCTCGAACGCGCGAAGCGCTGTCCCAGGCTTCCGCTATCGCGCAGGACAACACGCCCTCCAGATTCGGCTCACGCAGATCTACCACCTGCATGCCGCCACCGAACATGTCGCACAAGCCCAGGAACTTGTCGTCGTAGTACTGCGATGCCGTCAAGGCCACTACCGGGATGCCTTGCGACAGTGCGAAAACCGCGAGGTGGTAGGCCCCCGTGACCACCACCCGACACCGTGATACACGTTCGGCGACCACCTCGGGAGCCACGTATTTTCCCGGTGGCGTCGTCTGGGGAGAATAACCCCTGACCAGCGGGAGCGTGGATCGGCGATCCTGACGACGGTATTCGGCGATAATCAACGGGGCCAAGGCCGCGCCGCGCACGCGAGCCGATTCGCGTACCACCGCGCCGACGGTCTGCTGGATGTCGTCGGAGATCGGTGAGTAGCCGGCGACCCGCAGGCACAACCCGATCTCCGCGCCGAGACCAACAGATCTGATGCGGTAAGCCAATTCGATCGCATCGTCGCCGGTGACCGATACGCGGTCCGATGAAACGTCGAGTGACTCCAGCAACACGGGACCCTGCAGCTTCTCCCGCAACGCGATGACGTCGACGACGGACAACACCTCGGTGGCCCGGGTGCGAAGCACCGGGTCGTCCAGTGGCCCCATCCCCTGCCCCACCATTGCCACCGGGACAGCGTGACGGTGAGCGTGCTCGATCAAGTTGAACACCCGCCGCGTCTGGGCCGCGTCCACATCAGCGAGATAGC
Organism: Gordonia sp. NPDC062954; assembly: GCF_044543825.1. Lineage (NCBI taxonomy): Bacteria > Bacillati > Actinomycetota > Actinomycetes > Mycobacteriales > Gordoniaceae > Gordonia > Gordonia sp. NPDC062954. The sequence continues at coordinate 66,919 of NZ_JBITWL010000013.1, read as the reverse complement.
CGCCACCCATCACCAGCAGCAGCGAAGCGCTCTCGACGGCCGCGAAGGAGCCCCTGGTCACGGGCTTGCGGGGAGGGGTCGGCGGGGCCGGCGTGTCATCGCCGATCAGGGCCCGCCATCGAATCAACGCGCGACGACGAGCTCCGCGCGCCTTCTGCGGAAACCACACCCGTGCACGCAACCAGGCCAACATCGGTGGCCCCACCCACTGCGGGCCGGCGATGACCGCAGCCCTCTCGACCAGGGTCGATGGCGACCAAGGCGCCTTGTCACCGACAGTGATCGCCTCGGCATTCGGAAAATACGCCCGCAACAACGCGGGAGCGTCGGTGAGGACCGCGATCCGCGCCGCGGGCCATCGTTCGCGCAACCGATCGATGGTCACCTGCATCATGGCCAGGTCACCGTTGTTACGGAGCCAGTATTCACTATTCTCGACGAGGATCCGGAGATCCTGACCCCTTGCCCGGGTTGCAGTTTCGGCTTCTGCCATCAGTAGTACCCCATCGTGCGAGCTACACCTTGTCCGGCCTCGTCCCGGCTGACATCACAAGCCGTTGGCGGTACACGTTGGTCCGACGTGGGCTTCACTGTACTGGACAGGACGTAGACTACGGCGGATACGTTAGCAATCTCGCCTCGGCAGACCCGGGGCGACGGGTGATCTACGGGCGCGGGGGCCTGTCGAAGGGATGACGCGGATGGCGACCAGTACACTCGGCGTTCAACTTGATCGGCTGCGCAGGCGGTGGTGGGTCGTCGCCGTCGTCCTGCTGTTGTTTCTCACCGCGGGAATCATTTCCGCGGTGAGGGCCGACACCACCTACAGCAGCCGGGCAACCCTGGCTGTGGTCTCCCAGACGCGCGCTCCCGAGCAGGACGCCATGCTGGCCCACGGTTACACAGACTTCTTCAACCAGCCCGAGAACCAATCGATTCTGCGACAGATCGCGGACGTTCCGGACAACGTGACGCTGACCGCAGTGGTGGCTGCGCCCAGTCCACTGATCTACATCACCGCGAGCTCGTCGTCGTCGGGCGACGTCGAATCCGCCGCGGCAGACGCTGCCGTCGCGCTCCGGGACACGGTCAACGATGCTCTTCGAGCCAGTCGCGCCGACGCCATCGCGGAAGTCCGCCGTCCGCTCGACGACATTCGCGAAACGAACGGAGTGGTCCCCCAGCAAGCACTGATCCAGATGGAAGACCGAATCAGCCAGATCAACGCCGACACCACGAACCAGATCGAGATCATCGAACTGCAATCGAGCGTGTCGTCCTCGAAACCGAATCTTGGTACGACACTGGGGCTCGCCGTGCTGGCCGGACTCGTGGTCGGCTGTGGTTTCGCTTTGGCGTGGGGCGCGCTGTCGCGCCGCGTCGGTTCCGGCCCCGAATTGGAGCTCCGGACCGGCATCGAGGTCCTCGGCCAACTTCCGCCCGACCACGACGTCGACGACGACCCACGCTTCGGGCAGCTTGCCAACGCGATCACCGGGCTCGACAAGTATCCCCGATCTCTGGTGATGGCGGCGCCCCGCGAGCGACCGGCGGTCGAGAGCACCGTCGGACGCATCGCAACGGAACTCACGGATACGGGACTGCGGGTGGTTGTCGTCGACCACGCCCGCGCCTCCGAACCGGGTGCCGGCGCGTGGTCCGCGGTCACGGTGGAGACAATTCGCCCGGACTCGGACATCACCAGCAGCCGTCCGGTGAATCGTTACCATCTCCGTGAGCTGCTGGACTCGCTGACCGAACGCGCCGACCTCGTGCTGATAACTGCACCCCCACTGGTCGAGTCGGCGACGGCGCAGAGCATCTGCGCCGAAGCCGATGGGACACTGCTGGTGGCCGAAGAGTCGGTCACCGCGCTCGCCGACGTGCGCACCGCCCAGCGGCTCTGTCGACAGGCAGGAGGCGACATCCTGGGTGCCGTCCTGATCGAGACCCCCCGCAGAACAATCCGGTCCGGCCGGCTCTCCACCTTGGTCCAACGACGCCACGCCTCCCCGGAGAACGCCTCGGAATCCGCGACCGACTCCGGGGCGGGGCATGAAGCGCCCGCCACCCCACCTGCCGTCGGGAGCGCCGTTGACCACGGCACGGCCAAGACCCGCTAGGCACGCGGTCGTGCACTCGGTCCGGCCGGCCACTCAGAACCTGCTGCCGATCGGCGCGGCGATCGTCGCCAGCATCTCGGTGGCGGTGGCGGTGGTCCTCGCGACCTCGCAGGGGTCGGCCGACCTGCTGGCGTTTGCCGCGCTCGTCCTCGTTGCCGTGGCCCTGATCGGGCTCGGCCTGCACAGCCCGCGTGTGGCGGTGGTCTATCTACTCTTCACCACGTTCTTCCGGCTCGCACTCACACCGTACTTCCCCGTGGACCCGTTCCTCATCGCGTTCGCCGGACTCGTGACCTCCTACCTCATCTGGCTGTCCGTGCGTCCGCACGCACTGCCTCGGCTGGGATGGCTCGAGGGCTTCATGGTGCTGTACTTCCTCTGGAACGTGTACTCCATGTTCGCCCCCCACGAATTGGGAGCGGTGTACCCACTCAGCGGCGAGACACTCTCCGTGTACCGCTTCATCCTCACCGGCACGCTGATGCCGTTCACCATGTACCTCATCGGGCGCAGCATCTACGACACCGAACGCGCGGTGCGGGTTCTGCTCTGGTCGGTGTCGGTGTTCTCCCTGTACTGCGCAGCCGTGAGCATCTTGCAGTTTCGCGCCCCGGGACTCGTCTGGCCCCGCTACATCGTCGAAGCACCCAACTGGCCGGGCCGGGCCAACGGTGTGTTCAACCAGCCGGTCGTCAACGGCCTGACTCTCATCGCCGGCTTCGTCGCGACACTGATCCTCATCGAGATGAGCCCACGACTGCCTCGGTGGGCGAAGGTGGTGACGGGGTGCAGTGCCGCGGCCATGGCGTATGCCATCTACCTGACGCACACTCGTGCGATCTGGCTCGCCTTTCTGGTCGTCGTCGTGGTGGGTGTCGCATTCGGCCACCGCATTCGACGAGGCTTCAGCGTGACGCTGCTCGTGATGGTCGGCGGCGCTCTCGCCAATTGGACCGCCTTCACGAGCAGCGACCGCTCGGCCGGCGGTGTGGCGTCCACCAACGAGGTCGACGATCGCCTGAACTCCATGGCCACGTCGTTCTGGGCGGCCGGTCGCGAACCATGGTTCGGTTGGGGAATAGGGCGGTTCACGGCGGTCAACACGGTGCACCATCAGCAGTATTCGCAGGATGTCCCGTGGGCCCGAGGGTACGGGATCTCGTCGCATTTCAACGAGTTGGGGATCCTGGTCGAGCTCGGACTCGTCGGCCTGGTGCTGTGGCTGGCCGTGCTCGTGCTGCTTTTAGTGAAACTCGTACGTGCCGTGCGTGTTTCGCCCCCCGATTCGCTCTGCGGGCGAAACCTCGCTCTCCTGGCGGCGATGATGCTGGGAGTGCTCATCATCGCCGGGTTCACCGTCGACCTCCGGTTCTTCGACTTCCCCACCATCCTCGTCTACCTGCTCGCCGGCGTTGCGGTCGGATGTGCAGAGCGGGCGAACCCACCATCGGCTCAGACGTCCACGCCGGCACCGACAAAGAGCACCGACCATCCGCCAATGAGGGTGACCACCGATGTCCCGACCTGATCGCGGCCGCAGCGCGCTGTGGGTTTCCACCGCAACCACCACCCGCGGTGGGGTGGCGAGCTTCGTCCGGGTCATGCAGACCACCCCGTTGTGGACCGGTTGGCACATCCGACACATCGCCACACATCGCGATGGCTCCATGGCCACGAAGATCGGGGCCTTCCTGCGCGCCTGGGCACAACTGCTGTCGGGCTTTCTGTGGCACCGACCGGATCTCGTCCACATCCACATGGCGTCGTACGGCAGCTTCTACCGAAAGTGCTCGGTGGTGGCATTCGCGCGTCTCATGCGGATCCCGATCGTGCTGCACATCCACGGCAGTGAGTTCCACAGTTTCCACGCCCGGTCGCCACGGCTGACTCGCATCGCCATCAGGGCGAGCCTCGAATGCGCCGACGTCGTCATCGCGCTCGGCGAGACATGGCGTCTGCGCCTCACCGAGATCGCCCCGAAAGCCGACGTGATCGTGGTGGCGAACGCCACCCACATGCACGAGCCGGTGTCCCAACCGCCCGCGGGTAGCCCCGTCGAAGTGTTGTTCCTCGGGCGGATCGGCAACCGAAAGGGCACGTTCGAGTTGATCGACGCCTGGGCAGGGATCGGGCCCGAGCCGCACGAAGCGCACCTGACCATCGCCGGCGACGGCGAGGTCGATCGAGCGCGTGAACTCGTCGACTCGTCGGGCGCGGCGGACACGGTGAGCGTCCGCGGCTGGATGAACGCCGACGAGACACGTGCAGTCCTGTCGCGCTCGCAGATATTCGTCCTTCCTTCGCACAACGAAGGGCAGCCGATGGCGATCCTCGAGGCGATGGCGCACGGGCTCTGCGTCATCGCCACCGACACCGGCGGAATCGCTGATCTACTCGACGGCGGAGACGCCGGCGTGCTCCTGCCCGTGGGAGATCTCCCCGCGCTGGAACGTGCGCTGGAACGCGCAATCACCGACGCCGACGACCGCGCTGCTGTTGCCGGGCGAGGCTTCCGGCGCGCAAGCGACGAGTTCGATGCGGTGAAGGTGTCCGGCAGGTTGGACGAGATCTATCGGAAGGTGATCCGATGACCGCGGACCATCGCATACGTGTGCTCTATGTGGTCCCCGATCTGGGTATCGGTGGTGCCGAACGCCACGTCACCACCCTGATGCCGGCGCTGGATCCCGATCGGTTCGATCCGGCCGTGATCTGCATCGGCGACGAGGGCGCGCTCTTCTCGTCGCTGGCACGAGCCCGCGTTCCCGCGCTCGCCCTGCACCGCACCAAACGCCAAGCGCCTGCGGCTCTGCGAGACCTGATTCGTGAGTTCCGACGATTCGATCCCGATGTCGTCATCACCCGCGGTTACAGCGCCGAGGGGCTCGGGCGCATCGCGGCGTTCCTCACACGGGTGCCGGTGTCGATCGTGTGGGTGCACAACTGTGGCGAGACCGAGCCACTCGGACGTCTCCGACGCCTCCTCGATACGGTCCTGGACAAGGCGACCACAGCGTATTTCGGTGTCGCGCGGGCGCAACTTCCGTATCTGGTCGATGAGCGCGGGTATGCGCCGGCCAAGGTGACGATCATCCACAACGGCGTGGACCCCAGCGAGTTCGATCCGCGAGATGATCGCAGCGCCCTGGCGGATGCGGGCGTCGGCGAGGACCACCCGGTTGTCGGCATCGTCGCCGCCATGCGGCCCGAGAAGGACCACACCCTGTTCCTGGAGGCGGCCTCGAAAGTCCTGCAGACCCTGCCGGATGCGCGGTTCGCCCTGGTCGGCGACGGTCCGCTCCGGTCAGATCTCGAACGCCGCGCCCGCGAACTCGGGATCGACGAAGCGGTGGTGTTCACCGGACCGCGATCCGACATCCCCGAGGTGATGCGGGCGATCGACGTCTTGGTGTTGTGCTCCTACACGGTCGAGTGCTTTCCGATGGCCCTGCTCGAGGCGATGGCCGCCGGGCGGCCCGCCGTCTGTACCGATGTGGGCGGGGTCGGGGAGATGGTCGTGCCCGGGCACACGGGATATCTGATCGCACCGCACGATCCGGCCGCACTCGCCGAGCGGTTGATCACCCTGATGTCCGACGCCGACCTCCGGCGCGAGATGGGCTCGTCTGCGCGTCGACGGGTCGAGGACGAGTTCTCGCTGTCGGCGAGTATCGCAGGCACGCAATCGGCGATCACCGAACTCGTGCCGTCGGAGACGAGCACGCCGACGAGCCCACTCGTACTCACCGTGGTACTCGATCTCACCTACGTGGGTGGCGTGGAGAAGTTGCTGCTCAACCTGTTCCGCAGCTTCGACGACGCCGTGGTGGTACCCCGGATCGTCTGCCTGCGGGAGGCCGGGCCGCTGGCCGACGACTTCCGCGCGCACGGGTTCGAGGTCACCGAACTCGACTCCACTCACCGTCGGCGCGGACGCCGCGATCCGCGACGGATCGCCGATCTCGTCGCCGATCTTCGCCGATCGCAGACCGATGTGGTGCTTGTCCCGCATCATCACCGCGCCGCTCTGCTGATCGGACGCCTCGCCGCGCGCGTGGCACGCGTGCCGAACATCGTCGCGGCGCACGACATGGACCTCACGTCCGTCGGCGGACGAGTACTGCCCCGCGCGACGGTGTCGACGCTGTGGCTCTCCGATGCGCTCGTTCTGCTCACACGAGCCCAGGGCGATTACCTCCATCGCGAGGAGGGAGTGGGTCGAACCATCGCGTCGACCACGCGAGAAATTGTGATACCCAACGGCATCCCCATCGGCGAGGCGCCCGGTGCGCAGGCCCGGTTGCGGGCTCGGGAACGCCTCGGTCTGTCACCGGATGATTTCGCGATCGGCATCGTCGCCCGCCTTTCGCCGCAGAAAGCACACGAGGTGCTGTTCACCGCGGTCGCATCGCTTGCCACCGATCACCCCAACACTTGCCTGCTGGTGATCGGCGGGGGCCAGCGTGAATCCGAGTTACGTTCCCTCGCTGCCGATCTCGGTATCGACGAGCAGGTCGCGTTCATCGGCGTGAGAGACGACGTGCCCGACATCCTCCCCGGCCTCGACGTCTCGTGCCTGTCCTCGGTCCACGAAGGTGTGCCAATCATCATGATCGAGTCGATGGCTGCTGGACTGCCGGTCGTGGCCACCGACTGCGGTTCACTGCGCGACCTGATCACCGACGATGACAACGGATACCTCGTACCGGTGAGTGACGCCGAGGCCATGGCCGCCCGGCTCACTCGTCTCGCCGACGACCCGGACCTGCGGGCACGGCTCGGGGCCAACGGCCGACGTCGGGCCCGTACCGAGTTCCCGATCGCGGCCACGGCCCGCGACTACGAACGGCTGCTGGCCGAGCTGACGAACCGAAAGGTGCGCTGAGGCGATGACCCGACACATACTGATCCTGGTCGAGAATCTCTCCGTCCCGTTCGACCGACGGGTGTGGCAGGAGAGCCGAGCACTCAATGATGCGGGCCATCAGGTGAGTGTCATCTGCCCGATGGGCAGCAAGCAGGATCGCGAGGCCGAGGCGAACATCGAGGGCGTCCGGATCCTGCGCTATCCGCTGCGACCGGCCGAAGGTGGTCCGGCCGGCTACGTCCGAGAGTACGGGTTGGCGTTGTGGCACACCACGCGACTGGCCATTCGGCTGCGCCGCGAGGGTTCCATCGACGTCGTACACGCATGTAATCCCCCGGACCTGCTGTTCCTCGTCGCGCTCGTCCTGCGCGTATTCGGGGGCACCAGGTTCGTCTTCGACCAACACGACCTGGTGCCGGAGCTGTTCCGTTCACGATTCACCCGAGGCGGCAAGCTCCTCTACTTCCTGACCAGGGTCACCGAACGGTTGACCTTCGCCTGTGCCGACGGCGTCATCTCGACCAACGAGAGTTACCGCAGGGTCGCGGTCGACCGTGGCGGAGTGTCCCCGGACCGGGTGCGCGTCGTCCGCAGTGCACCCGACCTCGACCGGTTCGTGCCCCGCGATCCCGATCCGAACCTCTTCCGCGGCAAGCAGTATCTGACCGCCTACGTCGGTGTCATGGGTCCGCAGGACGGCGTGGACTACGCGCTGCGCGCACTCAAGCATCTACGTGACGACTTCGACCGCGATGACGTGCACTGCATCTTCATGGGTGGCGGCGATGCCTTCGACGACATGGTCGAGCTCAGTCATCACCTCGGCCTCGACGACATGGTGGAGTTCACGGGCCGAGTCCCCGACGAGTTCCTGCAGCGTTGCCTGTCGACCGCCGACGTCTGTTTGTCACCGGATCCGCGCAACCCGCTCAACGACGTGTCGACGATGAACAAGGTGGTCGAGTACATGGCGATGCGCAGGCCGCTGGTCTCGTTCGAACTCGTCGAGGCCCGGGTGTCCGCCGGCGAGGCGGCCGTTTATGTCGCCGCCAACGACGAGAAGGCGTTCGCCGGCGCGATCGACGAGTTGCTCGGCGATCCGGACCGTCGTGCCCGGATGGGCGATTTCGGGCGTGCACGGGTGGAGCAGGAACTGTCGTGGTCCACATCGCGCAACAACCTCATCGAGTTCTACGACGATTTGTTCACTCGACACGGGCGATGACGGGTCGCTGGTTCACTCGGTACGGAGCAGGATCACACCGTCGTCGGGCGGCACGGTCACGGACCGAACAACCGAGCCGTCGTTGACGACAGGGTCCTGGCTGCCCCGCAGGTGGCGGTACGGCTGTTCGAGGGAGATGGTCTGCACCTCATCACCGAGATTGACCACCGCGATCCCGTGTTCGAAGTCGCGCCGGAACACGTCGGGCGCCGGGGATCCGGTCCCGTCCGTCGACGACCTGGTCATCTGTTCGAGAGTCGGGTCGGCGTCGAGCGCATGCCCGAGGTAGCCGCGTCCCAGCCCCCCGCCGTCCATCTCGTCGTAGTAGGCCACCTCGCCGTAGTCCTCGCCCATGGGTGCCCACCACGCGTTCTGCATGAGCGTGGCAGTCAGGAACAACCGCGCGCGCCGCAGGTCCTCGGCAGATCCCGCGGCCACCGAACCACGCGAATCGATGGTGATCCCGGTGACCGGGCTCCGCAGACCTTCTTCGGTCTGGGCGGTCATGTACTTCGACCATTCGACGAGTTCATCGCGTTCCGGGTCCTTCCGGGGGTCGGCGAAGCTCTCGAACACGCGTCCGTTGAGGCGGTCACCGCTGATCGCCCGGTCACCGTTGGCGACGAGGATCGCCTCCGGCATGGCCTGGCGCATGACCCGCTCGGCGATGGTGAGACCCCGGTCGAGCGGTTTGCCCGGGCCGTAGATCTGTGACGCCGGTTCGTCATTGCCGTCACGGTCGATGTCCCACGCATCGCTGTCGGCGGTGTAGATCCGGTCCCCCCAGACATCGAGGAAGACACCGTCCCACAGTCCGGTCGACCAGATCCGATCGGCCACCCAGTGCGCCGCGTACTCGGCGTAGATCTGGCCGTTCACTCGTGGCGCCTCGTCGGTGAGGTTAACCATCGGGTAGTCACGCCATTCGTGCACGACCTCGCCTGCTGCCGTGCGCGCCACCCACTGCGGTGGGAAGTTCCGCGTCGTCGAGTCGGTGAACTGCCACAACGAATACGCGTTTGCCCAGTATTCGGGAGATCCGGTTCGTGGCATCGAGTCGATGAGGTTCACATATGCGAGCAGCATCATTCCCGGATTCGCCGCCCGGAGTCGGGCAAAGAACGAGCGCGGCAGGCGATTCTGCCACTCCGCATCGATGATGACGATGTCGTAGCGGGCCAAGGTCTCGATACCCGGCAAGCCCTCCTGATCGAGGACGTAGGTCGCCGTGCGGGGGAACACCGGTGTCGATGCGGCTGCCGGAGACAGGGTTTTCGATGCGGGGTCACGAGCTGCGTCACCCGGATCCCGGTTCAGCGCGAGGACGACTGCCAGCACCAGCACCACGACGAGGACGACGCCACAGGCCCAGTACGCGCGGTTCCGCAGCCCCCCGCTGCGGCCACCCCGATCGCGGAGCAACCCGATCGGAGTCCGGCGCTCCCGGCCTCCGGCGGAACCCCCTGTCACCGCCCTTCGACCTCTGAAGATGAGGCCACATAGCTGCTCTTCACCTTGCCGCCGGAGGACCCGGACAGCGACGAGACAACACGGAGGGTCACCTGTTGACCCCGGCCGAACAGCCAGTCGACATTGCGTCGCACTTGCTCTGCGGTGGCGGCGCCGTCGTAGTCCTTCCCGGGAACCACGCGTACCTCGAAATTCCCCGGGGCCAACTGGACGATCTGCGCCTCACGCAAACCGGTCAAGTCGTCGACGACGGTCGCCGGCAATGGCAGCGTGCGGCCGTCGGCGGCGGTGAACGAATCCTCGATCCGGCCGTCGATCTCACCGAGAAGACGGAAATGTCGCCCACACGGGCAGGGACCCTTCGTGGACACATCGACGACCTCGTCACCGGTGCGATACCGAAACAGCGGAAATCCCCAGTTGTGCAGCGAGGTACCCACGATCTCCCGTCGATCCGACCGACCATCGACCGGCAGCAATTCCACGATCGCGTAGTCGTCGAACACGTGGTAGCCACCGGCCTCGCAACCACCGGCCATCGCGACGCGCTCGGTCTGCCCGTAGTGATCGACCACCGGCCCCTCGAACACCTCGCGCATCAGTGCCCGCTGGCCCGGCGACATCACCTCCGACGACGTGATGATCGCTCCCAACGGACAACGCAGACCGCGATCGCGGAACATCGATGCCAACACGGCGATGCTCGACGGCCAGCCCTCGATCGCATGCGGTTCGAAGGCACGGATCGCCTCGTCGATCTGATCGACGTTGTCGCCGGTCAGCGCAAAACTCGATACCAGCAGATGATTGGCACCGGGCACCAGTTTGACCGGCGGGCCACCGGCCGCGGCGAAATCGGAGCCACGCAGTATCACCCGTCGGGCACCGCGTGGAACACCGAACCAGCCCCACTGACGTTCGAGAACCGCGAGCTCGTACACCGAGGAACCGGGAGTTCGGTAGGCGGTCACCGGCTGCCCGCTCGTCCCGCTCGATCGCGCTGCCCACATCCCCGCCCGCGGATAGACACAGAATTGTTCGGGACTGTCGATGAGATCTCGCTTCGTCAGCAGCGGCAGAACCGCCAGATCATCGAGCGATCGGATGTCGCGCGGGTCGACTCGCTGCTCGCTGAACCAGTCGCGATAAAAAGGCGAAAAGCGTGCCGAGATCCGGATCAGCATGCGCAATCGCCGCTCCTGAAATCTGCGGATCTCGTCGGGGTCGGCACGGTCCAACCGCGCCAGCTGGCGCGTCATCACCGGCCGCATCGGATGGCCACGACGCAACCGGTGCTTGAAACTCTGCCCACTCCTACCCGGCGCCACGATGCCTCCGGTCGCAATAATGTGAATACCGTATGATCCTCAACTCCAATGCACCTAATGAATACAGTCAAGAGTACGACTGAACTCATTCAGACGTTTCTGCTCGACGCTGCGGCGCGGAAGGAGAAATGAACTCGATGTCCCGGGCCACGTGGTATCTCGATCGGTTGCAGACGATGTCGCATCGGGAGATCGGTTGGCGGACCAGTCGGGCCGTCGCGAGCCGCCTCGAGGCGCAGACGTGGTTCACCCGCCACCGTCGACTCACCCGCACCGACGACGAGTGGGCTGAATCGCTCGCGGCTTTCCGAGAGGGCGTCGACCGGCCCGTTGTCCTGCGTCGAGATCGAGCGACTCAGGTGGCAGCCGACAACCCCGTGCTGACCGAGGACCTCATGGCCGCTGCCCGGTCGGCTACAGAACTCCGGTTCGGCTACTTCGGCTACCCCACCGTCGCGCTGACACATCCGGTCGACTGGAATCACGATCCGATCTCCGACGTGCGGTGGCCCGACCTGCCCGCCGCACGCATCGACCATCGAACCTCTGCCGGAGATGTGAAATGGATCTGGGAGCTCAACCGTCTGCAGCACCTGGTCTGGCTCGCCGAAGCGTGGCTGATCACCGCCGATGACCGGTTCAGCTCGGCAGCATGCGAGCAACTCGATTCGTGGCTGGTGCAGAATCCGCCGGGTCAGGGCATCGCGTGGCGCGGAGCATTCGAGGCCGGTATCCGTGCGATCTCGATTTCACTCGCACTCCAAGGCCTTCGCGACTCCCCACAACTGACGGTCGCCCGGTTCCGCGCGACGGTCGAGATGCTGGCGGCCGGGGCACACCGGTGTTGGGACGAGAGATCGCTGTTCAGTTCGGCCAACAACCACCTGATCGGCGAGATGGCGGGGCTCGCGGTCACTGCGATCATTTTCCCGGACCTCCCGGCCGCGTCACGGTGGGAGCACCGCGCGCTGAGCACCCTGATTGCTCAATCCGACAAACAGATCCTCGGCGACGGCATGGGATCGGAGCAGGCCGTCGGCTATCAGATGTTCACGGCAGAGCTGATGCTCGTGGTGGCGCACCTTCTCGAACAACGCGATGGTTCGGCTCCGACGGAGCTGTTCGAGGGGCCCCTCCGAGGTGCGCGACTGTTGGCCTCGATCGTCGGCGAGGACAGCCCACCTCCGCGGTTCGGCGACGATGATGAAGGCTTCGCCCTGCGACTCGGTGCCGAACCTACTCGGACCGTGCGTCAGCACCTGTCGATCGTCGGGGCGGCGTGCGGGGACGCGGACCTCTGCGCGCGCGGTGAACCCTCGCTGACCGCCGACTGGTTGAGTGACGACTTCCGCCTGCCCGCGGCAGCCTCGACAACCGGGCCGCTGCCCGCGTCGTTCTTCGCCGCCGACGGAGGCCTGGTCGTCCTGCGAGCCGGAGCACGTCGGATCACGATGGACGTCGGCCCGCTGGGTTTCCTCGCCATCGCCGCGCATGGCCACGCAGATGCCCTCGCGGTGACCCTGAGCATCGGCGGCGACGAACTGATCAGCGATCCCGGGCCGGGCAGCTACTATGGCAATCCGCAGCGACGCAGAGCGTTTCGCAGTACCCGCGCTCATGCCACGATCACCGTGGACGGCGTCGACCAATCGGTGAGCGGCGGCCCGTTCTTGTGGACCAGGCATGCACAGACACATGTCCGTGGTATCGACCTCGACGCCGGAGTCGTCGATGCCGAACACACTGGGTACACCCGTTTGGATCAGCCGGTCGGACACCGCCGCTGGCTCATCGCGCCACCGCACTGCCCGGACGTGGTCATCGTCGATCTGTTGACCGGGCCGGGTGAACACCACGCGCAGGCATCGTGGCCGATCCCGCCCACGATGAGCGCCACGCGCCTCGAAGACGGCGATCGAGGCTTCCTCTTGACCGATCCCGCCGGATCGCCTGCAATGCGACTGTGTGCCGCGGCAACCGAGGAACTCGTCGTCGATGCGATACGCGCGGACGAGGAAATGCACCTGGGCTGGTGGTCGGAACGGCTCGAGCGCGCGGTACCGGCCTGGCTGCTCGGGACGAGCGCGACTAGCACGCTGCCGCTGGTGCTCGCCACGATCCTGCAACCGGTCGCATCCCGACGCCGCGCGCCGTCGGTTTCGCCGGCGTCCGGGCCGGCCAGTGCCCGGGTGAGCCTGGCCGATGATCGGATCACCGTCGACTGGCAACGCGACGGAGCCCCTTGCCAGATCGGGATTCGCACCAGAGAATATGCAGCAGTGGAGATCACCATCCCGAATGCTCTTCACTTTGGTACAATTTGAGACTGAATTGGCGGGGATTTTCCGAGGTAGTTGGGAGTTGGGAGGGGCATGCACTGCCGCCTATGCGGCTCGAATCGACTCCGCAGTGTGCTCGATCTGGGGGCCACACCCCCGTGTGAGCGCTTCCTGACTGCCGAACAACTCGACGAGCCGGAGCCGACTTTCCCTCTGCACCTGCGCCTCTGTGACGAGTGTTTGCTGCTGCAAATACCGGCCCTGATCACACCGGCGGACACCTTCACCGATTACGCGTACTTCTCGTCGTACTCGGATAGTTGGGTCGCCCATGCGAAGACATTTGTCGACGAGGCGGTGGACCGGTTGGATCTGCGCGATGGGTCGCTGACCGTCGAGGTGGCCAGCAACGACGGGTATCTGCTGCAGCACGCCATGGCGCGGGGCATCCGGAGCCTCGGCATCGAACCGTCGGTGAATGTCGGGGCGGCGGCACGCGAGAAGGGCGTCCCGACCCTGACCGCCTTCCTCGACGAGGAACTGGCCCGAAAGGTTCGAACCGACCACGGCCCAGCCGATCTCGTGGTCGCCAACAACGTGTACGCGCACATCCCCGATCTCCTCGGATTCACGCGGGCGCTGCGCGTCCTCATGGCCGATTCCGGTTGGCTGAGCATCGAAGTCCATCACGCGCAGAACCTCGTGCAAATCGGGCAATTCGACACCATCTACCACGAGCATTTCCAGTACTACACGGTGTTGTCGGCGGCCCGCGCGCTCGCGACCGCCGACCTGCGGGTCGTGGACGTGGAGTTGCTTGCCACACATGGGGGTTCGATCAGACTCTGGGCCCGCCCCACCGACGTCGCGGGTGCGCCGGGCCCGCGCGTGGCCGAGGTGCTGGCGATGGAGCGCGATGCCGGCCTCCATGATGTCCGCGGCTACCTCGATCTGCGCCCGCGTACCGAGAAGGTCCGCCACGATCTCCTGCGGTTTCTGCTCGACGAGCGAGCACGCGGGTCGCGAGTGGTCGGCTACGGCGCACCGGGCAAGGGCAACACATTGCTCAACTACTGCGGGATCAGAACCGACCTCCTCGAGTACACGGTTGACCGAAACCCCTACAAACACGGGCGTTTCACGCCGGGAACCCGGATACCGATCCACGATCCCGGGCGGATCGATCAGGACCAGCCGGATGTGATCCTGGTCCTGCCGTGGAATCTCGAGGCGGAGATCACCGCCCAGCTCGCCCACGTCACCGAGTGGGGTGGGCGGCTCGCCTACCCGCTACCCGATGTCCATATCGCCCAACTCGAACCGATTGCAGGTGGTCAGTCATGAAAGTGGTCCTGTTCTGTGGTGGGTACGGCATGCGGATGCGCAACAGTCCGGTCGACGACATCCCCAAACCCATGCAGATGGTCGGTCCTCGCCCACTCATCTGGCATGTGATGCGCTACTACGCGCATTTCGGTCACAAGGACTTCGTCCTGTGCCTCGGCTACGGGGCCGCGCACATCAAGAACTACTTCCTGACCTACCAGGAGTCCATTTCCAACGACTTCGTGATCCGCAACGGGCAGGTGGACCTGTTGCACTCAGATATCAGCGACTGGTCCATCACCTTCGTCGACACGGGCCTCGAATCGGCCATCGGAGAACGGCTGCGGCGGGTGCGTTCCCATGTCGCCGACGACGAGCTCTTCCTGGCGAACTACGCCGACGTCCTGACCGATGCCCCACTCGATGTGATGATCGACAGCTTCGGCGACTCGGGTGCGGCGGCCTCGATGATGATCGTGCCACCCCAATCCTCCTTCCATTGCGTGGATATCGGCGACGACGGGCACGTCAGCGGCATCACCCCGGTGTCCGAACTCGACATCTGGGAGAACGGGGGCTTCTTCGTACTCAGTCAGGAGGTCTTCGATCATCTTCCCGAGGGCGGTGATCTCGTCGCGGACGCCTGCGGTGCGCTCGTGAAACAGAACCGCCTGTACGGATACAAGCATCTCGGCTTCTGGAAGCCCGCCGACACCTTCAAGGAGCGCGCCGAACTCGACGCGCGCTACCGTAGCGGCGATCGGCCATGGATGGTGTGGGAGAACGCTCCCGCTCCGCAACGATGAGATCGCTGCGGTCAGGAGAGGTCACCGAGATCGGGGTCCTCGGTGCGCATTGCGACGACATCGCGATCGGGATGGGGGCCACGCTCCTGACCCTCGCGCGCGCCCGTCCCGGGCTCACCGTGCACGCCCTGGTGCTGTCGGGGGCCGGCACCGCGCGGGAGGTCGAGGAGAAGGCCGCGCTCACGGCTTTGACACCCGGTGCCGATCTGCATCTCACCGTTCTCGATGTGCCGGACGGGCGGGCGCCGACGCACTGGGGGCGGATCAAGGACGCACTCGGCGAGTTTCGTCGCACGTGCGAGCCGGACGTGGTGTTCGCGACCCAACGCCACGATGCGCATCAGGACCATCGGCTGCTCGCTGAACTCGTACCCACCGAATTCCGCGATCATCTCGTCCTGGGATACGAGATCCTCAAATGGGAGACCGACACGCCCGCGCCGTCGCTGTTCCATCCCGTCGACGCCGGCGCGATCACGGAGAAGGTGCGGCTGCTGCACGCGCATTACCCGTCGCAGCGCGACCGGGACTGGTTCGACGACGAGACGTTTCTCGGTCTGGCCAGGGTGCGCGGTGTCCAGTGCCACAGCCGCTACGCGGAGGCATTCGTGACCGAGAAATCCACGATCGACTTTGGAGGGTGACATGCGCGTTCTCGTAACCGGCCATCAGGGATATCTGGGCACGGTCATGGTGCCGATCCTGCAGGCCGCCGGCCACGATGTCGTCGGCCTCGACAGCGGGTTCTTCGCCGACTGTGTACTCGGACCGGCACCGACAGATCCGCCTGCACTGCAAGTGGATCTGCGCGACGTCACCACCGGACAACTCGCCGACGTCGATGCGGTGATCCATCTGGCCGCGTTGTCCAACGACCCGCTGGGAGCGCTCGCCCCCGAAATCACTCACGACATCAATCATCATGCCTCGGTGCGACTGGCCCGCTTGGCCAAGGAGGCCGGCGTATCGCGGTTCCTGTACGCCTCCACCTGCTCGGTCTACGGTTCGGCCGGGCAGGATCTCGTGACCGAGGACGCCCCGCTGCGACCGCTCACCCCGTATGCGGAGAGCAAGGTTCGGGTCGAAGACGACGCCGCGGCACTCGCCGACAGCGATTTCTCACCTGTGTTCCTACGCAACGCAACCGCCTTCGGATTCTCCCCGCGGCTGCGCGCGGACATCGTACTGAACAACCTGGTCGGTCACGCCGTCCTGACCGGGCACGTACGTGTCCTGTCCGACGGGACCCCGTGGCGACCCCTGGTACATGCGCAGGACATCGCCCGCGCCTTCCTCGCCTGCCTCGTCGCACCACGCGACACGATCCACTGCCGGGCGTACAACGTCGGGACCGAGCAGAATAACCTGACCGTCGCCGAGATCGCCGAGGCGGTCGGCGACGTGGTGCCCGACTCGGAAGTCGTGATCACCGGCGAGAGCGGTGCCGACCCCCGCTCCTATCGGGTGGACTTCTCCCGCGCCCGTGCCGGATTGGGATACGAGGCAGAATGGTCGATCCCCGACGGGGCGGCAGAGCTCTATCGCGCGTACACGGATTACGGGTTGACCGCAGCGACCTTCGCCGAACGATTCACCCGTCTGCATCACCTGAAGACGCTGCAGGGCAACGCGGTCCTCGACCAGTCGATGCGGCGGCTCACCGCACGTGCGTGAGGAGTTCCTGCCAGGTTCCGGCGGCACGGTCACGCGCGGAGACCGTGGTGACCTGTTGTGGCCATGCGATGGCCAGATCAGGGTCGTCGAAGGCGGCCGCGATGTCCTCGCGCGGATTGTGCGGCCGGTCGATCCGGTAGCAGACGTCGGCCTCGTCGGTGAGCGACTGGAACCCGTGCAAGAATCCGGGAGGCACATAGAGTTGCCGGAAATCGTTGTCGTCGAGCAAGAATGCTTGCTGATGGCCGAATGTGGCCGAGTCCGGGCGGATGTCGACCAGTACGTCATGCACCGCACCGCGCGCACATCGCACCAGCTTGGCCTCCCCCGCGCCGGATCGGCTGTGCATCCCGCGTACGACACCCCGACCGGATCGCGACTGCGAATCCTGGACGAATCCCGCTGCCGCGCCCGGGCGACCCACGTACTGGTCGAAGAGCTCAGCGTCGAAGGTCCGGGTGAACAGACCCCGGTCGTCGCGAAACGGCGTGGGCGTCATGATCAGGACGTCGACGAGCTCTGTTTCCTCGATGCGCACGAGGTAATGGTCGCATGAGTACGTGCCGCAACTGCCGGGAAACGGCACTCGAACGAGTCCTCGACCTCGGGTCGGTTCCGGCCGCCGACCATTTTCCGCCGGTCGATCAACCGGTCGGTGCCGCAGAGGCGGCGCACCCGCTCGCGATGGTCCTCTGCCGAGTTTGCGGGCTGGCCCAATTGGCCAGCGACGACACCGTCGCCGACGAACCGCGCGGCGTCGAACCGGAGGTACTCCGTGAGCAGGCCCGGGTGGCGGTGTCCGACGTGGTCGCGGCCGGCCTGCTGCGAGGCAGCACGGTGCGGGAGTTCGGCAGCCCGCACGGGGGCTCCTGGCTTCCGCTGCTCGACGGGCGCGGCTTCACCGAGGCAGAGGTCGCCGACGTGGTCTTCGACAGCCTCGGGATCATGCACGAACCGGATCAGGCAGCAGCTTTCCGTCGACGGGCCGCCGCGACCGCGCCCGGCGGCATCCTGCTGATTCATTTCCACTCCCTCGACACGATCGTCCGGCAAGGACAATGGAACGCGTTGCGGCACGGCCATTTCGCCTACTATTCGATGCCTGCTCTGCACGGTCTGCTCCGGTCTGCGGGGATGAGCCCGGTGACCGCGCGGGAATACGATCTGTACGGAGGCACAGTCCTCGTGGCAGCCGTCCACGGTGACACCGTCCCGGACGATCGGCTATCGTTAATCGAGAAGCGTGAAGAACCCATGACCGATCCAGCGGTGGTCGGCAGACTGCAGACGGCAGTGGACCGACACGTTGCCGGGCTGCGGGCGTGGTTCGTGTCAGAGGCGGAGGCCGGTCGGCGGGTGTACGCATATGGCGCCGCTTCTCGTGCGGTTGCGCTGATGTACCTGGCCGGATTGGACCGCTCCCTCGTCGCTGCCGTGGCCGATGCGTCACCGGCGAAACTCGGACGCCGGATGCCGGGCACGGACATCCCGATCATCTCACCGGCAGAGATGGTCAGGAAGGATCCCGATCGCATTCTCCTGACTGTTCCCGACCTGCTCACGGAGGTGAGCCGACAGTATCCGACGCTCACGGGTCGCTGGCTCGTCGACGACGTCGAGCTCGGGCCACACAGCGTTCCGGACCACGTCGATCCGCACTCCTCGAAAGCCCACGCCGATGACTGACAACCGACGTTCCTTCGCCACCTCGAATTCCCTGCAGGCGCGACTGCACGAAATGGTGCCCGGGGGTGCACACACCTATGCACGCGGACCCGACCAGTATCCGGAGGACATGGCCCCTATCCTTCGCCGTGGGGCCGGGGCGCGAGTATGGGACGTCGACGACAACGAGTTCATCGAATACGGGATCGGTCTTCGGTCGGTGACGCTCGGGCACGGTCACCGGCCGGTGGTCGATGCCGTTTGCGCGGCGATTGCCGACGGTGTGAACTTCAGTCGGCCAACCGAACTCGAAGTGGCTGCAGCCGGGGACTTCCTGCGCCTCGTCCCCACCGCGGACATGGTCAAGTTCGCCAAGAACGGCTCGGATGCGACCACCGCGGCGGTACGTCTTGCCCGCGCCGTGACCGGACGGACCATGGTGGCGATCAGCGATCAGCCGTTCTTTTCGGTGGACGACTGGTTCATTGGGGTCACACCGATGTCGGCGGGAATCCCCGCCGACACCGCGGCCAACACGGCACGGTTCCACTACAACGACGCAGCCTCGCTCGGAAAGGTCTTCGCCGCCCACCCAGATCAGATCTGCGCGGTGATCCTCGAAGCGGCGACCGCCACCGCCGAACCCGCCGCCGGCTTCCTCGAAGAAGTCCGTGAGCTCTGCGACCAACACGGGGCACTCCTCGTCTTCGACGAGATGATCACCGGCTTTCGCTGGTCCGAACACGGCGCCCAGTCGGTGTACGGGGTCATCCCCGACCTGTCTTGCTGGGGGAAGGCGATGGGCAACGGATTCCCGATCTCGGCCCTGGCCGGCAAGCGCGAGTTCATGGAACTCGGTGGCCTGAACACCAATCATGATCGGGTGTTCCTGCTGTCGACGACACATGGACCCGAAACAGCTTCGCTCGCAGCGTTTCGTGCGGTCGCGCGCGCCTACGAGAGCGGTGATCCGATCGGCCGGATGGAGCGGGCCGGGCGCCGCCTCGCGGATGGCGTGAACGCCGTCGTCGCCGACGCCGGATTGAGCGAACATCTCGCAGTTCTCGGCAGACCGTCGTGTCTCGTCTTCGCCACTCGCGATGCGGCAGGTGAACCGTCGCAGGCCTATCGGACGCTGTTCCTGCAGGAGACCTTGGAACGGGGTGTCCTCGGGCAGTCCTTCGTGACCTCGGCGGCTCACACCGATGTCGACATCGACATCACGATCGAGGCCGTCCGCGGTGCCCTACCGGTGTATCGGCGGGCCATCGAAGCGGGCAGCGTCGACGGCTTGCTACGTGGCCGCCCGGTGGCCCCGGCGCTTCGGCGCCAGGCTGCGCCCCGCCGTCTACCGGTGTCCTGAGTGTCCAGGTCAGCAGCCGTTGCGGACAAGTGCGCGGAGATAGCCGGCGGTCTGGTACCCGTAGCTGTACAGCCAGTACCCGAGGGAGATGTGCGACGGACTCTCTGCCATGACGATGGCGCCGTCGAAGCAGCGGGAGATGATGTACCTCGCACGCGAGATGTGCGGCCGGAATGTCACCACCACCACTGTCTGCCAACTGTATTCGGCAGCGAGGTGGGCGATCTCCTCAGCCTCCCCCTGGGTCGTCGCGGGTTTCGGGGTGAAACACGTGACCTCGAAACTGTACCGCTGATGTGAACACAGATCGGTGAGCCACGTGTCCTTCGATCCGGCGGGGTTGGACATCACCACGCGCGGCGCCACCCCGCTCAGCGCGAGTTCGAGTCCGTAGGGATAGCGCTCGTGGTCATGACCGCCCAGGACGACGATGGCATCTGCCCGCCGAGGTGCGTCGATCTGGGGTACCACGAAGACCGGAATGCCCGCACAGATGATCACGACGGTCGTCGCTGCCACCACGATCAGCGTGCGGCGTAGGCCACATCCCATCTCAACGGGTTCCGATGGCTGGTTCGATCGCGGTCGCGACCTCGACGATCGGGCCGCATCGGTCCATACCCCATTCCATTGCGGCAGTGCTGATCGACGTGGTGAGCAGGACGATCCCCTCAAGGGACTTCATCGCGAGTTCGCACGGCGCATCGGGATCGGGGCGCCGGACTATCAGCGTCGGCGTGTCATCGATGTCGAGGCCTTCGCGAATTCCCGCATTGTCGTCCCGATAGGTTTCGAAAGACGTTGTCGACGTGGAGACCCGTACATCGATCTCGCCGTTCGAGAACGAGCATGCGGACAATTCACCCGGGTTCGGGCTCTCGCGGGCGCGGGTTGCCGGGTTGATCTGCACGGCCCGGAGTTGGGAGTCGTCGATGTCCGCACAAGGATCGAAGATGCTGCTCGTTGCCGCCGCCGACGACGACGAGTGGTCCTCATTCTCGGCCTGCGCACACCCGGACAGCGTCGGAAGACCCACCACCATCACCGCCACGAGCAGGTGCCCACACCTGGTCATCAGTGTGTCGCTTGTCCGACTCGTCCCACCACCAGTTCAACGTATCGGGTCATGTGCTGTTTGACCGGGTGTATGCGGGTGACCAGCCGCGGCGTCAAGGTGACGGCGACGAAAATGGCGGTCGACCTGACCGTCCGCTTCTCCGTGACGGCCGACCTGGCTGCCTGCTGTGCGGCGACCGCGTCACCGTCGAGCAGCGATTGGCGGGCGCGTCGAATCGCTTGATGATAGCGAAGTCCGCGAAGTGTCTCATCGGCGGCGACCTGATGCTCGGCGACGGCGGATTCGCGTGCCGCCTCGGCGAAGGACCGCATCAGTTGGCGCTCGAAAGCTTCCACCTTCGCCGGTTCCCGGGAGAGCGAGTCGGGACGAATGCGGTAGCGCGCAAGACGATCCGGCAACAGTCGGACGTCGAAGCGCTCCACCAGCCGGCACCAGATCAGCACGGATTCGTCCACGTCGTCGATGCCGGGCTCGTAGCCGCCGACATCGTCCCAGGCCGTACGCCGGATCGCGGCGGTGTAGTACGGAACCCGCCCGCCGATCACATCACGGAAAGTGAGGGGCCGATCAGGATCGGCTCTCGCGGTGACGCCGATGGAGCGCATGTACCCCGTCGGTAAGTTGAGCTCTTCCGGCTCGGAGAAGCGATGTGCGTCGATGCCAACCGCATCGACGTCGGGATTCTCGTCGAGGAACGCCCCGACGCGCGCGCAGAATTCGGGCGCCAGGTGATCGTCGCTGTCGAGGACACACACGAACTCGCCGGTGGCCGCGGCCGCCGCCGCCATGACACCCCCGCGGTAACCCTTGTTCTCCTGACGCACCAGGCGGATTCGGGGGTTATCGACCTGATACATCTGAACGATCCGGGCGATGTCGTCCGACATCCCGTTGTCGACCACGACCAGCTCCCAATCGTCTCGGGTCTGCGAGACAACCGATGCTATGGTCGTCGGCAGATATCCCTCGGTCCCGTATGCGGTCATCAGGAAGCTGAACATCGGTTTCACCAGCCGATTCCCACGTATCCCTTGCGGTTGCGCAGTTGCTCCGCCCCGGGGAGCCGGACGAGATCGAGTACGAACCTCTCGCCGTCGAGTTCGTCGATGGCGGCGGCGATCTCCGGACTACGCGAACCGACGACGAACGTATCTGCATGCTCGAGGATCTCGTCGATGGAGTCGGTCAGGAGTTCGCCGATGTGCGGGAGTTGGTCTTCGATGTATCTGCGGTTGGCTCCGATGAGGCGCGAGAAGGCCACATCCGGGTCGTAGATGCGGACCCGAAATCCCTTGCCGATGAGGCGTTCGGCGAGTTCGACCATCGGGCTCTCGCGCAGGTCGTCGGTTCCCGCCTTGAACGACAGACCGAAGATCCCGACATCACGTCGTCCCTGTGCGATGACGATGTCGACCGCACGGCACAGATGAACATCATTGGATGTGATCAAGCTGGCGAGCACGGGAATCACGACGTCGTGGGCGCGGGCGGTATGGGTCAGCGCCCGCACGTCCTTGGGCAGACATGAACCGCCGAATGCGAATCCCGGGCGAAGGTAGGCCCGGCTGATGTTGAGTTTCGCGTCGGCGAGGAAAATGTCCATCACTCGGTGCGAGTCGAGGCCGAGAGCCGCGCACACCGCCCCTATCTCGTTGGCGAATCCCACCTTGAGCGCGTGAAAGCTGTTGTCGATGTACTTGGTCATCTCGGCAATCGCGATCGGCGTCCGGAAACGGGGACCGGGCAGCCCGTCATAGAGCGCCAGAACGGCCTCGCCGCTGCGTGGATCAGATTCTCCGACAACCGTCTTGGGCGGGTCCTGGAAATCCCGCACGCTGGTTCCCTCGCGCAGGAACTCGGGATTCACGCAGACCCCGAAGTCGATGCCGGCGCGTTTTCCGGACCCACGTTCCAGGATGGGGATCAGCAACTGTTCGCAAGTCCCCGGCAGCATCGTGCTGCGATAGACCACCACGTGCCAGCTGTCCTTGACCGCGAGCCCGATCGCGACCTCCTCGGTGACCCGCTCGAGATAGGTGGTCGACAGGGAACCGTTGGGTGCCGACGGCGTACCGACGCAGACGATCGACATGTCGCTGCCCAGGACGGCATCGCACGCGTCGTCGGACACCTCGAGTCGGCCGTTGCCGACCTGTTCGGCGGTCAGTTCCCCGATCCCCTCCTCCACCACCGTCGTCTTTCCCGAACGCAGGAAGGCGGACTTGTGGGGATTGGAATCGACGCCGATCACTCGATGACCCCGGGCGGCGAAGCATGCCGCCGACACAGACCCCACGTAACCGAGGCCGAAGACACTCAGGACCGGTTTTGTCACCGTCGTCCCCGAGGTCGGCAGAACCTGCTGGCCAGGATACATGACCAGTCCCCTTTCAATAGGCACCGTCTTTGGACAGCACGGCGCGCGAAGTGCGCCATAGAATCACGAGGTCCTGCATGATCGACCAGTTCTCGACATAGGAGAGGTCGAGTCGCACCGACTCCTCCCACGTCAGATCGGATCTACCGGACACCTGCCAGAGGCCGGTCATCCCCGGCTTCACGAGCATCCGGCGCGCCACCCGTCCGTCGTATTGCTCGACCTCTTCGGGCAGCGGAGGCCGCGGCCCGACCAGGCTCATCGCCCCGGTCAGTACGTTGAACAGTTGCGGCAACTCATCGAGGCTGTAGCGCCGGATCAGCGCACCCACTCGCGTGATCCGCGGGTCGTCACGGATCTTGAAGAGCGCGCCGGCCCCCTCATCCCGAGCCGTCAGGTCGGCCTTGAGCGCGTCGGCGTCGACCACCATCGACCGGAACTTCCACATCCGGAATGGCTTGTTGTTCAGTCCCATTCGCGTCGCGTGATAGAAAGCGGGCCCGGAGGTGTCGATCTTGATCGCAATCGCGAGGGCCACCAACAAAGGCGCGGCGAGCAGGAGGATGAGGGCGGCCCCGACCCAGTCGAGCGCCGCCTTGCGAAATCTGTTGGCACCCTCGTAGCGCGGCTTGTCGATGTAGAGCAAGGGCAGTCCGGCGACGGGGCGCACCATGATCCGAGGGCCTGCCACGTCGGTGACGCCGGGCGCCACCATCATCTCGACATCCATCCCCTGCAGATCCCAGGACAACTGCTGCATCGCCTCGTGGCCGATCGCGCCGGCCGACGTGACAGCCACCCGTGATGCCCCGGACGCCGACACGGCCAGCGGCACGTCCTCGTAGTCGCCGTACACGGGTATCCGTTCCCCATCGCCGGCGTGCAGGAAATCGCGAGCGGTGGCGTCGGAAACGGGTAGGCAGGCGCCGATCACGTAGAAACCGAGTTCGGGCGAGCGCCTCAGTCGGTTGACGATGTGGGTGACCGAACCCGGCTCTCCCACCACCAGAACGCGTTCGACGTTGGCGCCGCGACGCCGTTGCCGAACCAGGCGTCTGCGCCATGACCACCGCGAGCACAGCAACCCCAGTGTGCCGAGGGGAAGCGCCAGTGCGAAGTAGCCGCGTGACACGTCGAGCCGTAGCGCCAGAACGAGTATCGCAAGCAGACCGAAGACCGAGAAACAGGCCGACACGACTCGGCTGTATTCCTGTGCCCCCGCACCGATGATCTTGTGGTCCAACGTCTGATAAACGCGCAGCGCGACGAGCCAGGCGACGATCAGCACCAACGACACGACCATCACCTGCGGGCCGCCGACGGCGTAGCGACCGACATCCGGGTTGGAGCCGAACCGAATCCACTGTGCGGAGAGCACGGCGGCGATGACCACCACCAGGTCGGTCCAGGCGAGGACGGCCAGATACCGCGCCAGCCACGAGGACGGCGCGATCTGTGACGCGAGTCGCACCGAACGCCGCGGGACCCAGGTCGACCCGACGCCACTGCGCCGGTCACCCGAATCGAACGAGCGTTGCTGTGCTGTCACTTGCCCCCCCAAAGGCACTCGAAGTTGCGGCAGGGTCGTCCTCGGTCAGTCGCATTCGGCTATTCGGCACCTTCGACACCGCGGTCGCTCACCAATCTAAAGGCGGACTTCACAAGCTACAATCACGCAAACCTGGACAATTGACAGATCATTCTTGATGAACGACGTTCAGGGAGCTCGACACGATCCAGTCCTGTGGCGCTTACCCATGTTCGTCGCGATGGCCGAATCCCCCTGCATGCGAGTCGCGGCCAACGATCTCTTCATCACCCGAACAGTAGTGTCCTCGGCGATCAAGGACCTCGAGTGCCACCTCGGTGTCGAGCTGTTCTCACATTCGTGTCGAGGTCTCACACTCACAGCCGCCGGCGAAGCACTGTACCGCGGCGCCCTAGCGCTTCTTGCCAATGGCGACCAGCTGACCGCACGAGTGGGGCTCCTGGCAGACAACAGTCCCATCCCCTACGGTATCGGTCACACGCCGAATCTCGCACCGTCGGAGGTCTTCACGATCATCGAACCGGTTGACTTGGAAGAACTTCGGTTCCGATCACGGTCCGGCCGGTCTTCGCCATCCAAAGAACACGCCCGGTCGCGGCCGAGCAGCGGAAGCCGACAAACAGTCGGCAACCCATGGCTCGCGGTGCGATACGTGGTCATGGTCCCTCAAGCCGATCGGGAAGCATGCCTTCCGGTCTGCGAGGTACATTCCGATTTCCGGTAGGCGCATCACCAACGCGAATGTGGGAATAACAACCTACAATCACAGCGTTGTGAACAACCGACAAGGACAAGTTGATGAAAAATCGCGATGATCTTGATCTGCGACGCCTGCGATTGTTCGTGACGGTGGCCGAGGCCCCCAGCCTGCGCGTTGCGGCCGAGAAGTTGTTCATGACCCAGCAGGCGGTGTCGTCGGCAATCAAGGAGCTCGAACGACTACTCGGCGTCGCCCTGTTCTCCCGCACCCGGCGCAGCCTCGCGCTGACACCGGCCGGGGAGACCCTGTACCGGGGCGCAGCAGCCCTGCTGGCGGGCGGAAGTCAGCTGACCGCGATGGTTCAAGCCGCCGGCGCGGAACGCTTGCCGCCCTTTGTCATCGGCCACACGCCGGAATTGGCGCCATCTGAGGTCTTCACGATCATCGAGCCCGTGGTGGTGGCTGATCCGTCCGTCCCGATCACGGTGCGCCCGATATTCGCCGATCAGGTCCGAGGTGCACTTCTCGACGGAACCATCGACCTCGCATTACGACGCGGCATCCAGACACCACAGGACCTGGCGGGCACAGTCGCCGGCGGACACGTATTGAGGCTGGCCGTCGCAAGCAACCATCCGCTGGCCCACCATGCCCGGGTTGGCCTGGCCGACCTGGCTGCGCACGAAATCGTTGTGTCGGTGGCCGATCCGGCAGAAGACAGCGAATACGTTCGCATGCTGATCTCCATCTGCCAGGGTGCCGGCTTCGAGCCCAGAATCCTGGTGTCCAGGTTGCGGGGTACCCCACCGCACACCGCCGTCATCGCCCATCCGGAGGCGTGTGTCTTCGTGACCAATGAATCAGGGTGGCTGTACGACAACAGAATTCGGATTCTGGAGCTCACCGAATCACCCACCGTTCCGGTGCAGGCCATGTGGCTGCCACATACGACCTCCGATATCCGGACCAGCATCCTCACAGCACTGCAACCATGACATGTCGCCCAGCCCGCACTGCAGCGACTGCACACACAACTGAAGTCTGCCAATAGTTCTGCGGATTCGTGATTGTGGTCCGCGTCCTCGACCCCTACATTGGGTTGTGAGCCTATCGTCGCTGGTCTTGCCACCTTCGTCGCGCCGCGCCGCGCCCCGTCCAACGACCCTCCGTCTCGGTGCATCGGAGGCCGCAGATGACGCACCACCCCATCCACACCTGTTCCTCGGGGACGCCGGTGACAGAACCTGGAATACTGGCCGCGACAACTGCGATCGCAGTGGCTGCCGACCCGTACCACCGTGCCGCGGTCATCCTCGGTCGCGCCCAGGCGGCATTGATCGCGCAACGCTTCGTCGACCATGTACTGCGGCCGTTGGATACGACAGCGGAGTTCGAGCGGAGTTCGGACTACGAATGGTTGATCCTGTTGCATACCGAGGCCGGCCCTGCCCTCGTTGTCGACGCGGTACGCAGCGACCTCCGTTCTCGTCACGTGTCGCTTGGCGACGAGGCGTACTTTCTCGACATCTACATGGGCATCGCTTTCGGTGCCGACCTACCCGACGCAGCCACGTCAGATGACCTGATCCGCCACGCCGACGCCGCGTTGTCGGCGGCTCTCACCCAACACCGCAACGTGGTCTTCGCCGACCCACGGACACCTCGCCGCATTCGCGCGGACGTCGACATCGCCACCCGCCTGAGCGGCTCAGTTCAGAACGACTTCGTGCTTCACTACCAGCCGATCGTCACCCTTCCTGGCCGACGGATCGTCGGCTACGAGTCATTGCTGCGGTGGAACACCGAATCGGGTCTGTTGCCGCCTGACGCGTTCCTCGCCGTGGCAGAAGACACTTCGTTGATCCTGCCCATCGGGCGGCATGTGATCGGCGAAGCGATCCGCACGTTGTCGGCGAAGATCGTGCCCGCGATCGGTACCGACGCATTCGTTTCCATCAATCTGTCCACCCAACAGCTCCGCGATCGCGGGATCGCCGCTGACATCGGGACGTGGATTCACGACCACGGTGTGCGGCCCGAGCAGATCTGGATCGAGGTTCGAGAGAACGAGGTGATCGACATCGGGACCCCGGCCGCTCTGGCAATTCAGCAGTTGCATGAGCTGGGTTGCATCATTTGCGTGGACGATCTCGGCGCGGGGTTCTCAGCGCTGCGTTATGTGCGCGACCTGCCGATCGATGTCCTGAAGGTCGACAAGACTCTCGTCGACAACTTACTCAGCGATGGCGCGAGCAGTGCCCTGGTGCGTGCGATCTGTGACGTTGCCCGTGCAACTGGAGCGATGATGGTCGCTGAAGGCGTGGAAGACGAAGAGTTGGTTCCTGCACTGCAGCAGCTGAGTTTCGAATTCGCGCAGGGATTTCTGTTCGGACATCCGTCGCCCCACGTGTGAGTGCCGCGAGCGATACCCGGCCGTCGGCCGATCACCCGACATGGATCGACCGCGCGAACCATCGATATCGGCGCGGCAAGGCCGAACGAGTCATCAGTAGTAGTACGGATAGGCTTCCCAGTCAGGCGAGCGCTTCTGCAAAAACGCATCCCGCCCCTCGACAGCCTCATCGGTCATGTACGCCAACCGTGTGGCCTCGCCGGCGAACACCTGCTGCCCCATGAGTCCATCGTCTGTGAGGTTGAACGCGAACTTCAGCATCCGCTGCGCGGTAGGCGATTTGCCGTTGATCTTGCGTCCCCACTCGATCGCCAGATTCTCGAGGTCCGCATGCGTGACGACCCGGTTGACTGCGCCCATCTGGTACATCGTCTCCGCGTCGTAGTCGTCGCCGAGGAAGAATATCTCTCTGGCAAACTTTTGCCCGACCTGTTTGGCGAGGTAGGCGCTGCCATAACCGGCGTCGAAGGACCCGACGTCGGCATCCGTCTGCTTGAACCGGGCATGCTCGCGCGACGCGAGGGTCAGGTCACACACTGCATGCAGCGAGTGTCCGCCTCCCGCGGCCCAGCCGTTGACCACCGCGATCACCACCTTCGGCATCGTCCGGATAAGGCGTTGCACCTCAAGGATGTGCAGCCGGCCACCCTCAGCCTTGACGCGCGCCTCGTCGACACTCTCGGCTCCCGCGGCCACCACATCCGAGTCGTGCGAGGTCGCATACTGATAGCCAGAACGACCTCGGATGCGCTGATCGCCACCGCTGCAAAATGCCCAGCCGCCGTCCTTGGGACTCGGACCGTTGCCGGTGAGCAACACCGTTCCGACGTCCGGTGTGCGGCGTGCATGATCCAAGGTCCGATAGAGCTCGTCTACGGTGTGCGGCCGGAACGCGTTGCGCACCTCTGGGCGGTTGAAGGCGATCCGCACGATTCCGTTCCGGTGGCCGACGCCGACGTGACGGTGATATGTGATGTCGCTAAGCCGGTCGAAGCCTGCCACCGGCTCCCACTGGGCCTGGTCGAACGGTTGATGAACGTCGGCGCTCGCGGCTGGGTTGGGCATGCAGGCCAGGTTAGTCGCTGCTAGTTTGGCGCGGCTGGGGCGCCATCCGGATCTGACGTCAACCCACTCGACATCACATTCACAATCGGTCCCGACAGCAATCCGGTGCTCGCCACCGACACACTGTTGCGTCCCTGTCCCTTGACGATGTAGAGCTGCCGGTCGGCGATCGCGAAGAGTTCGTCCACCATGTCGCGGGTGACCGCCAACGGACGACCGACCGTGGTCGACACCGCCGCACACACCGCCCCGATACTCACCGTGACCTCGGTACTCGCCGCGACATGTACCCGCAGTTCGTCGCACAACCGATGGAGCTCGGACGCGTCGGCGACGCTGCGCAAGATCACGAACTCTTCCCCACCGGTCCGCGCGACCAGCGCGCCCGGCGGGACAGCCTCAGACAGCGCCTGCGACACCGCGACCAGCGTAGCGTCGCCCACCGAATGCCCGTACCTGTCGTTGACCATCTTGAAATGGTCGATGTCGGCCACGATGAAGCCAATCGGCAACCGTGATTCGACCGCGTCCCTCAGTGCCTGCTCCCACCGCGTGGCCAGTCCGCGCCGGTTGAGCACGCCGGTCAGTGGGTCGGTTTCACTGATCGTAGCCTGCGCCTCGAGCGCTCGCGACAGCGACCTCCGCAAGGTGGTGACCAGGTAGGTGGGCACCAGGATCGCCAAGATCACCGCCCCACCGGCAACGAACATCGCCGTCGACGAATGCGCTCGGGTGGCCACCACGGCGCACGCCAACCCCGCCGCGATCAGCACAAAGGTGACCACGGTGCGTGGCGGCGACTCGATTGCCGCGAGCGCGGGGATGGCAGCGAGCAGGACCAGCACCGCATGTGCCGGCCCATCGTCGGTGATCACCGCTGCCGATGCCGCGATTCCGACCATGCCGCCGAAACTCAGGATCGCGAATTGTGCGTCATTCAACGGTCGCACCGCCACGGTCACCACGATCGAGATGACGGTGTAGACGGCGATGGCCACCACGCACCACCGATGACCGGGGCGGATGAAGTCCGGCGAGATGTAGGCGACGGCCAACAGCGGGATCGCACCGACCTCGCTGGCGAGGACAGCCAGAGTCCGCTGATCGAAACGACTCACGGCGCCCCCCTTTCGTCCTGCAAGACAGATGTCTTGTGGCGGTCGCGCGAGACCTCGATCATGTCAGCGCCCGGGTGTTGTGGCCACAGTAACCCGTGCGCAGCAATCGACGTCGGCGCACCCCGGCGGCGAGGAGGCTAACGGGTCACAGGTCGAACACCGACGACGCGGGTTCCGGTTTGCCGAACAGATAACCCTGCGCGAGGTCGAAACCCAGGCCAACAACCATCGACAGCATCGTTTCGGTCTCGACTCCCTCGGCGAGGGTGGTCATCCCGGTCGCGCGCGCCATGTCGCAGATGGCCTGGACGACGGCGCGATCTGACGTATCGTCGACCGCCCCGGAGATGAGACTGCGATCCACCTTGACCACGTCGACGGGCAGATCCCGCACATACCGCAGCGCCGAGTAGCCGGCGCCGAGATCGTCGACGCAGATCGCGCAGCCCAGTTCGTCGAGCCCTTCGATGGCCCGGGCGGCAGCACTGCCGAGCCGGATCACCTCGTCCTCACGGACCTCGATCCACACCCGCTGTGGCGCCACGCTGTTGGCCGCAATCAGCTCGCCGATGTGGTTGACGATGTCGTCGGCCCAGAGTTGCTGCGCGGACAGGTTGATCGAGACGAATGCGTCGTCCCCGAATGACGAGGTGATCTCGACGGCCAAGGTGCGGATCGCGGTCTCGATCGTGTGCTGCCCGATCGGCAGGATCAATGAGGTCGCCTGCGCCGCCGGCAGGAAGGTCTGCGGGGTCAGCACCGCGGAGTCGACGTACCACCGCAGCAGGGACTCGAACCCGACCGGCCTGCGGTCGTCGGCCCGAACGATCGCCTGGTAGTGCAGACGGAAGTCCTCCGGTTTCGCCTCCGCCAGCCGGTTGCCGATCGCCACGTGCTCACGCACCAGCGGCAAGGTCTCGGCGTCGGCGAAGACCACATGGTGCTGCCGGATGAGGGCCAAACACAACGCGGCATCCGCGCACTGGACCAGGTTGACGCGATCGGTGACCTCCGGCAGCTGGTCTCGTGCGGCCACGCCCATGCACACATCGAGGAACGTGGTCTGCCCGTCCACCTCCACCGGGTGGGCACCCGACCGAACCCGCGACGCCGTGACGAACGCGTCGGGGTTGCCGTCCATCGGCGACAGGCTGATGAGCCACTCCAGATCTGAGCGCCGCTCGAATCTACTGGTCGGACTGAGTGGCTTGAGCACGCGTTCGACGAATCGTTCGGCCATCGTTGCCGAGCTCCGATGGCCGTACGCGGTGGCGGCACGGTGGAAGGGATCTGCGCAGAAGGCGATGACCGCCGCTTCCGAGGCACCGGCTTGACCTCTGCGGCGGGGCTCCCCCATGTGCATCACTCGAGTCTAAGTGCTCAACGTTCGTTTCACGCGGACCTCTTGACATAGCCGAGTCGCCGTGGGCTCAGTAGTTGAACGCAAACACGTTTCTGCGGTGAATTGCACTCGATGCTCAATACATCAGGGTTTTGTTGTTGTCTCGGTCGCCAGATGCGGCATCCTACGTTAGTCTCAAAACGCTGACCTGTTCGTTTCGAAGCCATTCGTGGTCGATCATTGAATTCGTTTCGTTCACAAAGCATCACAGACTAAAAGTGCGGTCGGGGTCGCCGGGGAGCAGAAGTGTGACCTTTTTCAAGCAACTACTCGACCGTTATGACGCCCGTTCGCTGGCCACCCTCATCAGTACCGGTGGCGTGTTGCCGCTGCCGATCGTCGCGGTGCTCGCACCCGACGCCCTTCGGCCCGGCGGTATGGTGTTGCTCTTCGTCATCTGGGCGTTCATCGCGGCGGTCTTCGTGGTGACCGCGATGCGCAGCCACCTCACCGACGCCGAGTTCGCCGTCCTCGGCGGGATGGGCATCATCGGCATCTGCGGCACCGCCCTGATCCTGTCCTACAAGACGTCGGCGACAGCGGTCCTCGCGCTGGTCGCGGTGATCCCCACCATCGCGGCGATCTCCCCGTCGATTCCACTGGTCTTCGGATTGTCGTCGTTGGCCTGCGTGGGGGCGGTCATGGTGCTGGCGCTGATCGCCACGACGACCGCCTCGTTCATCATCGGCACCGGCGCCGTCATTGGCACCATCGCCGTGCCGGTGTTCCTGGTGATCGCCCTGCGTCGCTCACTCGAGGCCACGCTGGAACGGCAGACGCAGCTCAGCGCGATAGACCCGCTGACCGGTCTGCTCAATCGCCGCGGATTCCTCAACCGGGTGTCGCACCTGCTGTCGGCCGCGCACGTCTCGACCGGATGGATCGGCATCCTGCTGATGGACCTCGATCACTTCAAACGGGTCAACGATCGACTCGGCCACATCGCCGGCGACGGCGTCCTGCTCACCACCGCCGCCGAGATCCGGCAGGTCGCACCCTCCGGATCGGTGGTCTGCCGCTTCGGCGGCGAGGAGTTCCTGGTGTTCTGCGTGGTTCGCGACGAGGCCGAACTCCGCGTGGCCGCCGACCGATTCCGGATCGCGGTCTCCGACGCCACTCCGGTGACGGCAAGTGTCGGTGGCGTCTGCGCACCACTGATCGCTTCGGTCCGGACCCACGCGGCATCCACCGACGACGTCGTGGCCACGATGCTCGACCGCGCCGACCATTGCGTCTATCAGGCCAAGACCCAGGGCCGTGACCGCTCCGTCATCGAGCCGATGGACCCGGTGCTGTGGCGCCGCCCACCGGCTGAGCGGGAGGCGGACAAGCGGGCGGACGCCGCTTTGCAGTACACCGTCCTGGAACTCTTCACACGCGAGCTGGGCCCGAACAATCAAGCCGCCGAACGCAATTGAGACAGATCCGACGTCCATAGGGCATCGGCCTCGGCGCGCATACGCGTCCACGTCTCGGGCGTGGTGAATTCCGTCAGTCGCGCCCGGTCCCACCACATCAGCTGCGTCCGGTAGCGATCGTCGGGGAACGGGGTCGGCGGGATGGACTCGTCGACGCGGCCACCACCGGATTCCCATCGCTTCAGCACGTGATCGGCAGCGGTGGCCATCATGTGCCCGACTCCGGCGAGTTCCATGATCGGCAGACCGAGCCGCGACAGCTGGCCGGCGACGTCGCGGGCGATCGGCGAGCGTTCGTCGACCCACGCGGTCTTCACCTCCACCACCCCCTCGTCGAGCCGGGCCTCGATCGCGTCCACCAGCGGCCGCCGGCCGGGCTGCCCTGCCCACTCCTCCAAGGCATGCGACTGAGCCGCATGCTCGAAGCGATGCTGCACGCGTAGCCCACCGATCACCTTGCGTTCGTTGCTGAGAACGGCGAAGAATCGCGCCGTACTCGCACCGTCGGCCACCAGGTCGTAGTCCAGCGCCGCGGCACACCCGTGCCGGGTATAAGCCTGCGCCGCTCCGCGCAGATACCGTTCCCACAGTCGACGTTCGGCGCGCGGGGTGGCGGTCACCAGGGCGTAGTCGGGGCAGCGGAAGAAACCGGTTCGAGCGGAAGCCGGTGCGGAGAATTCGTTGTCGTTGAGAATCGCAGTCATGGTCAGGTCAACCTTTCGTCAGTTCACATTGAGTCGAATGACTGCGCGAAACTGATTCGCAGGCTTGCCATACTGCACAGTATGCGCGGTCATAGGACATGAATTTACCGGATTGGTAGCGTGGCAAACTATTGTTGCGTGAGCGAAGATACGACCATGCAGAACCCCGACGGCGCCGTCGCGACCATCTACACCGATGACACGGTGCCCGCAGACCTCCTCTCCGACCCGACCATTTCCGTGCTGGACATCACCGAATCGTCGGCGGCCGCCTTCGCCGGCCTGCTACAACGATCGTTGAGGAATCTATCCGATGAACCACCACGGTATGCCCACTTTCCGTGGCGTGAAACCGTGGTCCGGATCCCCGGCCCGCACACCTATCGGCGACTCCGACTCGACCGCAACCGTCACAAGATGACGCTGGGCGACCTCGACCGCGCCGCGAGCCTGCGGATCGGCATCGTCGGTTTGAGTGTCGGCCATTCCATCGCAATGACCCTCGCTTTGGAAGGTCTTGGCGGCGAATTGCGCCTGGCCGATTTCGACGCGCTGGAATTGACGAATCTGAATCGCGTCCCGAGTTCGGTGATCGACGTCGACACCAATAAGGCGGTGATCGCAGCTCGCCGAATTGCCGAGATTGATCCGTATGTTCGGACAATTTGTTTCACCGACGGAATATCGACGGAAAATATTGATGAATTCATCGGTGGCCTCGACCTCGTCATCGAGGAATGCGACTCGTTCGACGTGAAGGTCCTGGTGCGGGATCGCTGCCGCGAACTCGGCATTCCGGTGCTGATGGAGACCAGCGACGGCGGGACGCTCGACGTGGAACGCTTCGATCTCGACCCGCAGCGTCCCCTGTTCCACGGTCTCGCCGGCGATCTGCGGGCGGCCGACCTGGTGGGTCTGGATCGAGCGGCGACGACCCCGCTCGCGGTCAAGGTTCTGGAGCCGGCCAAGGTGACCGCGGCGATGGCCGCCTCGGCGCTGGAACTCGGCCAGACCGTCACGGCGTGGCCGCAGCTGGGCGGCGACGTCCTGCTCGGCGGCGCCACCGTGGCTGCCGCAGTTCGACGCTTCGTGCAGGGCAGGCCACTGCCGTCTGGCCGGGTGCGGTTCGACCGCGACGCGTGGCTCGACGGGCTCACCGATCCGATCGCGGCCACGCAACCGCCGTCGACTGATCCGACGCCGACTGATCCGACGCCGACAATCGCTGCCGACCCGCCGGACGTCGACTCGATGTCCGGGCCTGAACTCCTTCGCTACGCGGCATCGCGGGCGCCGTCGGCGGGCAACCAGCAGCCGTGGCAGATCGACGCCGACGATCAATCGGTGACCATCGCGCTCGACCCGACCCGCACCTCGATCCTCGATGTCGACCACCGCGCGTCGGCACTGGCCGTGGGGGCTGCGGCCTACAACGCCCGGGTGGCCGCCGCGAGCCGCGGACTGTCGACGCGGACACAGGTCGTCGGCGCAGGTGACCGGCTGGGTGTGCGGGTCGCACTGGACGGCGACGATTCGCCGTCCGCCGACGACGCACCCGCCGTCACCGATCTGTCCGCGGTGCTCGACCGACACACGCGTCGCGGACCCGGGGACGGTTCGCCGATGTCGGGCGACGACGCCGAGCGAGTGGCGGCCGCGGCCGACACCGACCGCACGCGGGCCATCGTGCTCACCGATCGGGCGGACATCGAACGCTACGCAGCGATCGCGGCGCGCTCGGATCGCATCCGTTTCCTGACGCCCGAGCTGCATCGCGAGATGTTCGCCGAACTGACCGACCGTCCCGGCGACCCGACTGGCATCGACGTCGAATCACTGGCGCTGCCGCCGGCGATGCAGGGCATGTTCGACGTGATCGCGCGCCCCGACGTGATGGCTCTGCTCGACGAATGGGATGCCGGCGAGGCGTTGGGTGCCGACGCCGCTGCCCGGGTGATGTCGTCGTCGGCGCTGGTCATCGTGGTGCAGGACAGTGACGACCTCGCTGCCTATGTGAACGCCGGTCAGATTACCCAGCAGGTGTGGGTGACCGCCGAGTCGTTGGGCTTCGCGGTGCATCCGGTGACCCCGACATTCTTGTATGCCACCGATGACGCGACCGCGCGGGGATTGTCGGCGCGGCACGGCGACGAACTCGTGGAGCTGCGCCGTTCGATGTTGACGGCCTGGCCGCTGCGCGAGGGCGAGGTGCCGACGCTGGTCCTGCGCCTGTCCCGCACCGACGAGACGCCGGTGCCCAGCCGGCGCGAACCGGCCGGGCGACCGGCGACCTGCTGATCAGCCGAAGATCCCCCGCAACACTTCCATGTCGGCGACGCGCTCCTTGTGGGTGCTCGCCACGGGTGACGCCAGCAGACAGGTGACCCCCGCGGCGCGGAAGGCGTCGGCGCGTTCGGCGACCTCAGCGCGCGACCCGATCAGCGACATCGAGTTGACCAGATCGTCCGGGACCGCCTCGGCGGCTTCCTGCTTCTTGCCGTCGAGGTAGAGGTCCTGGATGAGTTTGGCCTCCTCGACGTAGCCGTAGCGCTGGGCGAGGGTGTTGTAGAAGTTCTTGCCGCGGGCGCCCATGCCGCCGATGTAGAGCGCGGCGTGGTGGCGCACCAGCGTCTTGGCGTTGGTGATCTCCTGCGGGTCGTCGGAGATGCGGGCGGTGGCCTGCACGACGATGCCGAGTTCGCCGAGCGACGGGTCGCGCTTGGCTTTGCCGGCGCGCAACGACTCACCGAAGGCGGCGTCGATCTGCTCGGGGTGGAACAGGATCGGCTGGAACTCCTCGAACAGCTCGGCGGCGAGCTCGGTGTTCTTGGGCCCGATCGCGGCCAGCAGCATCGGGATGCGCTCGCGGATCGGGTGGTTGATGATCTTCAGCGGCTTGCCCAGGCCCGATCCGCCGTGCTCTTCATCGAGCGGCAGTGTGTAGCGCTTGCCCTGGTACTCGGTCTTGTCGCGGCGCCACACCATCCGGCAGATCTCGGCGTGCTCGCGGGCGCGGCCGACCGGGTAGTCGTACTTGACGCCGTGGAAGCCCTCGATGACCTGTGGGCCCGACGCCCCGATGCCGAGCACGAACCGGCCGCCGCTGATGTAGTCCATGCCGGCGGCGGTCATCGCCAGGTTGGTGGGGGTGCGCGAGTACATCGGCAGGATGCCGGTCTGCAGTTCCATCTTCTCGGTCTTGGCGGCGATGTAGCCGAGCTGGCTGACCGCGTCGAAGCTGTACGCCTCGGGGACGGTGATGCGCTCGACGCCGACCGCTTCGTAGTCGACGAGATTGTTGATGGTCTCGCGGAAGTCGCCCGCGTAGTTGATGGGCATTCCCAGCTTCATCGCAGCAGTCATGGTCGGATTCTTCCACAGCAGTCATCTGCATCACAGAGCCGGGCGAACGATCGTTAGAGTCTCCCGCGCCAGTTGTGGCCCTCGATGATCGAACCACCACCACGCGAGCCCTCCCCTCGGTGATCGAGTAGCCGCGAGCGAGCGCAGCGAGCCCGCGGCGTATCGAGATCACGTTCCCCAAACACCGAACCCAACCACCCGCCCCCTGAGGAACGACCGAGGAACGAGGAGTGTCACGAAGGGCCACAACCGATAGACGAACGCACTCACTTTGGTGAACAGAACATGAACACCTGACGCCACTACGGAAACTCCCACGTCGATTCCGACATTTCAGACACCCGGGCATTAGGCTGACGCGTCGCGCGAACCACAGAATTATCACCATGACCGGCGAAATGCTGATTTTGGTGCTGTTGGTGATCACCGCGCTCGGGTTCGACTTCACCAACGGATTCCACGACACCGGAAACGCCATGGCGACCTCCATCGCCACGGGCGCGCTCAAGCCGAAAGTGGCCGTGGGCCTCTCGGCGATCCTCAACCTCGTCGGCGCCTTCCTCTCGGTGGAGGTGGCCGCCACCATCACCAAGGATGTGCTCAACATCCAGCAGACCTCCGGCGACGGGTCGGGCGAGCTCATCGGCGGCATCACGCCGACGACGGGCCTGCTGATCATCTTCGCCGGCCTCATCGGCGGCATCCTGTGGAATCTGTTCACCTGGCTGTTCGGGCTGCCGTCGAGTTCTTCGCATGCCCTGTTCGGCGGCCTCATCGGTTCGGGTATCGCCGCGATCGGCATGTCCGGCATCAACTGGCACGGGGTGTTCGCCAAGATCATCGTCCCCGGTCTGCTCGCCCCGGTGATCGCCTGCCTGGTCGCCACCTGCGGCACGTGGATGGTCTTCGCCATCACCAAGCGGATCGCCGAGAGCCGCAAGGAAGAAGGTTTCCGCTACGGCCAGATCGCCAGCGCCTCACTGGTGTCGCTCGCACACGGCACCGGCGACGCGCAGAAGACGATGGGTGTCATCGCGATGGCCCTGATCGTCACCGGTCACCTCGAATCCTCTAGCGTGGAGCACGGTCTGCCGTTCTGGATCGTGTTCAGCTGTGCCGGCATGATCGCGCTGGGCACCTACCTCGGCGGCTGGCGCATCATCCGCACCCTGGGCAAGGGCCTGGTGGAGATCAGCTCGCCGCAGGGCATGGCCGCCGAGGCGTCGTCGGCGGCGATCATCCTCACCTCCAGCGCCGCCGGCATGGCCCTGTCCACCACACAGGTCGCCACCGGATCGATCCTCGGTTCGGGTGTCGGCAAGAAAGGCGCGCAGGTCCGCTGGGCGGTCGCCGGACGGATGGCCGTCGCCTGGGTCACCACCCTGCCGGCCGCCGGCGCCGTCGGCGCGATCTGCTACCTGATCGCCAACCTGCTCGGCAACGTCACCGGCGCCATCGTCATCTTCGCGCTCCTGATCGCCGCATCGGCCTACATGTACTGGCGCGCACAGCAGAACAAGGTCGACTCGAGCAACGTCAACGCCGACTGGGACGAATCGACCAACTCGATCATCCCGGCGGACACGGCCGCGGCCGACGCCGCAAAGACCCCGATCGCCTGACGGCCTCGACGCCACCTCTGAAAGGACTTCCCCGATGGACATCGTCGAATCGATCGGCAAGGTGCTGGTCGTCGGCCTGCTGTTCGGCGCCGGACTGCCCGCGCTGTTCGCCTTCGGTCTGCGCTTCCACGCCGAAGGCGCCACCGAGACCAACGCCGACGGCACTGTGACGCCGGGCAATCCGGCGCTACGCGCGGCCGGTTACGTGATCTTCGCGGTGGTCCTGCTCATCATCGCCACCGCGCTGCTGTGGATCACCCGCCAGACCATCTACTACTACTTCGACATCAAGATCTTCCCGTTCGGCTACAAGTGACGACCTGATCGACGCGACCCGGAGGTTCCACCACTCATGTCCGACGGCACATCGCTGTTCGAATCCGCCATCAATTGGGTTCGTCAGGGCTATCCCGAGGGCATCCCGCCCACGGAGTTCCCGCCGTTGCTGGCGCTGCTGGTGCGGGTTCTCGACGAGCGGCAGGTGACCGACGTGGTGCTGGAGCTCGGCCGCGACCGCGACGGCGACCCGCTCACCGAGGACCGCATCGCCGCGGCGATCACCTCGGTCATCGACGAGAAGCCTTCGGAGGCAGAGATCAATCAAGTGGCGTCGCGTCTGGCCGCCGCCGGCTGGCCGCTCGCCGCGACCAGCGACCGCTGACCGCCCTAGAATTGTCCTCGTGGACCGCCCACAATTCCTGCAGCGCGTCATCGAATGGCTGCGCGCCGGCTACCCCGATGGTGTGCCGCAGGGTGACTACATCCCGCTGGTGGCGCTGTTGCGCCGGCAACTGTCCGACGACGAGGTGGCCCAGGTCGCCGATGCACTGATCACCGACGCCCCGGCCAACGGTGATCCGATCTCGAAGGTCGACGCCGCGGTGAAAATCATCGAGATCACCCAGGAGATGCCGCACGAAGACGACATCGCCCGCGTCCGCGATCATCTCGAGGCCTCCGGCTGGCCCTTCGACGACTCCCCGCTCACCCCACCCGCCGCTCCTGACGATGAGCCCGGTGAACAACCCTGAAAACGCTCCGCTACCTCCACCTTCCGGCCCGACCCGAGGTTCTCGACCGTCGCGGCGAGCTCGACGCGATCCTCGACGGCTCGGCCGCCTACGTCCCGGTCCCCGACGACCCGCTCGACACCGCCACACTGCGTGACGCACTCGGCGTCGACGACCCGATCGCCGACGACATCTCGCTGGTGATCTCGACGTCGGGCACCACCGGCACGCCGAAGGGCGCCCAGCACACCGCGGCCACCCTCACCGCCTCGGCGCAGGCCACCGCCACCCACCTCGGCGGCCCCGGCAACTGGCTCCTCGCGCTGGCGCCGCACCACATTGCCGGATTGCAGGTTCTGTTGCGCGCCTTGGCCGCCGAATTCACACCCACCGTCCTCGACGTCACCGACGGCTTCGACCCGAACGCCTTCGCCGACGCTCTCGACGCCCTCGACGGCCCACGCCGCTACACCTCACTCGTGCCCACCCAGCTGATCAAGGTCCTCGACAACCCGCGCGCCACCACGGCCCTCGCCGCTGCCGACGCCCTCCTCGTGGGCGGCGCCGCCACCCCGGTCCCGTTGCTGCACAGAGCAATCGACGCCGGCATCCCCATCGTGCGCACCTACGGCATGAGCGAAACCGCCGGCGGATGCGTCTATGACGGCGTTGCGCTGAACGGCGTCACCATCCGCATCGACGAGCCGAACCCCGAGGGCGTCGGCCGGGTGTTCCTGGGCGGTCCGATGATCGCGCTCGGCTACCGCAACCGCCCCGACCATCCCGCCTTCGCCGAACCGGGCTGGTTCCGCACCGACGACCTCGGCCGCGTCGACGACCAGGGTGTGCTCGCCATCGTCGGCCGGGCCGACGAAGCGATCAGCACCGGTGGACTGACCGTGGTGCCACAGGTGGTGGAGACCGTGATCCTCGACGACCCGGCCGTGCGCGAATGCGCCGTCGTCGGCCTGCCCGATGAGCGGCTCGGCGAGAAGGTGGTCGCCTTCGTCGTCGCCGCCGGCACCATCGACTCGGCGAGGATCCGGGGCGCGGTCGCCGAACGACTCGACCGCTACGCCGCACCGCGCGAGGTGATCGAGCTCGACGAACTCCCCACCCGTGGTCCGGGGAAGATCGACCGGCGGGCGTTGCGCGCGCGGTTCTCAGACCAGTGAGGTGAACGTGCCGGAAACCAGAACGTTCAACTCACTCGGTCACGACGCCGGCCGGTGAGCGGCTCGTTAGTACCCGACGGTTTGGCCCCACCCCACCGTGGGCATTCGGTTCGCAACGGTTTCGCACGCAAAGGTGCCCGCGATTCCGCTGCCAGCCCCGCTCACCACCGCCAGAGGAGCCACCCGATGTCGACCGATGCCATCGTGCTGCTGAAAGACGACCACAAGCAGATCAAGAAACTGTTCAACGACTTCCGCAAGGCGGGTCCGAACGCGACGAAGACCAAGGGCGACATCGTCTCGAAGATCATCGAGGCGCTGACCGTGCACACATACATCGAGAACGAAGGGATGTATCCGGCCGTCCGCAAGGCCGTCCCCGACGTCGAAGGCGACATCCTCGAGTCCTATGAGGAGCACCACGTCGCGGACCTGCTGGTGATGGAACTCATGACGATGAAGCCCGACGATGAGCGCTTCGATGCCAAGACCACCGTCCTCATCGAGAACGTCGAGCATCACATCGAAGAGGAAGAGTCGGAGTGGTTTCCCGAGGTCCGCAAGGCGTTGGGCCGAAAGGAACTCCAGCAGATCGGCGAGGAGATGCTCGAACTGAAGAAGAAGGCGCCGCACTCGCCGGCACAACCATCGGCGCTGAAGAAGACGATCGACGCCGTCATCAAATAGGCGCGCGGAGCAGTACCAGTGAGGTGAACGTGCCGGAAACCGGTACGTTCACCTCACTCGCACCAACGCCTCCCCGCACTCACTCCGGAATCGCCTGCATCACCGTCGAGATCCGCGCCGCCGCGTCACGCACGCGGTCGATCTTCGCCGACAGATCGTCACCCTCGAACGCTTCCACCCGACCACCGATGCTGATGGACGCGATCAGCGCACCCGACCGGTCGATGATCGGGGCGGCCACCGCCGCCACCCCATCCAGATAGTCGGAGTTGCTCAGCGAATACCCTTCGCGGCGCACTACATCCAGGTGCTCGCGCAGCTGCGCCGCATCCACCAGGGTCCGGTCGGTGAATGCCGGCAGGTCGTCGCGAATCCATCTGTCCCGCAACTTCTCCGAGTACGCGAGCATCACCGTCGGCCCTGCCGCCGCGTGGTACGGAATCACCGTGCCCACATTGATTCCGGCAACCACCAGCGTGTTGTGGCCCT
This sequence comes from Gordonia sp. NPDC062954, assembly GCF_044543825.1. Taxonomy (NCBI): domain Bacteria; kingdom Bacillati; phylum Actinomycetota; class Actinomycetes; order Mycobacteriales; family Gordoniaceae; genus Gordonia; species Gordonia sp. NPDC062954. The sequence continues at coordinate 24,623 of NZ_JBITWL010000013.1, read as the reverse complement.
CCACCCGGTCGATACACACCGCGCCCTGCTCGGCGGGCACCATCAGATACGCGGTGTCGCCGAAGCCCTCGGCAAGATCTGACATGTAACCCTTTGCCGCCGAACGAATGTCGAGTTCCTCCAGCGCCGACGACCCGATCTCGAACACGCGCAGCCCGATGCGGTAGGCCCCCTCGTCGGTGCGGTCCACCCAGCCCGCGTGGATCAACGTTGCCATCAGACGATGCACGGTCGTCTTGTTCATACCGCTGACGGTGGTCAACTCGTTCAACGTCCACGTTGGCCGGTCGACACCGAAGTGCTCGAGCAGCGAGCACGCCTTGAGTACGGCCCCCACGACCTCCCGGTTCGACGAACTGCCGGACTCGCCAGGTGTTGGCACTGATGGTCTCCCACTTCCGTGTCGACGTGCAATCGGTATCGACATCTTACGAATCCCTTCCGAGCCGCCCCACTTGACTTGTGACACAGCCCACCTTACCGTTCGTATCGAGATGCGAAATGCATTCCGCATTACGGAACGGAGTAGATCACATGAGTGCACCCTCACTCAAGGAATTGACCGCTCGCGGGCTCGTGTATGCGCCCGGTGTCTGGGACGGACTGACCGCGCGCCTCGCTGAGCAGGCCGGATTCAGCGCGCTGTGCGCATCGGGCTTCGCGATCTCGGCGGGACTCGGGTTGCCCGACGCCGAGCTCTACACGATGAGCGAGAACCTCGACGCGGTCCGCACCATCCACGCGGCCTCCGATCTGCCGCTGGTCGCCGACATCGACACCGGCTACGGCAACGCCGTCAACGCCGCCCGCACCGCCACGAAGTTCGTCGAGGCCGGAGTGCAGGGCATGTTCATGGAAGACCAGGTGTCGCCCAAGTCGTGCCCGATCTGCGTCGGCGACCCGGTCGACCTGATCACCGTCGAGGAGGCCACCGGCAAGATCCGCGCCGTGCGCGATTCCATCCCCGACGACGTGCTGCTCATCGCCCGCACCGACGCCCGCGGCGACGAGGCAATCGCCCGCGCGCAGGCCTACGTCGACGCCGGCGCCGACATGATCATGCCGGTCACCAAGACCTTCACCTCCGTGCAGGAGTGGGAGCGCTGCCACACCGAGGTGGGCGTGCCGCTGATGGCGACGCTCACCGCATCGACCTGGACCGAACGCGACTTCACCCCCGAGGTACTCGACCAGATCGGCGTCCGCCTCGCCCTGCTGCCCACCCAGATCCTGATGGCCGCCACCGGCGCGATGCAGACCGCGCTGCGGCGTCTGGCGTCCGGCGAACCGCCCGCGCAGGTCAGCCAGGACGCCCTGCCGCACCACGAGTTCGTCGAGATGATCGGCTTCGGCGACGTGGAAGCCATGCAGCGCAAGTACCTGCCTGCCGAGCGGACCCGGTGACCGCCATGGGACAGACCATCACCGAGAAGATCCTCTCCCGCGCCACCGATCAGGGCAGCGTCCGCGCCGGCCAGAACCATGCCGTACGACCGGCCCGCATGATCGCCTACGACTTCCCCGGCTACACAGACGTCATGTTCCGGCAGATGCGCGACGACTTCGGCATCACCGAGCTCGACGACCCGAGCCGCTATGTCGTGTTCATCGACCACATGCTCACCAAGAAAAACGAGCGCGAGGACGAGGTCCACCAGGTCACCCGCGACTGGTGCGAGTTCTACGGCATCGAACTGCACGAAGGTCAGGGCATCGGCCATCAACTGACCGCCGAACTCGGCCTGGCCATCCCCGGCGACTTCCTGGTGCACTTCGACGGCCACATCAGCGGGGTCGGCGCATTCAACGCACTCGGCTGGGGTATCCGCCGCGACCTCATCGAAGCGTGGGTGACCGGCCAGGTCTACGTCGACATCCCCGCGACGACCCGCTTCGACCTCATCGGCGAGTTCCCCGAGGGTGTGGACAGCCGCGACCTGGTGCACACCATCATCGAGATGGTCGGCGCCGACGGTTGCGCCCATCAGGTGATGGAGTTCGGCGGGCCCGGCGCGGCGACGATGAAGATCGACCACCGCCAAGGACTGTGCGGGATGGCCATGTTCAGTGGCGCGGTGTCGGCGATCTTCGAGCCCGACGAGATGTCGATGGCCTATGCCCGCGACGTCGCCCGCCGCGACTTCGACCCGGTCTACCCCGACGCCGACGCGCAGTACGCGGCCCGCTACGAGATCGATCTGAGCACGCTGACCCCACGTGTCGTGCGTCCCGGTTCGGCCCGCGGCCCCAACACCGCGACCGTCGACGAACTCGCCGGCACGCCGATCACCCGCGCGTTCATCGGGTCGTGCGCCAGTGGCCGGATCGAGGATCTCCGCGCGGCCGCACTGGTGCTCGACGGTCAGACCGTGGCACCCACCGTCGAACTCAACGTTGTGCCGACCTCCCGGAAGGTGATGCAGCAGGCCGAGGACGAGGGCATCCTCGACGTCTTGCGATCGGCCGGCGCCACGATCGCCATCTCCAGCTGCGATTTCTGCTTCGGCTATCAGCAGCCGCTGCAGCCGGAGGAGAACTGCATTTCCACCGGTGTCCTCAACATCTCCGGCCGGATGGGCAGCCCGGACGCCAACATCTACATGGGTTCGCCGTACACCGTGGCGGCCAGTGCCATCACCGGCACCATCGTCGAAGCCGCACACGCCCAGGAAACGGAGGCCGTCCGATGAGCGCCTACCCGCCCCCACCGGAGGTCATCGAGGGCCGTGTCGCCTGGATCTTCGGCGACGACTTCGACATCGACCTCGTCGTCGGCGTCTCCAACATCAAGTCCTATGACCCCGACCATCTGCGGTCGGTGTGCATGCAGGCCTACGATCCCGGCTTCGTCGACCGCGTCGGTCCCGGCGACATCATCGTCGGCGGCCGCAACTTCGGTTACGGCCATCCGCACTATCCGCCGATGGTCGCGCTGCGCAACGCCGGCATCTCCGCCATCGTCGCCGAGTCGTTCTCGCCCGGCTTCTGGCGGGGCGAGACGTTCAACGGCATGCCGCTGATCACCATCCCCGAGGTGAGCTCGGCGGTGAGCGTGAACGACCCCATCTCGCTCGACTGGCGCGCGGCACGTCTACGCACCGCCGACGGCACCGACCTCGTCGGACAGGCACCCAACCCCCGCACGGTGGCGATCATCGAGGCCGGCGGATCGTACGAGCTGCTGCTCGCCGAACACTCACCCGCACGACTCTCCTCCGCACAATAAGGACTGACACAATGACCAACGTGGAACGCCCCATCCGGGCGGAGAACCCCGCCGCCAGCGCCACGCCGTCCCGCTCACCGGAGATGGCGCGGCGAGCAGCGATCGCCGGCGGTGTCGGCACCCTGATCGAGTACTACGACTTCGCGGTCTACGGCTTCCTCGCCGTCACCATCGCGCCGTTGTTCTTCCCGTCGGACTCCCCCGGCGTGTCGATCCTGGCCACGCTCGCGGTGTTCGGTGTCGCCTACGTCGCCCGACCACTCGGCGGCATTTTCTTCGGCCGTCTCGGTGACCGCAAGGGCCGACGGTCCGCGCTCGTGGCCACCGTCGTATGTATGGGTATCGCCTGCGGCATCCTCGGTCTGCTACCCACCCACTCCGCGGTCGGTGTGCTCGCCCCGGTCCTGCTGGTGTTGATCCGCCTGGCCCAAGGCTTCTCGGCCGGTGGTGAGGTCGGCGGTGCGGCCACCTACATCGCCGAATCGGCGCCGCCGAACCGTCGCGGCTTCTTCGGGTCGTTCACCCCGATCGGCTCCACGCTCGGCTTCGCCGTCGCCGCCGCCGTAGTGGGTGTGATCGCGCTGATCACCACCGACGAACAGATGGAGTCGTGGGGCTGGCGCATCCCGTTCCTGCTGGCCTTGCCGTTGGCCTTCATCTGTCTGCGGGTCCGGTTGAAGCTCGAGGACACCCCCGAATTCGAGGAGATGGCAGACAAGCACGAGGTCGCCAAGAGCCCGCTGCTCGACGTGGTCCGCAACAACCCGACCTCGGTGCTCAAGGTCATCGGCGTCGCCATCGCGATGAACGGTTCCGGCTACATCGGACTCACCTATTTCAGTGTCTACCTGATCAACGACCTCGGGTTCTCCAAGGACTCCGTCTACTGGACGTCGGCGATCGCCATCGCCCTGGCCTGTGCGACGTTCCCGCTCAGTGGCATGATGACCGACCGGTTCGGCCGAAAACCGGTGCTGCTCTTCGGCTATCTGGCCTTCATCGTGATCGCCTTCCCGGCCTTCCTGATCCTCGGCGCCACCGGCAGCATCATCGTGGTGGGCCTGGTGTACTTCGTGTACATGACGCTCAACGGTGTGGTGCAGGTGCCGGCGTTCCCGCTGTTCACCGAACTCTTCCCGCGCGCCTCCCGCTACACCGGCGTAGCGCTCGGCTTCAACATCGGCACCATCGCCGCCGGCGGCACCGCGCCGTATGTCGCGGCGCAGCTGGTGGAATCGACCGGCAACAGCATGTCACCCGCGTACTGGGTGGTCGGTGTGTGCGTGATCGGCGCACTCACGTTGCTGACGATTCGTGAGACGAGCCGGGACGCACTGCCCGCATGACCGCCGACACGCTCGATCAGGTGTGGGCGCGTCGGGTGCACGACGAACCCGACGCGCCCGCCCTGACCTACCACGACCGCACCCTCACCGTCCGCGACGTCGATGACCTCGCCGATGCGTTGGCCGACGCACTCGCCGAGCGCGGTGTGGAGCAGGGCAGCCGCATCGGTGTGCACCTGCAGAACGTGCCGCAGTACGCGGTGATCTTCGTGGCGCTGTGGAAGCTCGGCGCCATCGGGGTGCTGATCAATCCGATGTACTTCGGCCGGGAACTGCGCGTCATCGTCGACGATGCGGAGCCGGTCGGGATCATCGCCGCGGCCGACGATGTGGCCCGCATCCGGGACGCGCTGGCCGGGACGTCGGCGCCGTGGGTGATCGGCACGTCGGAGTCGTTCGGCGGTGCCGACGACGAGCTGATGACGTTGGTGCAGCGACACATCGGCGGCCGGGCCCCGCAGGTGGCGGTCGCAGCCGACGACGTGGCGCTGCTGGTGTACACCTCGGGCACCACCGGCCCGCCCAAGGGCGCGATGAACTCGCACGCCAACATCCTGGCGGTGACGTCGAGTTTCGCGGCGCTCTCCGGGATAGGCAGGGGCAGTGTGGCGTTCGCGTTGGCACCGCTGTTTCACATCACCGGCGCGGTGCTGCTGGGTGCGTTGCCACTGGTGCAGCGGGCCGAGCTGGTGGTGGCCGGTCGGTTCACGCCCGCGGTGGCTCTCGCCGCGATGCGCGACCACCAGGTGACGTACACCATCGGATCGATCACCGCCTTCACCGCGATGATGAACTCGCCGCACGCGTCGGCCGAGCACTTCGCCTCGGCGACAACCCTGTTCAGCGGCGGCGCGCCCGTCCCACCGAGTACGGTCACCCGATTCCAGGAGCGGTTCGGCTGCTACATCCACAACGCCTACGGCATGACCGAGACGTCGTCGGGGGTGATCGCGGTGCCGCCGGGTGCGGTGGCACCGACCGAACCGGCGCGCGGCACGCTGTCGGTCGGCAAGGCGCTCGACGGGGTGCATGCGAGCGTCGTCGACACCGACGGCCGCACGCTGGAGTCGGGTGTCGAGGGCGAGCTGGTGCTGTCCGGCCCGCAGATCGTCGCCGGGTATTGGCGTAACCCGGAGGCGTCGGCGGTGGCGCTCCCCGAGGGCCGGCTGCACACCGGTGACGTCGCCGTCATCGACGACGACGGCTGGATCTACATCGTCGACCGCATCAAGGACCAGATCAACGTGTCCGGATACAAGGTGTGGCCGCGCGAGGTGGAAGAGGCGCTCTACGAGCATCCCGCGGTGCTCGAGGCGGCGGTCATCGGCGTGCCCGACGACTACCAGGGCGAATCCGTCGTTGCGTACGCGTCTCTCCGCGACGGCACTGTGACCGGACCCGAACTGGTGGACTTCTGTCGCAATCGCCTCGCCGCCTACAAGCGCCCGCGTCGGGTCGAGATCGTCGCGGATCTGCCGAAAACCCAGACCGGCAAGATCCAGCGTCGGGTGCTGCGGGAATCGACGTCTGTGTAGTGAGGTGAACGTGCCGGAAACCGGTACGTTCACCTCACAGCGCGCCAGTGGTTGAGAGTCCTCCTTCTCGGGTACAACTGTGCGTGTCCCCTGCCGCGAGAAAGCGACGACACATCATGCGCGATTTCACCTGCCACAACTGTGGTCAGCGTCTGTCCTTCGAGAACAGCAAATGCCTCAACTGCGGCAAACCATTGGGTTTCTGGCTCGAGACCCGAACCATCTACAACCTCGACGAGAAAGAGCGCACCGAGATCGACGGCACGCTGGTCGAGCGCTGTGAGAACACCGAAGTCGCACAGTGCAACTGGCTGGTCGCGTGGTCCGGCACCCCGACGCTGTGCGAGTCCTGCCGGCTCACCCGGACCCTGCCGCCGGAGACCGACGTCGAGGCCCGCGCCGAGTACGGCCGCGCCGAGACCGCCAAACGACGGCTCGTGCTGGAGCTCGACGAACTCAAACTGCCGATCACCGGTCGCGACGAGGATGCGCAGACCGGCCTGGCCTTCGACCTGTTGTCGAGCGCCGAGCAGTCGGTCATCACCGGCCACGACAACGGGCTGATCACCCTCGATCTGGCCGAGGGCGACGATGTGCACCGTGAGAAGCTGCGAGTGCAGCTCGAAGAGCCCTACCGCACTTTGCTCGGCCACTTCCGCCACGAGATCGGGCACTACTACCAGCTCGTCCTCATCTCCGACGATGTGCGCCCGAAGTTCGAGGAGCTGTTCGGCAACCCCGACGACGATTACCAGGCGGCGCTGGACCGCCACTACTCCGAGGGCGCCCCCGACGGCTGGCCGCAAACGTATGTGTCGTCGTACGCGACGATGCACCCGGCCGAGGACTTCGCCGAGACCTTCGCGCATTACCTGCACATCCGCGACACCCTCGACACCGCCGCCGCCTTCGCCATGGCGCCGGCCGGCTCCACCCTGGACAGCGTGCTGCCCGGCGACGTCGGGTTCGAACAGCTCATCGGCTGGTGGCTGCCGCTGACGTGGGCGCTCAACCAGATCAACCGGTCGATGGGCCACCCGGACCTCTACCCGTTCGTGCTGCCCCCGGCGGTGCTGGACAAGATCCGGTTCGTGCACAACCTGATGCCGTCGACCTGATGTCCGCAGTGAGGTGAACGTTCCGGTTTCCGGCACGTTCACCTCACGACTCATGTCCGATACACGTGCGCGCGGTGGTCGATGTCGACGATCAGCACGCAGCGATTGGCATCGTCGATGCGCAGAAGAATCCGATAGTCGCCACGACGCGCACTATGCAGACCCTCGAGCTCATTGCGTAGTGGCTTGCTCAGCCGCCGTGGATTCTCGGCGAGCGGGCCGGAAATGAACTCGATGACGGCGTGCGCGACGCGACCGGGAAGGCGCGCAAGGGCACGGCGGGCGGGTGAGGCGATGGCGACGTCGAACGGCTGCGGCGTCGAATCGCTCATCGTGGGGGAAGACCGTGCTCGGCGCGCAGGTCGTCGAGGGAGATGGTGTGCCCGGCTGCGTGCTCGTCATCGGCGCCGGCGACCGCCTCGGCCGTTCCGCGCCGTGAGAGCCAGTGAATCGTCTCGTGCAGCGATTCGAGGTCGTCAGCCGACATCAGCACCGCAGCGGGCTTGCCGTGCTTGGTGATCGTGATGATGTCGTGCGTCGACTCCGCGCTGTCGACGAGCGCGGAGAGCTTGTCCTTGGCCTCGCCCAGCGGCACAGTCGTCATCGCCTCATTTTAGCCACACTTCTGGCCTCACAGGAGGCACGAGTCGCCACCCGACGTCCCGAGTGAGGTGAACGTTCCGGTTTCCGGCACGTTCACCTCACTTCCGGTGACGTTTGAGCCATCCACCGACTTGGGTACTCTTGGCGCCGTTCTACGACCACCGGATCACCCGCGCTGCGGGCTGGAGGTGTACAAGTGACCCACTCTGTCGCCACCGCGGGCCACGAGACCGCAACCGCCGCGCCGCCCGGCGCTGACCACACCGGGTGGCGTGCGCGTCTGACGGGGCCCGCCGACAGCTCCGGTCTGGCTCGGGTGCAGCGTCTCGTCGCCCGCTTCATCGGGTGCGGGCTGCTCGCCCTCACGGTGTGCCTGCTGCCGGTGGTCATCGACCGGGCCGACCTCACCGCGTGGTGGTGGCCGCTGGTGAGCGTGCTGCTGGTGGCTGCGCCGTCGACGGCTCTGGTGGCAGCAACCTACCGACTCCGTCCTCCGAACTTGACGGCCTTCGGCATTCTGCTGTGCGCAGCCCTCACATTGGCGGCCGCATTGTGGTTCGTCTCGTGGAACGGCGACGTCGCGCCCGACAACTCCCGCTGGGCCGTCTGGATGATCCAGTTCATCGGCGTGCCCGGCCTGGTGCTGTCGCTGGCCGGCCATCACCGGTGGGCGTTCTTCTACATCGTCGGCTCGACACTGTTGGCGCACACCGCCAATCAGGTCGGCATCAATGGGCATCTACAACTGGAGATGTACCTCAACGCACTGCTCACCATCGCGCTGATCTGCGTGTTCCTCTCCATCACCGTGGTCACCCGACGCACCGCCGAAGTGCTCGACGAAGAGCACGCCGCCGCCGTGCGCGCCGCGTCGGACTCGGCGGCATCCACGGCGCAAGAACAGGTTCGGGCCCGATTTGCCGGATTGACCCATGACCGGGTGATGGCCATCCTGCAAAACGTGCATCGCGGCCGCCAAGACCCGGGGCTCTCCGCGCAGGCCTTCTCCGCGCTCGACGAACTCGACCACCGAGGCCACGGCGATCCGTCCGACCACGGTCTCACCGCCGACGATTTCGGACGACGCATCTGTGCCGCAGTCGAATTCACCGACCCGGCCGCCGCCTGCCAGGTCCACGTCGATGCGGATTCCGGTGGCCGGTACCCGGTCTCGGCGATGTCGGGCATCCTGGAGGCCACCTGCGAGGCGGTCCGCAACTGGCGACGTCACGCCGGCACCGACAGCGACTGCACGGTGACCTGCGAACTCACCGCCGATCGTGTGCACGTGACCATCGTCGACGACGGCCCGGGTTTCGACCCGGCTGCCGTCGCACCGGAGCGTCTGGGGTTGTCGACGGGCATCGTCGGACGAATGGACGCGCTGCCCGGCGCCCGCGCACACGTACGCAGCGCGTCGGGCCACGGCACCACCATCGCCTTGGAATGGGTGCGCGATGCCGCTCAGTGACTCCCCGGCACCGGCCCCGGTGACCGACCTGTTCGGCATCCAATCCCGAACGGTCACTCTCGCGTTGGCCCATCTCGGCTTCGTCTACGTCGTGGTGACGGTGGGTGCCGGACTCGACATCCGCGGTCTCGCACCGTGGTCAGCGATCGCCGGGGCGTTCGTCGTGCTGATGGCCGATCTGATGGCGGTGGTGCGGATTGCGGGTGATCCGTTCCCGATGCGCGCCGGGTTGGGCGTGACGGCGGTGATGCTGGCCGGTACGGCATTGAGCTGGTGGTCAACGCCGATGGAGACCTTCGACGTCCTGCAGTTGCAGTCACCGCTGATCGCCGGCGCCGCCATCCTGGTGTTGCTGGCGCTGCGCGGCCGTCCGATGACGGCGTGGGTCGGCACCCTGCTGATGAGTGCGTCTGCCGGCGTGTGGTCGGTGCAGCACGGTCGCGGCCTGGTCAGTGGAATCACCTTCACCGCGTGGACCTACCCGACCATGGTCCTCGCGACTCTGTTCGTTCTCATGTTGCGGCCCATGGCACGTCGCATCCGGGTGCTGCGCGAGCAGGCCGTCGTCATGGCGGCCGAGGACGCCGCCGCGCGTGCCGGGACCGAGGAACATGATCGGCAACTGATTCACCTCGACCAGGCGGCCCGCCCCATCCTTCATCGGGTGGCCACCGGCCACGAGTTCACCGACGCCGAGGTCACCCATGCCCATCTGGTGGAAGACGACCTGCGTGATGGTCTGCGTGCCCAAGGCTGGTACCTGTCCCGCGTACGCGAGGCGGTGTGGCGTGCCCGGGAACGCGGCGTATCTGTGGTGTTACTCGACGACAGCGGCCACCACGACACCGACATCGCCCACACCGACCTCGAGGATGTGCTGGTCGGTCTGCTCCACGGATTGTCGTCGGGTCGCGTGACCGCCCGCGTCGGGCCGCCGGGACGCAGCACGTTCGCCACCATCCTGGTCGACTCCGACGGCGTCGTGGAACGCTACGACTGCGCAGCAGATGGCACGGTGTCGGTGGTCGAGCAAATCGGGCGGTAGCCCCCGCTGCGCCCTACTCCGCGTTCACGAACGACGCGAGCTTCTCGGTGACCAGATCCTGGATCTTGTTCTCGTACTCCTCGACCGGCTTCGTGATGTGCTTGATGTCGGCGCTCGCCTTCTGCACCAGCTCACCGATGAGCTTGGCCTGCTCGATCGAGACGATATGGAACCTGTGGTGCTTGGCGAAGTCCTTGTGCACCTCACCGGCGATGCCACCGTCGAGCGCGAGCTTGCCGATCAGGTCCAGCTTGGTCTCGCCGGACCCTTCGGAGAAGTCGAGGTCGTGGAGATCCACCCACACCGTGTTGGGTCGGGTGGTGGATTCGAAGGTGTAGCGCAGGTTGGTCAGGTCGAGGACGACCTGCCAGAGCGTTTGCGACGCATCGGGTTTGCCTGGCTCGGGATTGCGGAACGGCTGGGCACAATTGCGGATGATGCTCATCATCGCCGCCGTCGCCTGCAGGTGCGAAGTCGGCTCCGGTTGCACACCGACGTAGTAGAGCGCGCGGGCGAAGCGGTCGGTGGCCAGGCACGTGCCGGGCAGCGGGTCGTCGCCGCCCAACCCTTCGTACTTCTTGACCAGTTCGAGTTGCTGGTCGTAGCTCGGCGAATTGGTCATCACCAGGTGATCGCGGCTGTGATAGATCTGCAGCTCACCGTCGATGTACTCGAAGATGGCAGAGTCGCCGCTGGCGTCCTCGATCGCGAGGTGCAGAGCAGGATTGCTGTGGCCCGTCGGATCGGCGATCGGGACGATCTGCGGCTGCGCCGACTCTGTCCACGCCACGGCTTCGGCGACGGTCTCGAAGTTGTCGAGGTAGTACTGCAGCCACACCGACATCGCCAGCTGCGGTTTCGAGTCGTCGGGGGTGCCGTAGTCCGACTCCGCCAGCCACAGGATGTGGCCACCCAGTCCGCGTTCGTTGAGGCCGTCGGTGGACAGCAGGTCGTACACACCGGCGATGAGGCTCCCGTACTTCGCGGTCCACTGCAGTTTTCCGGCGACCCGATCGTCGCGCTTGATGCCGCGGGGAAGTTTCCACAGGTTGGTGTGCAGGTCCTGGTGGAAGTCCATGTTCCGGCCGACGATGACCGATCCGTTGGCATCTGGCCACATCACGCGCGTGCACATAATCTAGAGCGTCTCCTTGAGATCGAACGAGCGGTACCGCCGGCGAACACCCGACCGAGTGTCACGGTCCGCCCGGCCCAGCTAAGCAGCACCCGGCGAACCGATGCCGCGATTGCCGGGAAACGCCCACAATCCGGCACAAAAAGCCACTGCCCATGTCACAACACGGCATATCGGCGTGCGTCACGATTCCGCTGCCACCCCGACCCGGCTGAGGTGAACGTGCCGGAAACCGCGACGTTCACCGCACTCGCCTCCAACCCACCACCACTTTTGCATTCCCACCCGCACCCGCACTTCAATGAGACATGGAGTCGACACAGGAGGCGTTGTTGGTCAGCTACCGCACCCTCCGGTCCTTCGTCGGCGCTGCCGAGCATCGCCTGTGGATCAAGGTCCCGCAGTGGGATGCCTCGCCGCAAGCCGCCACCCTGCTCGACGACACGATCGCCGCGCACCGACGACACGTCGACGTCATCGTGTTCACCCGCCCCGAGGCGTCCAACGATGCCGCGGTGCGTCGTCTACGTGACGTGGGTGTTCGGGTGGTGACCGTGCGTAACCTGCACGAGAAGGTCGTGCTCGCCGACGACCGCGTCCTCAACCCGTCGACGAACTTCACCCGCACGGCGCTAGCGGCCGACGAGAACTCCGGGACCGTGCACTCCGCGTCCCGGCTGGTCGATGCGTTCGTCGCCGGTTTCGACCTGATGCGCGACGGCCAGGACCGAGTGACCGGCGGCGAGGAGACCTGGACTCCCACCGCCGACCTGATTCCCCCGCCCCTGCAGCCCTACCTGGATCGATTCGATCAGCTCAATCCGCTGCAGTCGAAATCTGTTCCCGCGGTGCTGAACACCTCTGGGCATGTGATGGTGGTGGCGCCGACGAGTTCGGGCAAGACGTTGATCGGCGAGGTGGCCGCGCTGCGGTCGATCCTGTTGGAGAACCGGCCGGCGGTGTGGCTGTTGCCGGCGCGGGCCCTGGCCGCCGAGGTGGCCGCGACCGCTGCCCGGTGGCGTGAACACGGCATCGCGTCGATCGAGCTGACCGGCGAGACCAACATGTCCAGCGACCGCATCCGCACCGCGCAACTGTGGGTGGCAACCACCGAGAAATTCGAATCCCTTTATCGCCGTTCGTCGTTGCGATCGTTCCTGGACAGCGTCGGCTGCCTGATCGTCGATGAGGTGCACCTGGTGGGCGATCATGAGCGCGGCGCCACCCTGGAGTCACTGCTCGCACGTCTGCGGGCGTCGGCCGACCGGACGCGGATCGTCGCGCTGTCGGCCACGGCGGGCAATGCCGAAGAACTCGCCGCGTGGTTCAACGCCCAACTCATCACGGTGGAGTGGCGACCCACTCGCCTCATCACGCAGTTCGTCGCCTACGACTCGCCCTCGGGCAAACCGTGGGCCGACGAGGACGCCAAGGACGAGGCCCTGACCGACCTGGTGCATGAGCTGTCCGAAGACGACGCCGGTACATCGGGCAGCGCGCTGATCTTCTGCGGCAGCAAGAATGCGGTCCGACGCACCGCGGGCCAACTGGGCGGCGTGCGTTACCGCGGCGTCGAAGACGACACCCTGGTGGAGCAGGCCTTCGCCAAAGGTGTCGGCATCCATTTTCGGGACGCACCGAAAGCCCAACGGGCGCTGGCCGCTTTCAACGCGCGCCAGATCGACACGCTGGTCGCGACCTCCGGCCTTTCGACGGGGGTGAACACGCCGGCCCGCACGGTCATCATCCGCGACTTGACACTCGGCATCAACGAGCTCGAGACCAGTCAGGCCCAGCAGATGCTCGGCCGCGCCGGGCGCGCCGGACACGAAGCCGAGGGCTTCGGATTCATCATGGTGCCGCACAGCGAGGAACTCGCTTGGCGCAGCAGACTTGTCGCCGGCTATCGGGTGGACAGCCGACTCAACGACAAACTCGCCGACGCCGTGCTCGCCGAGATCCTGCTCGGCAGCATCACCCGTCGCGCTGACGCACAACTCTGGTACGAGGGCACCTTCGCCTACGCCCAGAACAGCAAACGCCGCGACCTCAAGGACGTGCTTGACCACCTCGTCACCCACCGGTTGGTCGAGGACTCCGACGACACCCTCACCGTGACCGATCTCGGCGCGCTCACCACCCGCCTGATGGTGGGGGTCGACGCGGCGAGCAATCTACACTCCCGCCTCGCCGCGCTGCCCACCCCCACCGACGCCACCGAAGCCGAACACCTCGTCCTCGCGGCAATCGCGAACAGTGTCCCGGCACTGCGTGATTGGCCGGTCAATCCCAAACCGTACGGGCAATGGGTCGACGACACCCTGGCGACGGCCCCGACGTTGAACCGTCGGCTCGACATCGACTTCGGCAGCCAGTTCTGCGCGGCCGCCGCCGTGGCGGCGTTGAACAGCCCGGATCGTCTGCGGGTGTCCGGCGCGATGTCACGCTCGGAACTCATCCGCGCAATCGACGCGCTGCCGCGCTACCTCGGCTGGATCGCCGCACTGGGCCATATCGGCATCGGCTCGTGGCAGCCGGTAGTGGCCTGCGACCTCGCCCGCCGGCTGACCTGGTGGCACCTCACACCTCATCCGCAGCGCGGCAGTGGGCGGCTGCTGTGGTTCCTCGAACAGCTCCAAGACGACGACGCCCGACGCAAGCGGGTGCCGCTGCTGTGGCACCGAGCCCGAAGCGCCGACTTCACCGACCCGAACGGGATCAACTCGCCTCCCCGCGGAGTCGAACTCCCCCGCAACGACTTCGACAACCTCGTCGGGAGTCGGGCACATCTGGCGCTCGGACCCGCCGACGGCACCGACCTCCCGCTCGACGCCTCCCCACCCGATTCCACCCTTGTGGTTGTCGGCAACGACGGGGCGGCCCGCGCCACGGTGCGCACCCACACCGTTCCGCGGAACGTCGAACTGCCGGTGCCGCACACCAGCCGAGCCACCGTGCTCGCCGCCGACGTGATCCTGTTCTCACGTCGCGGTGATGTCGCCTATCAGAACGCGGTGGTCGACCTGCCGGAGACCGGTGCCGTCGATGCGTCGTCGGCCGTCGATGACGCTCGCAAGCTGATCGGTGAGTTGTCGCCGCCGACCGCGGTGGTCACGTCACCGGGTCGTCGTCGCGGCACGGCTCAGGGCAAACGCAGACGCCTGCTGTCTGATCTGTTGCCCCAGACCACCCCGGAACCGCAGTTGCTGCCCATCGCCGAGGCATTGAGCGGTGACGCCGACGACGACGAAACCCGCATCGTCAACCTTCGGGCCGCCCTGGAGGAGCTGCTTCACATCGACGCGTCGGCCGCCGACGCACCCCGCCCGGCCGCGGCTGTCCTGAAGGCCGGACGCGCGACACCTCGCGAGTTCGAATGCGTCCTCCTCGCGCTTGCCGCAACCCTCGACATCGAAGTGGGTGCCGCGGTGACCGATCATGGCCACCTGATCGCGTTGGTTCACATTGGTGGCGAATGGCGAACAGCCACACCCCTCGACGACGGCCACGTCATCAGCAAACCGCTGTTCCCCGAGGAGCTTCCACCGATCACGGGCTCACTCGACCTGATCCCGGCGAAACCCTCGACCGCAGCCCGGCCGCTGTTCGGATGGCTGGCGGAGTTCACCCCGGGTTCGGGTGAGCCGCCGACCAGCGCCCGCCGGTCGGCCGCCCGGACCGACATCGAGCATGCCAGGGTGGCAGAGGACCACACCACGCGCGTGGCCCAGCGGAGTGAGTAGAACGTCGCGGTTTCCGTGACGTTCTACTCACTCGACCGCTGTGGCGCTGTTCGACTGAGGTGAACGTGCTGGAAACCGGAACGTTCTCCTCACTCGGCACGGCCACGTCACGCCGCCGCGTGCGCGAGCGCGTACCGGATCTGCGCGGCAACGTAACCCGGCCGCTCCAGCAGGTCCGACCAGGTAAAGTTCAGCACCGTCCAGCCGGCGTTGATCAGTGCGTTGCGTCGTCGACGGTCGCGCTGAAAGGCATCAGAATCGGAGTGGTAGGCCATTCCGTCGATCTCGACCGCCACCTTCTGCGCGGGGAATGCGAAGTCGAGTTCATACCCTGCCGCCGGGTAGTTCGCTTCCCAGCCGACGATCTCGTGCTCGGTGAACACGGCGACCGCCAACCGTTCCGCTTCGGAGTGAGCATTGGGGCCGAGGAGCTCGAGAATGCGGGCCATCTGCGCGGCGTTCTTGCCGGCGGCGTGCCGTTGGTAGGTGGACATCATGTCGTCGACGGTCACGAGATGCTTCTGCAGCGCCCGATCGACCACGTCCATGCCGCCCTCGACCGCCGCCTCGAGCACCGTCAGCGGAAGTGCGGTGACCCGCAACCCGTCTCGCTCCACGACGTCGACGTCGAGCAGCGGACGCCGCACCACCGTCACCCTGGCGACCGACGACCCGAGCCACCCCATCGGCGCTGTCACCGTCGCCGACGTCGGGCGCTTGCTGATGACGCCATGCCACCAGGCGGCCATCACGCCACCGAGCACGGCACTCGGCGAGACCGACAACGTGGCGATTCGCGTACGGGTGCGCGCGGTCGCCGGATGGTCGACGAGCCGGTAGATCCGGTGCCCCTCATCCACCCAGTCGCCCGCCGCGATCCGTCGCTGCACGGCCCCGCGACTCACCTTGTACTTACGCGCCTGCGCAGCGGTGATGATGCCGTCACGCTCGAGTGCCAGCTTCCGAAGTTCCGGTGGTATTCCCATGCAGTTCAGACGCATTGGACGGCCATCCGGTTCCACCCGATGTCGCCCCGGGTCCGAGTGAGTTGAACGTGCTGTTTTCCGCGACGTTCACCTCAGTCGGCTTGTCGCGATGACCGCAGGAAGAGTTCGGTCACGCGCTGGGCTCGGCGTTCGGCGTCCGCCGGGTCTTGCGCGTGGGCTCGGACGGCGCCGGTGGAGATGAGCAACGCCTGGATATCGTCGGCGGTGAGGTCGGCGACGAGTGTTCCGGATGCCACACCGTCGGCGATGATTTCGGTGGCGGTGGCGAGCGTGCGCGTGCATGCCGCCGCGACCTCGGCAGACGACGAATAGCGACCGGAGACAACGTCGCCCAGAGCCGTGTCGCGGCCTTGCATTTCGACCAGCCCACGCACGTAGATGGCCAGTCGTTCACCCGGATCGGCCACCTCGCGCAGCTCGGCCTCCAACGTATCCAAACCGTCGGCCAGCAGGTGGGGAAGCACGGCGTCGATCAGGCCGTCGCGCCCACCGAACCGGTTGTACAGGGTGCCTTGACTGACTCCGGCCGCTTTCGCGATCCGGTCCAGCGGTGCTCCCAGTCCTTCGTCGCGGAAGCAGTCCAGGGCCGCCTCGGTCAGTCGGCTGACATTCGCGCGTGCATCGGCGCGCAGGGGTCGCGCAGACAAGTTGACAGTCCTCTCAATTTAGGCTTAGTGTCTTAACTTGAACCTTATCTCAATTTACCGAGAGGAACCTCATGTCGATCGACGACCTCGCCTGGGTCGGGGCGTGGGTGCTGTTCGCGGTGCACCTCACCGCGGGAATGATGAAGGTCCTGGTGCCGATTCCGCGGATTCCGGCCGCGATGGCGTGGGTGCACCAGGCACCCGCATGGCAAGTTCGCGCCGTGGGTGTCATTGCGCTCATCGGCGCATTCGGCATCGTCCTTCCCGGTCTGACGGGCCTGCCCGATTGGCTCGGAGTGGCGGCCGCATTCGGACTGGCCGCATTCCAGGTCGGCGCGGCCGTCGCACATTGGCCGCTGGGAATCACCGCGCGCCGCCAGATCCCGATCAATCTTGCGCTGGCCGCGATTGGCCTGCTGGTGGGTTGGGCGTGGCTGGCATGAGCGGACGGAAGGAACACCATGAGCGACAAGGAGATACACGAAATGCACACTGACTCTGGAAAAACGATCG
Organism: Gordonia sp. NPDC062954; assembly: GCF_044543825.1. Lineage (NCBI taxonomy): Bacteria > Bacillati > Actinomycetota > Actinomycetes > Mycobacteriales > Gordoniaceae > Gordonia > Gordonia sp. NPDC062954. The sequence goes on along the minus strand of NZ_JBITWL010000013.1, from coordinate 7,234 downwards.
CCGTCTTCGGCGCCGGTACCGGACTGGGCGCGGCGGTGGCCCGTCGTTTCGGCCGCGAGGGCAACCGGGTGGCCCTCGTGGCTCGTCGTGCGGAACCGTTGGCGCAGATGGCCGCCGACCTGGCGTCCGAGAACATCGAGGCGCGCGCCTATGTCGCCGACCTGACGGACACATCGGCGATGTCCCTCGTGGCGTCGATCGAATCCGACCTCGGGCCGATCGACATCATGGAGTACGCGCCGATCACCACCGAGCCGCTCGCGCCCGCCATGGACCTCGATCACAGCGCGCTCGAGCGGATGCTGTCGCTGTACGTTCGCACGCCGGTCGAGCTCGTGCGGTTGCTGATGCCCGCCATGCGGGCGCGCGGCGACGGCGCCATCCTGGTCGCACACGGGGCCTCGGCCGCCTTCCCGCAACCCGGACTGAGCGGACCCGGCCCGGCCATGGCAGCGATGCGCAACTGGTTGAGCTCGCTACATGGCGAGGTCGCCGCCGACGGTGTGTATGTCGGCACGCTCACGGTGACCGCTCTGATCGCCGGGTCGGCCGGCCATGCGGCCTTCACGAGTGGGGCCTTGTCTTTCGAGCGCCGAGCTCGACGTCACGCCCACCGTCGCGCCGGGGCCGCCGTAGCGGTCGGCGATGGGAATCCGGGTGGTGAGCGTCCCGCCGGCGAAGGTGGCCGTCGGCGCGTTGAGGTACCGGTCGTTGAAGCCGGCGCCGGCCGCCTCCTGCGCGAGCAGCGACACGACGTCGAGGTAACGCTGCAGCAAAGCAGTGCTGGCAACGGGGACATGGCCACGCAGCGGTGCGGTCAGCCCGATCGGGTCGACCCCGACACCCGTCGACGACGTCGAGGTGACCGCGAGTTTGCCACCAACGGTGGACTTTCCCGCGATGGTCACCACCAGCGATCCGAACTGCTTACCGATGGCTCGGATGCGTGCCACTGACGGCGCCGCGAACACACGGGATCCGAGGCCGGCCGCCGTCTCCGCCGACGCCATCACCGAATCGAGGTAGCCGGCGAGCTCGGTCAATTTCGCGGTGACCTGCGAGTCGTCGGCGATGTCGATCGTCTTGGCCGGGAAGGTCAGCAGGATCGATTTCGTGGAACCGTCGGGCACGGTGGTGGCCAGCGTGAGCCTTTCGGTGCCGGTGAACCGGATCTGCACGGGAAACAGGTCCTCGTCGCGGCGAAAGCCGACCGCGAAGAATTTCAGCGTGAGCGATTTCGCGCCCGGCCCACCGGTGAGGGGTTTGGCCTGGATCACCAGGCTTTCCCGGCCGTCGAGGCTGACCGTGTCGCCGCCGGACAGGCCCGACCGCTTCAGTTCGATACGAGCGGGGTCGTACTGCGGGAAAAAGTAGTCGGCCACCCGATGACGCGGCAACCGCAACGGCCCGCCCGTCGGTCCCACCCCCGCGCCGAAGACGTCGATGCTGACGTCCTTGAGTTGGCCGTATGAGTTTTCGTCGTAGTAGTCGCGTACCAGCGGCGTGACGGTCCGGCTGATGAAGGCGGCGAAACCGTCGAGGTTGGGTGAACTGTAGGTCTGGTCGCCCTCGATCACCGGTAGCAGGAGCGCCTTGATTTTTGTTGGGGTCGTCGGCTGCCCGTAAGACATGACGTAGTTTGCGCGGCCGTAGAAAACCTTCGACGTCACGGCGTCGATCACATGCCGCTCCAGATCGGGCCGCAACTCCGTCGCCACCAGATGTGCGTCGGCCCAGGTCCATTGCGTGCCGCCGCGAAGGGTCAGCATGCGGGTCGTACTCGGTGCGGTGAGCACCACATTCCCGCGCCGGCCGGCGAACCATTCGTCGACGATGTTCATGTCGGCACTCAACAGCGTCATCGTGCGGCCACCCGCATCGGAGGCGAGATAGTAGGCGCCCACCCTGCGCAGGGTGTCCACACTGTAAAACAGGCTGCGGCCGCACGGACCCAGCCGCGACCCTCCCGGGGGTTGATGCTCGACGCGATCGCCGCGGCCGACGACCGCTCCGCCGTCAGGGGTCGGAACCGCCACGGATGTACCCGCGCCATCGTCGGGATTTCGGGTGAGACGGCCGGGAATGTCATCGGATGGTTGGTCCTGCGGATCGCGGCAGCGACACCCGGGTTCCCGCGGTGGTCGACAACCGCAGTGGGACTTGGTCGATCGCTCGTAGCATGCGTAGGTCGACGGCGTGTCTGCGGCGGCCGGGTGTTCTTCTCGTAGATCAGGCGTCAGCATCCGGGTCGTCCCGTCGCGACGGTCGACCATCAGCAGCCCGCCGTTGTCTCGCGCTTCCACCCGGATATCACTGTGCATCAAGTTTGTTCGATCGACGGCGACGCGCTGCCGCACCGACACCCGGACGACGGACGGCATCGGACCGTCGGTCACCGCGTAGGCGTCGCCACCAGATGCCGCGAGAGATGTGATCTGGTCTGGGGACTCATGGATGACGACCGGGTCACTTTCCCGGTCAACATGCAGAATGCGGTCTTCGTCGCAGTCGCTTCGCACCGCAACGATCAGACCGAGCGCGCCCTCCGCGATGGCGGTCACCTCACCGGGCAGCTCGTCTATGTGTCGGCAGCGCTGCGCGGCGAGCGTGCTGTCGTCATCGGGCGACAAGTCGTACACAGTCAGCTCAGTGCCGGCAGCGATCGCTACCTGACGTCCGCCGTCGATCAAGGCGACGCAATTGCCTGGCGGTAGATCGGTGGGTAGACCGGTCACCTCCCCGCGCGCGGCGGGCTGTGAATCCGCCGACTCGTTTCGGATGGGCTGTGGCGAACCGTGTTGGCTGTTCATCGGAATCCTCTCGAGCCGGCTTCGGTGACGAGACCGCCACGGTCCTAGCGTGATCCGCCGCGGATCGGCGGGATAGCGTAGGCGACTACTTCACTCGTCGGGCCTGCACCCAGAGCGATCGGCAACGAATGGTCAGGCGCCGGATTCCCGTGGCGTACTCAGCCCGGCGTCCTCGTGGAACCGCCGCAATTCCTCCTCGACCCGGCCACCGACCACCCGCTCCCGCTCGTCGGCTCCCTGGGGGTGCACCTGATCCAGCATCTCGGTCACCAAGCGCTGCAACGCATCCCGGTCGAGGTAATCGGCCTCGCGCAGTGCGGGTGCGACGCGATCCTTGAGCTGCTCGGGCATCAGCTGAGTCAGTTGCCGCTGACGGTTGGTGCGGTTCGGTTCCCGGTCCGTCGGCGTCTGTTCGGGTTGTCCCCACGCCCCGGGGTGCAGGTAGCGTCCCTTTTCCTCGGCGGGCTTGTCGTCCTCGACGACGAGCCGATTGGCGGCCGCCCACGGGTCCTTGCGGGTTCCGGTGACCTGCCAGCACACTCTCACCTTGGACCGGTCGGTCTTGACGGTGAACGTGTTGTCGGCGACCTCGCGCGCCACGATCGCCTGCGCGAACTCCCCAATGACGGTCAACTGGTAGCGGACATCCTGGTTCAGGGCGTCGAAGTAGTCCGGCAGCCGCACGTCGGCCTGGCCGTTCTCGTCGGTGCTGACGGTGCCGCTGTACACGTTGAGCATGTCGGGACTCTCGACAAACGAGTGACGCAGGTACTTGTTGGTCGGATCGTTCGGATGGTCGATCTCGAATCCGCCACCGGCTTTGGCGAGGAAGCCGGTGACGCGGACACGGCCGAGGAAGACCCCGGCGAAACCGGATGGGTTCTCGCCGACGATGCCGCCGGCGGCCGGGTCGCGGGAGGTGGACACGCCGCGCACCCCGCCCCCTCGACCCTCGCCACGCACCCCGAAGCCGGTGTAGCTGTGGCCTTCGACGCCGTCGCCGAGGACGCTTTCCCGAAGACACCGCTGCCGGGGTCTTGCGAGAAGTGCAGGCCGAAGGTGCCGTAGCCCGATCCGGTGGTGACCCCGACGACACCGCTGTTCGATTGACTTTTGCCGCGCACGCCGACGCCGTTGCTGCCGCGCCCTTCGACGCCGATCGAGGTGGAGCCGCCGAAGGTCTCCCCCTGTACCCCGTAGGTGGCGCCACTGCCGTGTACGCCGCCACCGCGCACACTCGACCCGCGCACACCGGTGGCGCTGCCGACGAAACCTGTCACCCCGTTGCCGCCGGCGGTGCTGGAACCGAACACCCCAGACGACGATCCGACATCCTGCTGGAAGGTGACACCGAGTACGCCGGACCCGAACTGGCTGCGGCCGAACACCCCGAGCGTGTCGACACCGTGCCCTTCGACGCCGGCATTGCCCGTCGGCGCGTTCTGCACTCCAGACGGCAGAACCCCGCTGGTGCCCAGAACCCCTGCGCCGGTATCGGAGTCGCCCCACACACCGCAGGGACCGGTGGGCGTCTGCCCGCTGTGCGCAGGCTCGAACCCTTCTACGCGAGCCATGAGATCCTCCTCGATCGGCCGAGCGTCAGTTCTTTGTTAGACGTTCAAACCTCTTTGCGCTGTTCGCTTTTGCGAAACAACGCCTCACTCAAGGGTGGCACCGACACCGACGGGTGTGAAGTAGGCCGATCGATATACGTCGGTCCGGTCGAGCACCTCTGCAGAGTGGCTGCGACAGCTCACCCTTGCGCGGTCACCGACGCTTGGAACGTCCCGACCGTCGAGCACTCTTGCCGGGGATCTTGCCGGCCGCTTCGCGTGCCGCCCGCTTGGCCGCCGCCTTCTCCCGGGCCGACCGTTTGGGCGCGTCGTCGCTGCGGCCTCGCGACGACGTCGCCTTGCGCCCGCGCACGATGCCAATGAATTCGTCGGCGAGCTCGGTGGTCGGTTGCGGCCACAGCAGCCCCACCGTCGAGGTGGGGGCGTCGGTCACCGGGCGGTACACGAGATCCTTGCGGTGATGCAGACGCGCCAACGACTGCGGCACCAACAGCACACCGACCCCGGCGGCGACGAGTTCGATGGCATCACCGGTGGTCTCCGGCCGATGGCTCACTGCCGTCCCCGGACGCTGCGCCACCGTCAACGGTTCGTCGGACGGCCACAGCAGTTGTTCGTCGGCGAGGTCGGCCAGGGTCATCTCGTCGCCGGCGGTCAGGACGTGGTCTTTCGGCACCACCACGACGGTGGTCTCCTCGTACAGCTCGATGGTGTGATGGGTTCCCGCATCGCCATGCCGCAGCGCCTCGGGCAGGCGGGTGATCGCCATCTGCACCCGCCCCTGCCCGATGGCGTCGGCACAGTCAGCGACGTCGAGGGCGACCAGTTCCAGCGGCACATCGGGTCGTCGTTGCTCCCAGATCCGCACCCACTTGCCCGGCGTGACCCCCGGGACAAACGCCAACCGAAACACCGGGGTGTCGTCGCTGGTGGTCGCGTCGGGTGTGGTCACGACCAGAGGCTACCGCGCGATATCCTCGGCCGATGAGCTCGCAATCGATGAAACCGGCCACCGCCGCCAAGAAGCTGGACGTGTACCTGCCGGCGACCCCGGCCGAGTTCCGCGAGCGACCCATCACTCGAGCCGAACTCGCCGAGATGCAGTCCGACCCGCCGCAGTGGCTGCGTACGCTGCGCGCCGACGGCCCGCATCCGAAGAATCTGGTCGCCGCGAAACTCGGGATCTCCAACTCCGGCCTGGTCCGCGGCGGCATCACCGAAGCGCTCACCACCGCGCAGATCGATGAGCTGCTCGCCGAGATGCCGGACTGGCTGGCCGCCGAGCGCGCTACTCAGCAAGAGGTTCGTCGCGAAGAACGACGGATCAAGTCGATGCATGCGGACAAGCGGCGCGCCCGCGAGGAGGGTGACGGCGAATAGCTAATCGGTAATCAACTATCGTTGAAGCTGAGGCTTTCAGTCCGGTCCCTCTCCCCCGACCGGGACCGGTCGGGAAGCCACCCCGGCGCCCCGTCAGACCAACCCCCGACTGGTCTGGCGGGGCGCTTTCATGTCTGGCGTTGGTCAGGCCGGATGCCATGTGAGTTTCTCAGGGAGTCGACGGCCTCGATCGTCTCCCTCGTGGTTCGCAAGGAAAACGAAAGTCATTGCGCCGTAATCGAAGTAGTACAATTGCCTGATACCCGCATGGCGCGGTCCGCACTATCGTCGAAGTCGTCAGTTCCCCGTCTTCTTTGGGAGCCCTGTCATGGACAGACAGCACATCGACAACCAGCGTCACGCTCGGACTATCGCCGGCACATACCTTCGCGCTTGCATCATTGCGGTGGCCGCAGCCGGAGCGCTGGCTGTATCGAGCGCCGGGACCTCATCTGCAGCCCCGCAGTCTCCCGGCACAGGCTCCGGCAGCCTCGATTCCGGGAGCCTCGAAGGTCTCGACCCCGGCAGTCTGGAGAGTCTCGGTTTCGGCAGCCTGGACCTTCTTTTCGGCCCGAAACCACCAGTGCAACCCTGCAACCAGCAGACCGAGTCCGGCGGCCAGGGCGTCACCGAGACTCGTCATACGCTGGGCCGCAGCGGCCCGACTGCGTTCACACTCGACTACGACACCGTCAACCTGCCCGACCGGATTCAGGTGTACTACCAGGGGCGCCTGATACAGGACACCGGTTACGTCGGCGACAACATCAACGAGGGCACCGGCAGCGTCCGAGTGGTCGTTCCGCCGGGCGTGCAGTCCGAAGTGGTCGTCACGGTCACTGGCCCCGAAGACGGCACAGTCTGGCGATACACCGTGCGTTGCCCGGACTGACGCGGGTCGGGTGCGGCCATATCGGTGGTTCGGCGCCTACAACGGTGGACGAATGGCCGATGATCTTTGCGACACCACGGAGACCACGATCACGAACACCGTGGTCCGCATCTCGATCCCCCAGCCGAACACACCCGACGGCCCGAAGTCGATCGACCTCGCCCTGTCGGTCGCCTCACCCAGGGCGCTCAGTGCATCCGACAACGACATCAGCGCAGCGTGCCCGCCGTCGGGATACTTCAGCGCCGGGTCGACCCAGGTGGGCGGCAAGCTGCCATCGAGGACGTCGCCGACGTGGTCGGCCACCGTGGCGCGGATGTCGTCATCGTCCCGACTGAGCATGAACGGGAAGCTCTGCTGCCACGATCGATAGACCGCCTCGTTTCCGATCCCGGACATCGCGGCTACCAGCACGGCCAGCAACGCGACGATTCCCAACGGCGGGGCCCACCGTCGGACGAGCAGACCTGTCCTCGCCGTCAGTCGGCTAGGAGACTGCTGAATAATTGGGGGGGATTCCGGCGCGGGAATGCGCTGGTTTTGGCCGCCGTGCTGGGATCCTGAGGTTATGCAGGGTG